>NZ_JBSFTT010000004.1:0-445505 GCF_053591415.1 Streptomyces sp. NPDC003032 | reverse complement strand
GACGTGCCTGAGACCGCCGGGGTCCTCGCGCTCGCCCGCATGGAGCGCATGGAGCTCACGCTCGGCCCCGTGACGTGCACACCGGACCGGGCATGGCGGCACGAGACCGCCCCTCCCCCACGGGGTCTGTCACCAACGGCTGGCCATGCCCGAGGTGTTGCCCGGAACGCCGGGCTGTCCCATGCCCCAGTGGTTCCAGATGAACGTCTCCTCCGGCAGGTGCACGAACTTCGCCCCCACATCGAGGAGTGCGAGCCAGGCACCCCAGTCGTCGAAGGGGCAGCCGGGGAAGTCCTTGGGCAGCTGGAACCCGCCGGCCTTCTTGAAAAGGTCGGTGCGGACCAGCGTGGTGGTCTGGATGTAGGAGCGGCGGCGCAGCTCCTCCTCGTCGAACGGCACGCCGTAGCGCCCCATCGGGTCCCGCCCGCTCTCGTACCGGGGGACACGCGGAATCGGGTAGACCACGTCGGCGCCGGTGGTCTCCGCGCAGTCGCGGATCCGCTCCAGGTGGTGCGGGAGGAACTCGTCGTCGTCGTCGAGGAACGCCGTCCAGGCGGTGGTCACCTTCGCCAGCGCCCTGTTCTTCGTGGCCGCGGCCCCGGACCGCTCGTGGTCGTACTCGACGACGAGCGAGGCGGGTTGGAGGGTCTGCCGCGTCACCGAGGCCAGCGCCTTCTGCAGGTGCTCCTGACGCGGCGGGATCGTGGCAATGCAGACGGTTATGTCATTCACGGGGACTCCGCTCATCGGCTGTCATTCGATTCCCGATATCTCGCGCAGTCTGCTCCGTCGTACGGACCCAGTCAATGCCTCTCGGGCCTGTTTCAAGTACTGCTTAACAAGGGTGACTGGGAAGTTCGCGACTGTTAGCGTCCGCTGGCAAGAAAGCCCATGAATAAGCACTTTGAGTGCGGGAATTGGGGGATTGCGTGGCCGAATTGGATACCCGTCAGCTGGAGGACGTGAGCAGCAACAGCTCGCCGATCTACACGCTGTTCGACGCCGAGGTCACCGACGGCCTCCGCCCGGACCACCTGCGGCGGCTCGCCTCCGGCGTGCTCGGTGCGGTGCGGGTACGGGGCTTCGGCTCCGACGAGACCTGCGCGAAGATCATGGGGGCGCTCGACGAGCACCCGCTGGGCGCCTACGACGCCGAGGTCGTCTACCCGCCGGTGGCCAAGCTCGGGCCGGCGGCCTACGACTACTACGGCGCCCGCGAGCTGAACCAGGACTACTGGCGCAGCGCCGAGGAGTCGACCGTCGTCCGGTCGGTCCTGCTGGACGGCGGTGACCCGCTCGACCTCGCGGTGGAGCACTTCCGCTCCGTGTGGCCGGGTCCGGTCGAGCCGGCGACCTGTGGGGGCCGGCCGCTCTTCGCCGGGATGATCCGGGAAATCGCCACCGGCATGAAGATGCACTGGGACGAGATCGTCCGTGAGCTGCCCGGCGCCCTCGACACCGAGCCCGTCTGCCAGCTCGCCTTCAACTGGTACCTGTCGATGCCCGAGGGCGGTGGCGACACCTGGGTCTACCGGCGCCGCTGGAGCCCGGCGGACGAGCGGTTCCGCGACGGCTACGGATGGGCCGAGGACATGGTCGCCGACGAACCGTTCGCGGCCGTACGCCCCGAGGCCGGCGACGCGATCGTCTTCGACCCCCGCAACTACCACCTTGTCAGGGCGAGCGAGGGCGAGGGACGCCGGATCAGCCTGTCCTTCTTTCTGGGCGTCACCGGTGAGGGCCGGCTCCTGTACTGGTCATGAAGCAGCAAGTGGAGGAAAGAGTGCAGCTCAGTCCCGATCAGATGGCCCAGTACCGGGAGACCGGCTTCCTGGTCCTCGAATCCCTCTTCGACCCCAGCGAGGTCGAGGCCCTGGTGGACGGCTTCGAGGCCGACTGCCTGACCCCGGGCCCGCAGCGCATCCTGGAGGAGAACGACGAAGCGGTGCGCGCGGTGTACGCCTCGCACGAGCGACGCCGTGAGTTCGCCACGCTGGTGCGCACCCCCCGGCTGCTGGGTCCCGCTCGGCAGCTGATGTCCGACCACCTCTACGTCTACCAGTTCAAGATCAACGCCAAGCCGGCGTTCGGTGGTGACAAATGGGCCTGGCACCAGGACTTCCTCGCCTGGAAGCTCGCCGACAACCTGCTGGAACCGCGCCAGGTCAACGTCGGTCTGTTCCTCGACGAAGTGACTGAGTTCAACGGCCCGTTGATCTTCCTGCCCGGCTCACACCGGTCCGGTCTGCTCCGGGACTTCCGCAACGCCTCGACCCGGTCGTCGCAGCACCTCGACCCGGACGACATAGCCCTGCGCCCCGCGCAGATGAGCGACCTGGTCGACCGGCACGGCATGGTCAGCCCCAAGGGCCCCGCGGGCTCGGTGATCCTCTTCGATCCGGAGATCGTGCACGGCTCCGCGCCCAATATGTCGCCGTTCCCGCGCCGCCTGCTGATCGCCACGTACAACGACGTCACCAATGTGCCGGTCCCCCTCGGGGAGCCCAGGCCCCCGTACGTGGTCGGACGGGACACGGCGCCGCTGGAGTTCAGTGACGAGCCGATCGACTTGAGGGTCGGAGGGCCGGTATGACCGGCCGGGCCGAAAAGCTCAGCGCCCGCGCCGTGGTGCTCGAACGCTTCGGCGCACCGCTGGCGCTGCGTTCGTTCGAGGTGCCGTCCGCGGGGCCGGGTGAACTCGTCGTCGCCTGCGACTACGGCGGGATCTGCGGCACGGACGTGCATCTGAGCCAGGGCCACCTCGACATCCCGACGCCACTGGTGCTCGGCCACGAGGGCCTCGGCACGGTGTACGAGACCGGTCCCGGCGCCGGGCACGACGCCCAGGGCCGCCCGCTGAGCGTGGGCGACACGGTCATGTGGGCGTCATCGATCGCCTGCGGCGTCTGTGTGCCCTGCCGGCAGTACCGGGAACCGACGCTCTGCGAGAACCGCAGGACGTACGGGGTCAACCGGCCCGTAACGGAGCCGTCCGCGCTCTCCGGGTCCTGGGCCGACCACATCTTCCTGCGGGAGGGCACCACGGTGGTCCGGCTGCCCGACGGCGTCGCTCCGCTGGCCGCCATGTCGCTGGCCTGCGCCGGCCCCACCATGGTGCACGCCCTGTACGACCGCAGGCCGGTACGGGTGGGGGAGAGCGTCGTCGTTCAGGGCAGCGGTCCCGTCGGCCTGGCCGCGGCGGCGTTCGCCCAGCTCAGCGGCGCCGAGCAGGTGATCATCGTCGGCGGGCCCGCCGGCCGGCTCGACCTCGCCGCGCGGGCGCGCATCGGTGACGAGCACATCGACATCGTCGACGGCGGGCAGGAGGCCGCCGACAAGGTCCTGGAGCGGGTGCGCGAATTGACCGGCGGCCACGGCGCCGACCTGGTCATCGAGTGCACCGGAGTGCCGGCCGCCGTAGGGCAGGGGCTCGGACTGGCCCGCCGGGGCGGTGCGTACCTCGTCGTCGGCCAGTACACGGACGCGGGTGACACCCTGATCAACCCGCACCAGATCGTCCACCGGCAGCTGGACGTCATCGGCTCCTGGGCCTTCACCGGGGCCCACCTCGTCGACTACATCCGGCTGCTGCCCGCGCTGACCGCGCGATTCGACCTGGAGGCACTGGTGACCCCCTACCCTCTGGCGTCGGCGGACGAGGCCGTGGCCGCGGTGACCGCGGGATCCGTGATGAAGGCGGTCCTCGCGAGCTGACACGGCACGGACAACGGGCTGCCCGAGTGCGTGATCCGCACTCGGGCAGCCCGTTGTCGGCTCTCTACCGGTCGGTGCTCAGCAGCCACAACCAGGTCGAAGGAGCTCCGAACGGCTCGCGGCGCTCGACGCGCAGCCCCGCTTCGGCGAATGCCTTCTCATAGGTGTCGAGCCCGAGAATGGGGGTCTCCATGAAGGTGTGCACCAGCTCGAACTCCGCGGAGAAGACCGGCAGCGGCCCGCTCTGCGCCGACCAGTCCTGGGCCACCGTGTCCGCGATCATGAAGTGCCGTGCGTCGGGGAAGACGTCGCGCAGCATCCGCATCACACCCCCGGGGTCCCCGGTGAGTTCGAACAGGTCGTGCATCATGAGGAAGCTGGTGACCAGGTCGATGCCGGGAAACGTCCGCTGATCGACATGGTCGAGCACGTCGGCGAGCACCACGTCGAGCCGGTCCGACAGACCCTCCTCGTCGATCCGCTGCCGCGCGGACTCGCAGGCCGCCGCGTTCACCTCGATGCCCACGCCGCGCCGCGCCGTGTCGGTGCCGCACAGCCGGATCAGCCGGGACGCGTCACCGCATCCCAGGTCGGCCACCGACGCGTAGTCGAGGGCCGCCGTGACCTTCTCCTCGACGGGCAGCATCATCCACCGCCCCACCTGACCGGAGCCCACGGCGACGTGCCGGCCGTCCCTGTTCACCTCGCGCCCGAACGTCACGGAGCCGTCGGCGAGGCCGGCGAGCCGGCTCATCACCTCTCCGTAGCCGCCGACTCCCCAGGTGAAGTACCCGCAGTGGCGGACCAGTTCGCGTCCCGCGGGGGTCAGCTCCACCGTGTCGGGGCCCAGTTCCAGGTGGCCGAGGAGCGCGGCGACCCGCAGCAGCGCGGAGAACTTGGCCTCGTCCGTGCCGGTCCGCGCCAGGAGGTCGTCCAGGGTCCGCGGGCCGTCGGCGAGTGCGTCCCACACCCCCAGCTCGGTGAGGGCGAGCACCACGTTCGCGCCGACGTATCCGTTGAACAGAGCGGCCGGTTCCTGCGGCTCCAGGGTGGGGAAGGCCTCGGCGCCGCGCGGCGCGCCGAGGCCGCTGCCCGGCATACGGCGGACCGGCGGCACAGGGAGCGTCGCGGCCAGGGCCCGGGAGAACCGCTCGACGTGCTCCGGCGTGCCGACCGTGACCCGCAGATGACCGGGCAGACCGAAGAGCTCCAGGTCGCGGGTGGCGATGCCGTGTTCCGTCGCCAGCCGGGCGGCCAGTTCGGCGCCGCCGCCGGGCGCCTCGACGAGGACGAAGTTGGTCTGCGATCTGATGTACCCGACCCCCGCGGACTCAAGGGCCTCATAGAGCAGTTCACGGGTCTCGGCGTTGCGCCGGCGGTGGAGTTCCACGTGCTCGGGGTGCTCCAGCGCGGCGGCGGCCGCCCGGTGGGCGAGCCGGTTCACGCTGAACGGCACGGTCCGGTGGGTCTCGGCGATCCTGGCGATGAGGTCCCGGGGACCGAGGGCGTACCCGGCCCGCAGCGAGGCCAGCCCCCAGATCTTGGAGAAGGTGCGCAGCACGATGAGGCGCCGCCCCGCGCGCACCGCCCCGACGGCGGACTCGTACTCGGGCGACGCGTATTCCATGTACGCCTCGTCGAAGACGGGTATCACGCCCGCCGCCTCGGCGCGGTCGATGATGTGTTCCACATCGGCGGCGTCGAGCACCGTGCCCGTCGGGTTGTGCGGATTGCACACGAAGGCCAGGCGGACACCGTCCTCGGCCAGGCCCGCGGTCAGCGCGTCCACGGCCACCCGGTGGCCGCTCAGCGGTACGCCGTGGACCGTGGCGCGGGCGCGCGCGGCGGCCGCGCCGTAGCCGGGGAAGGTGGAGTCGGTGACCAGGACCCCGTCGCCGGGGCGCAGGAAGGTCAGGGCGGTGAGCAGGACCAGCTCGTCCGCGCCGTTGCCGACCGCCACCATGTCCTCGGCCACGTCGTAGTGGGCGGCCAGGCGCGAGCGCAGCAGGGCGGACTCGGTGTCGGGGTACTCGTGGATCCGCTCCCGCAGTTCGGCGGTCGCGGCCTCGATGGCCCCGTCGGGCGGGCCGTAGGGGTTCTCGTTGCAGTGCAGACGCAGTGTGCCGTCGTCATTCATGTCGATGCCCTCTCGTGGGTGATCAGAAATGCACGCCGGGGGACTGGAACGAAGGGCCGACGACCGTGCCACCACCGTCCGGCACCTTGATGCCGAGCAGCTTCTTGGCCTGTACCTGCATCTGGTACATGAGGCCGACGGCGTCGTCCATTTCGTCCGGGTGGCCGTTGAACACCCGGTTCAGGGAGGTCAGTGCGCGGGTGTAGGACTCGTCGCACTGCTCGGAGTCGCGGCGGGCCGCGGAACCGGACGGCAGCTTGTAGGTGTCGGGGTCGTCGGCCATCGGGTGCACCCCGTCGGGGTCGAAGGGCACGCGCGCCCCTTCGAAGACCCACGAGCCCTTGCTGTTCTTGACGAGCCGCCGTCCCTTGACGATCTCCTGGAATCGGTAGTAATGCCCGAACTCGTCCGGGTCGGCCACGCCGTTCCCGTTGAGGTCGTGCGGGCTGCCCTCGCCCTGCTCGATGATCTGGTGGATGGCCAGCAGCGCGGAGCGCTTGTCCTCGACGCGGAACAGCACGCCCGGCGCGCCGGGCCAGCTGACCTGTCGCGCCGGGTCACCGGTGAACAGCTTGCCCTCGCGGTCGAGCCGGATGATGGCGCGGGCGATCTGGTTGTAGAACCAGCCGATGGTCTGGGGCTTGTACTCGGCCCGCTCGAACCAACTCTCCAGCGTGCGCACGGCCTTGCCGTCCGCGGCCAGGATCTCGCCCTTGCGGCTGACCTTGACGTCGTCGGAGTTGATCACGGCGCCCTTGAACCGCTTCCCGTCGACCACCGGGTACTCGGGCAGCTCGATGGCCATGAAGACGTTCTCGACGTGCTCCAGGGACAGTTTGCGCAGCCGCACCTTCAGATCGGGCAGCACCGGCCCCGGCAGCCGCCCGGGGTAGGTCGGCACCAGGCCGGGGCGGCCTATCCGCGGTTTCCCGCCGACCGCGGTCAGCAGATTGCCGACCTGGGCCATGTGCTGCATCTCCTCTAGCACCACACCCCGGATGATCGCGGCGATCTCGGTGTTGTAACCCGACTTCACCGACAGCAGCGCCGCCAGATAGGGCGGGATGGTCGCGTGCTCGACGAGCAGCGCCTGCTGGAGCGCCGAGCGCAGGTCGTCGGGCGTGTCGATGTCGAGGATGGGCGGCGCCGGTTTGGTGGCCAGCCACTTCACGATGGTGTCCCGCTTTCCTGGTGAGAGATCCCGTGTGACGGGCATGTGGTGGGGTGATTCCCGTGGCGCGAGCAGCGTCTTGGTGATGTAGACGGAGTGCTCGGTGACGTGGCCGTAGTGGCCCAGGTCGAACACGTCGTGCATGGCCGGGTAGAGGTTGGCGTACTGCTGGAGGACCGGCTGCACGTCACGGACCCAGGTCGGGCGCTCGGGTGCCTTGTGGTGGCTGAAGAGCCGGACGCTCAACCGGCCCTCGGGTTCCCCGGGGCCCTCGGCGAAGCCGTAGGCGAGGTCGGCCACGATGCCGTCGACGACGCGCCGCGGGTTGCCCGGGTCCTTTCCGGTCAGCGTGATCTCGGCCCGGCCGTCGGAGCCGGTCGTCACCGTCTTCGGGGCCTGTAGCGCCGCGGGCAGCGCCTGTGCGTCGAGGTCTATCCGTACGCCCGCGGCCGGCCGGCCGTACCGGGTGGCGTGCACGGAGGTTTTCGCGGTGTCGTGCGGCGCCTGCGGATAGATGCGGAAGACCCCGCCGTCCGCGCGCAGGAAGGTCGCGTCCTTGTTCTCGGCGAGGACGACGGCGGGCTGTGCCCCGGAGGTGTCCACGACCGCGAGACGCCGGTCGCGCACCGATGCGGCCTGCGCGGAGGTGAGGCGGACGGTGGCGATGCCCGCCAGGCGCTCGTAGAAGTCCTTGTCCATACCCTGGAGCGCGCCGAGTTCGACCTGCTCCCCGCCGTCGTCGTCCAGGGCCACAAGGCGCAGCGGGCCCACGCTCTCCAGCGGCCCACCGCGCGACGTGGCCCGGATGCTGTTGCCCAGGTCGACGAAGACCGTACGCGCCTTCTCGTCGACCCGGCACGGCGCGTGGTGCAGCGGCCCCGCGTCACCGGACCTGCGCAGTCTGCGGCCCGCCACCAGATGGTGCGGCTCCCCTTCGGCGTAGGGGCCGATGGCTCCCACGAGCCGGCCGAACGTGAGCGAGTCCAGCCACCGCTCGACGCCGTCCTCCACGCCGTCCAGGTTGAGCTTCACCGAGAGCTTGTCACCGTGGGTGGCCCCGCGCATCGTGCGCAGCAGCGGTGACGTGAGGTCCTCGGCCCACCGCACGTCTGTGAGGACGGACTGGTAGGTGGCGGACGGGTCACCGCGGCCCGAGGGCAGCGTCGCGCGGATCCACACGTCCTCCATGGCCGCCGGCGCGAAGTCGCCGCGCAGCTGTTCCCGGCCCTTGCCGTCCAGGACGCGCAGGCGCAGGCCGTAGATCTCGGAGACCATCTGGTTCTGCGGGTCGAGGTCCACGAACTTGCCGTTGGGGCGCCGGTCGTCGTCCGCGATCCGCCCGCCCACCACCGGGTCCGCGGAGCCCTTGGTCACCACCCGGCCGTCGGGGTGGCAGACGCTGGTCACCCGCACGTCGGTGAGCCGCAGCGCCCCGGAACCACGGGGGTTCCACAGGCCGTTCGGATCCGGCAGATCCATGCGCCACTGGAACCGCGGCTCGAAGAGATCGTTGTCGAAGTAGGGCACGAGGTTGTTCGCTGTGGCCACATCGGCCTGGAAGGTGCCGGCGAAATTCAGCCGAGGAAATCCGAGGTACGACACTGGCGCCTCTCAGTCGCGTGGTTCGAAGGTGATCGGCAGGCTCTTCAGGAAACGGAAGTTGATGCTGTCCAGCCAGTCGGGATCACTCTTGGCGAGGGCCCAGTTGTCCACCCGGCGCAACAGCGTGCGCATCGCGACATCGATTTCCGAGAGGGCGAGCGAGGCCCCGAGGCAGTAGTGGATTCCGTGCCCGAAGGAGAGATGGTCGGCCGCTCTGCGTGTGATGTCGAGGGTGTCCGGATCCTTATAGCGCCGGGGGTCGCGGTTTCCGGAACCGAGGACCAGCGTCACCGACTGGCCGCCGCGTATCCGCTGCCCGCCGATCTCGATGTCGCTGAGGGCGATCCGGGTGGTGAACTGAACCGAACTGTCGTAACGCATCAGCTCATGGGCCGCGTTCGTGGTCAGTTCCGGGTTGTCGCGCAGGAGGCGGGTCTGGTCCCCGTTCTGGAGCAGGGCGAGCACCGCGTTGCCGATGAGGTGCGTCGTGGTCGCCTGGCCCGCGTCGATGAGCAGCAGGAAATTGGCGAAGACCTCGTCGTCGGTGTAGTCGGCGTCGTGCAGCTGCGGGCTGATCACCTGGCTGAAGAGGTCGTCGGCCGTACCGTCACGCCGGGCGCGCGCGCCTTTGTCGAAGGACTCCCTGAGCGTCTCGATGCGTCCGTTCTCCGCGCTGGACTGGGTGAAGAACTCGTGCAGCAGCCCCTGCCAGCTCTCCAGCAGGTGCGCGTCGTCGTCGGGCACGCCGGCCAGCTTCGCGATGATGCCGCGGCTCAGCGGCTCGGAGAAGTCATGGATGACATCCATGTGCCCCTGGCCGGCGACCCGGTCGAGCAGCTCGTTCGCCAGTTCCTCTATGAGTGGACGCATCTCCCGTACGAAACGGGGTGTGAGCCCGGGTTTGATGAGCCGCCGCAGTCCGGTGTGGCGGGGCGGTTCATTGAAGAGCATCATGTCGGAGAGTGTTTTGGCCAGCAGTTCGACATTTCCTCGCGACTGCGCAGGGAGACTTTCGTAGAAATCGGATATGCGGGCACCGGAGAGGCGGTCGTCCTTGGAGAGCTGGACGATCTCCGGATGCCCGAGTATCGCCCAGGACTGCATCCATTCGTCCCACTGGACTGGGTTCTCCATGCGCAGTTCGGCATAGAATGGGTAGGGGTTGTCCGCCCATTCAGAACCGAACAGGTCGAGCAGGCTCGTCGTGCTGGGAGCGGTCATGGTCGAACAGCCTGCCGCCCCGTACGGCGAACCGTCAACTACTGTCGGAGAAACGCCGATAAGGCCACCGGCGGTGTCGTGCGTCTTTCGCTCCAGACTTAATGACGGTGACTCCCATTGGGGCAGCTGTTAACGTCACGACTGCCGATGGGAATTCTCCATGAATTCTCCTGTGGGAAGGCAGAGTTCATGACGCGATATCTCCTGGCCCCTTTTCCTCTGCACGGGCACGTGACCCCGATGGTCGCCCTCGCCGCCGAACTGGTGGAGCGTGGGCACCACGTCGACGTGGTGATCAGCGCCCCCTTCGCGGAGGTGTTCCGCGAGGTGGGCTGCACGGTCACCGAGATAGCCATCCGGCCCCGTGGCGGCGTACCGGAACGGCCCACGTTCGGCCACCGGCTGCGCCGGATCCGCCGCATCTGGAACGTCTTCCGGGAGCAGCGCCGCCTGACCGCGGAACTCATCGGCGGCTGGCCGAAGTGGGATCCGGCCGTCGTCGTAGCCGACATCATGGCGATCTGGGGAATCCGCGCCGCCGAAGCGGCCCACGTGCCCTTCGTCTCCTTCTACGTGACCTACGCCGTCAGCGAAGAGGTCCTGCTCGAAGAGGTGCGCCGGCAGCTGGGTCCGCGCGTGGCCACCCTCGTCAAGCTGTCCGGCATCGCGCGCATCCAGCCCGGACTGCGCCGCAGGGTCACGGCGGGAGCCGCCAAGGCGCTGGTCAACTGCGTGCCCGAACTGCAGCCCGCCCGCGCCTCGTTCGATGAGCGTTTCCACTTCGTCGGACCACTGCGCCGCGAGCCCGTCGGGACGGACGGCTCGGCCGCCGGGTACTCCGACGACCTTCCCTGGGAGCGCATCGAGCGCGAGCCGTCCCTGTACGTGTCCACCGGCACCATGTTCACCCGGGGCCCGGAGTTCTTCCGCAAGATCGCCGATGCCTTCGCCGGGACCCGCTGGCTGGTGGTGCTCGCCACCTCGCACACCGACCCGGCCGAACTCGGGCCGCTCCCCGAGAATGTGATAGCCCGGAAGTACGTGCCGCAGTCCGCCGTCCTGGAGCGCTGCGACGCCTTCCTCTCGCACGGCGGGATGAACTCCGCCCTGGAGGGCCTCGCACTCGGCAAACCCATGGTCCTCGTGCCACGGGCTGCCGATCAGCAGGAGATCGCCCGGCGCCTCGCCGCCGTCGGCGCGGGCGTCGTCGTGCCGGCCGAGAGCGAGGGGGCCCGGTTCGTCGCCGCCCTCGACGAGGTGGTGGCGGACGACGGCATCCGCCGCAAGCTGTCGGAGCTCTCCGCCCGCATGGGCCGGTTGAACGGTCCGGGCGCCGCTGTCGACGTACTGGAGAAGCTGGCCCTGGAAGCCCGGCCGGGCCAGGGGCAACCCCGATGAGCCGGCCGCGCAGAAGGACGGTCCTGCAAGGATCGGCGGCCGTGGGACTGGCGGCGGCCGCGACCACGGGAGCGACCGGCACACCGGCCCGGGCGGCGGACGTGGCCCGGCGGACCGACCCCTACGAGGAATCCGTACGGGACGCCCGGATGATCTGGGACCGCCCGCCCGAGGCGTGGCACGACGCGCCCTGCCTCGGCGACGGCTCCCTGCGGGTCCATGTCCACCGCGGTGACTCCCCGAACCGCCTGGCCTTCGCGGTGCGGGCAGGGGACGACGACCGGCAGTCACCCGCCGACGGCATCGTCCTGCGTCTCGCGGGGACGCCCACGGCCCACCACTGGCAGCTGGACCTGTGGCGGGCGGAGCTCACGGCGACCGTCACCACGACGCGCGGCCGGGTACGCCTCACGGCTCTGGTGCCCCACGGCCGCGGCGTCCTCGTCGTCCGTCTGACGACCGAAGGGGCGGAGTCGGGAGCCGCCTGGGAGCGCATGGCCGACACGGGCGCGGGCCGCCCGCTGCCGTACCGCGAGGAGAGGCGCGGACCGGAACGCGTCATGGCCGCCGGCGGCGACGCCGGAGCGGTCCGCCGGGTCCTCGCCGACCCCGAACGCCTCGGCGCCGAGCACCGCCGCTGGTGGCACGCCCACTACCGACGCGGCTTCATCTCCGTACCGGACCGCACCGTGCAGCGGTTCTACTGGGCGCAGATCTACCTGTCGGCGGCGGCGCTGCGCGGTGATCCCCGTGCCGTCGGCTTCGGCCACCCGCTGCTCGGCACCACCGACCACCTCGCGCTCGACGCGGTGGCCGGCACCGCGGCCGGCCGTCCGCGCGCCGCGAGCCACAGCCATCTCTACGGCGCTCTGCCCGGCGTCGGCTCCAAGGGCGGCCGGGCCGACGAGCCCATCAGCGCATGGGGGCTGCCCGCCGTCGAGGCCGCGTACCGCAAGAGCATGGACATCCGCATCCTCCGCGACCGGCTGCACCCCGGGCTGCGCAAGGCGGTCGGCTTCTACGCGCACTTCCTCGTGGAGGAGCCCGACGGGCGGCTGCACCTGCCGGCCACCCACTCGCCGCACTACGCCGACGCGGCCGACGCCACCTACAGCCTCGCTCTGCTGCGCTGGGCGCTGTCCTCACTGATCGACTCCACCCGGCGGCTCAAGATCCGGGAAGGGGGACTCGACCGCTGGCGCGACATCGCGGCCCGCCTCGCGCCGTACCCCACGGGCCCCGACGGGGTGCTGATCGGCCGCGGTGTCGCCCTCACCCGCTCCCACGCGCACCCCTCACATCTGCTGTGGCTCCACCCGCTGCGGGAGCGGCTCACGGACGCCCGCATGGACCTCGCACGGCGCAGTTACGCCCATTGGGCCGCCCGGCGCGAGGGCTGGCACGGTTCCTCCTACGTCGCCGCCGCGAGCCTCGCCGCGGCGGTGGGCGACTCCGATGACGCCCTCTCCCACCTCCGGCACTTCCTGGCGGACCTCGGAGGCGGGGCGCTCTACCGCGGGAGCAAGGGCGAGACGGGCGGTGAGACGGCGGTGTCCGTGCCCCTCTCCGCGGGACACGCGGCCCTCGACCTCCTGCTCGACACGCGGGCAGGCGCCCTGCGGGTCTTCCCCGCGACACCGCGGGAGTGGCCACAGGCGACGGTGGCCGGGCTGCGGGCTCCCGGCGCCTTCCTCGTCGACGCCGTGCGCAGCCACGGACGCACCGACTGGATCAGGGTGCGCAGCGAAGCCGGTGAGCCGCTGGTGCTCGACCACGGCATCGAGGGGCCGTTCGAGGTGCTCGACGAGAAGGGCAGGCCGAGGCCATGGCGTCGCAGCGGCGCGGGCTCCGTGACGGTGCCGCTGGCGCGCGGTGAAGCGGTCGTCGTGGCGCGACGCGGGGAGCGGCCCACCGTCGACCCGCAGGTGGTGGCCGCCGCGGGAGCCTCCCGGCCCTGGGGGCTGGCTGGAAATCCGAAGTAGACCTGGCACCACTGCCGATGACGGATCCCAACCGCTACGGTCACAGCGTGATCGCGCGCAATACGCTGGAGGCCCTCGCACAACGCCCGTTGAGCTTCCTCACGTCGTCCTGGCCCTGGCGGTCGCTCGCCTATCTGCTGTCGAGCGCTGCCACGGGAGCCTGTGTCGCGGGGCTCGGGGCCCTGCTGTACTTCCTGTGGTCCGCGCTGGGACCGCTCGCCGTCGTGGTGGTCCTCGCGTCGGCCGCGCTCGTGGCGCTGGCCGTGTCCCGCTACGAACGCTGGCGCCTGCGGCTCGTGATGACCATCCCGTCGGCCGACGCGCGGGAGGAGCGGGCCCGCCCGTGGTGGAGCGGGTTCAAGGAACGGCTGCGGGCGCCGGGGGGCCTGCGCCATCTCGGTTACGGACTGGGCGCGCTGCTCGTGCTGTGGTGGACGGACATCGGCATCGTCTTCGTGTCCCTCGGGGTGCCGCTCTTCCTGATGAGTGCCCCCCTCCAGCCGACCGCGAGCTCCGCCGTGGCCTGGGCCGGCACACTCGCGGGCGTGGTGCTCCTGCCGATCGCGGCCTATCCCGTCGCCGCCTGGGCGGGCGTGCGTGCCGCGATGGCCCGGGCGGTGCTGGCTCCCGCGGACGACGAACTGGTCCAGGTCATGGAGTCCCGTGCCCGTCTCGTGGACGCCTTCGAGGTGGAGCGCCGCCGCATCGAACGCGACCTCCATGACGGGGCGCAGCAACGGCTCGTCACCCTGTCCATGAAACTCGGCCTCGCCGGGCTCGACCTGCCACCGGACTCGCTCGCGGCCCAGCAGGTCAGGGAGGCGCGGGACCAGGCCAAGCAGGCGCTCCAGGAGCTGCGTGAGCTGATCCACAACATTCATCCCCAGGTGCTCACCGACCGCGGCCTCGGACCGGCGGTGCGAGACGTCGCCGGCCGCTCCCTGATCCCGGTCGAGGTCGACATCGCCCTGCCCGACCGGCTCCCTTCGCAGGTGGAGACCACGGCGTACTTCGTGGTGTGCGAGGCACTCGCCAACGTCGCCAAGCACAGCGAGGCGACCCGGGCCTGGGTGCGCGGCAGGCTCGGCGGCGGCCGGCTGGTGATGGAGATGCGTGACGACGGGATCGGTGGAGCGGACACGTCGGCCGGCACCGGACTTGTCGGTATCACCGACAGGCTCGCGGTCCTCAACGGCAAAATGTTCCTCTGTTCACCGGCCGGCGGGCCGACTGTCCTGCGAGTGGAGATCCCGTGCAATCACTGAGGCTGGTCATCGCGGAGGATTCCGCCCTCCTGCGCGAGGGTCTGGTCGGACTGCTGGAGCGTTTCGGGCACACCGTGCTCGCCGCGGTCGGCGACGCGGTCTCGCTGGTCGCCGCGGTGGCGGAGCACGGCCCGGACGCCGTCATCGTCGACGTCCGCATGCCCCCGGACAACACCGACGACGGCCTTCGCGCCGCCCGGAAGCTGCGCGCCGACCACCCCGGCCTCGCGGTGCTCGTGCTCAGCCAGTACGTATCGCAGGGATACGCGGCCGAGCTGATCGCCTCCGACCGGCAGGGCGCGGGAATGGGCTACCTGCTCAAGGACCGCATCGGCGAGATCGAGGAGTTCGTCTCGGCGCTGGAGGCCGTGGCCGGGGGCGGGACCGTGGTGGACCCGGAGGTGGTGCGCCAGCTGCTCAGCCGCCGCCACGATCCGCTGCAGCGCCTCAGCCCGAAGGAGCTGGAAGTGCTCGGTCTCATCGCGGAGGGCCGCTCGAACGCGGCCATCGCCCGGCGCCTCGTGGTGACGGAGGCCACGGTGTCCAAGCGCATCGCGGCCATTTTCACCAAGCTGGATCTGCCGCAGGCGTCGGACGACCACCGCCGGGTGCTGGCCGTGCTGGCCTATCTGAACGTGTGATCCATGCGAAAGGGCGTCCCCGGAGACCGGGAACGCCCTTTCGGCATTCGCAAGTGCGCCGCCAGGGACTCGAACCCCGGACCCGCTGATTAAGAGTCAGCTGCTCTAACCAACTGAGCTAGCGGCGCCTGCTGACACGTAAATATTACATGGCCTGGAGGGGTGCTCCCGACCACGGCGAGGTCATGCCCGGAAGGGGCGCGGGGGCGCTAGATCGCCAAGGACAGCAGCACCGGCGCGGCCCCGCGGTTCAAGGTGTCCGCGGCCTCGCGCAGGCGGTGCGCGTGCTCGACCGGCAGGGACAGGGCGAGGCAGCCGACCGAGGAGCCCGCGGTGACGGGGACGGCGGCGCAGACCGTGCCGACCGCGTACTCCTGGAGGTCGAGGACCGGGACCGTGGCGGGCTGGGCGGCCAGGCGGTTGAGCAGGACGCGCTCGTTGGTGATCGTCCGCGAGGTGAGGCGGGCCATCCGGTGGCGGGAGAGATGGTCGCGGCGGCCGTTCACGTCGAGCTGGGTGAGCAGGCTCTTGCCGATCGCGCTGGCGTGGGCGGAGGAGCGGAAGTCCACCCATTCGTTGACCGCGGGGGTGCGGGGCCCGGCGGCGAAGTCGGTGACGCGGACCTCGCCGTCGACGTAGCGGCTGAAGTAGACCGCGGCGCCGATCGAGTCGCGCAGGCCGTCCAGGGTGCGCTGGAGCTTCTCGCGCAGCGCCTCGGCGTGGCGGTCGGCCGAGCCGAGGCGGCTGAGGGTCTTCCCGGTGACGTAGGCCCCGTCGGCCGTCTGGTCGACGTATCCCTCGCGGAGCAGCATGCGGAGCAGGGGCGCCAGCCGTGTGGCGGGCAGGCGGGTCTCGCGGGCGAGTACGACCGTGGTGACCCCCGAGCCGTGCCGGGCGACGGTTTCGAGCACCCGCAGGGCGCTCTGGACGGAGTCGTGCGGCGCGGTCGCCTTGTGCTTCAACGCCACTGCTTCCCCCTGCGTGGAACGGTTCCGGACAGTCGGGCTCGTCCCACGATAGCCGCCAAGTGGCGCATAAGGAGCGGATGTTGCCGAGATTGGCGGCGCGCTCCCGTCCTGTACGCAGGAACGCGCCACCCTGGCATATGCCGACGTCAAGCACCGGACGCGGGGCCTCGGCCGACGCCGGTCAGTCCCGGCCGCCGATCACAGCACCGCGCTGAGGAACTCGCGGGTCCGCTCCTGCTCGGGCTCGGTGAAGATCTTCTCCGGCGTCCCCGACTCGATGACCCGGCCCGAATCGAACATGAGCACCTGGTCCGAGATGTCCCGGGCGAAGTTCATCTCGTGGGTCACGCAGAGCATCGTGATGTCCGTGGTGTGCGCGATGTCGCGCAGCACGTCCAGGACGCCCGCCACCAGCTCCGGGTCGAGCGCGGACGTCACCTCGTCGAGCAGCAGCACCTGCGGGCGCATCGCCAGGGCGCGCGCGATGGCGACGCGCTGCTGCTGGCCGCCGGAGAGCTGCGTCGGATAGGCGTCGCAGCGGTCGCCGAGGCCGACCAGGTCGAGCAGCTCGCGGGCGCGCACGTCCGCCTCGTCCTTCGGCATGCCGAGGACGCTCACCGGCGCCTCGGTGATGTTCCTGAGCACCTTCATGTTCGGGAAGAGGTTGAACTGCTGGAAGACCATCCCGATGTTCTTGCGGACCTCGCGGACGTGCTTCTCGCCGGCCGGGACGAGCTTGCCGTTCCTCTCCTCGTGGGTGAGGTACTCGCCGCCCACCTTGATCGTGCCCTCCTCGGGTCTCACCAGCGTCATGAGGAGCCGCAGGATCGTCGTCTTCCCGGAGCCGGAAGGGCCGATCAGCGTCACGTGCTTGCCGGAGGCGACGGAGAAGTCCAGCTCGTCGAGGACGACGTTCGAGCCGTAGCGCTTGACGACCTTGTCGAAGCGGATCAGCTCGCTGCCGTCGACGGCCGGGTTGGGGGTTTCCTGGGAGGTGCTGCTGTCAGCGGACAAGACGACGCTCCAAAACTCGCAGAAGAAGAGAGGCCGGGTAGGCGATGACGATGAAGGCGACACCGACGACGCTGATCGCCTCGTAGGTGAAGGTCGCCTGGCTGTATCCCTGGGCCTGGCCCAGCATGTCGAGCGCGCCGATGGCGGCCATCTGCGGCGACTCCTTCAGCATGACGATCACGTAGTTGCCGAGTGCGGGGATCACCCGGCGCACCGCCTGCGGCAGGATCACGGACGTCCAGGTGCGGCGCTTGGAGAGGCTGAGCGCGGTCGCCGCCTCCCACTGGCCGGCCGGCACACCCTCGATACCGGCCCGGTAGACCTCCGAGGTGTACGTCGAGTAGTGCAGCCCCAGCCCGACGATGCCCGTGGTGAGGGGGGACATCGAGGGGCCCCACTCGGGCACCACGTAGAACAGGAAGAACAGCTGCACCAGGAGCGGGGTGTTCCGGATGAACTCGGTCACCACCGTGACCGGCCAGCGGATCCACTTCTTCTCCGAGCGCTGGGCGATCGCCCACACCAGGCCCAGCGAGAAGGCGATCAGGGTGCCGAAGAACAGCGCCTTGAGGGTGAGTTCCACACCGTCCCAGAAGAGCGGCATGAAGTCGTCGACGTGTGACCAGTTCCAGTTCACTTGGCACCCCCCGTACCGGCGACGACGTCGATCGACGACTTGGCCCGCATCCCGCTGAGCAGGCCGGTCTTCTCGGGTGCCTGGCCGACCCGCTTCTTGGCGTGCCGCTCCAGGAGCCGCATGCCGCGCGTGAGGATGAACGCGAGGACGAAGTACAGGGCGAGCAGCAGCGTGTAGATCGGCGCGCTCTCGTTCTTGACGAGCCGCAGCAGGTCACCGGCGAAGGTCATGTCGGCCACCGCGATGAGCGACACCAGCGACGTGCCCTTGAGCAGCTCGATGAGCAGGTTGTTGAACGGCGGGATCATCTCCGGCCAGGCCTGCGGCAGTTCGATGCGGCGCAGCCGCTGCGCCGGCGTGAAGTTCAGGGCGATGCCCGCCTCGCGCTGCGCGGGCGGCACCGCGGCGAGCGCGCCGCGCACGATCTCGGACGCGTACGCCCCGTAGGTGATGCCGAGTGCGAGCACGCCCGCGAACATCGGCTGGAAGCTGATGTTGAAGACCGGCGGCACGGTGAACGCGATCCAGAACATGAAGACCAGCGACGACGTGCTGCGGAAGATCTCGAAGTAGGCCCCGGCGAGGAACCGCACGATCCAGAGCCGGTTCGTGCGCAGCACACCGATCGGGAAGGCGATCACGAAGGCGAGGGCCGCGCTGAGGAAGGTGACCTGGACGGTGATCCAGACACCGGGCAGGAACCAGTTCTGGAAGAACTCCGACGACATCATGAGGAGGCGCCCTTCGCCGGGGGGCACAGCTTGCGCAGGGTCAGATCGGTCATCTCGTCCGCGGTGAAGCCGAACGGCTTGACGATCCGCAGGAGTTCACCGCTTTTCTTGAGCTTGTGCAGCTCCTTGTTGAAGGCGTCGCGCAGGTTCTTCTCGGACAGCCGGAAGGCGAAGCCGCCCGCGCCGTACGCCGGTTTGCCGTCGACCTCGGGCTGGAACGGCTCCGCCGCCTCGACCCGCGCGTTCTTCTTGATCACCGTGCGCACGGTGACGTTGGTGCCCGCGAAGGCGTCCACCCGGCCCTGGGCCACCGCGTCGACCCCCGCCACCTGGTCGGGCAGGACGAGGACGGACTCCACGCCCGCGGCCTTGGCGTAGTCGATCTGCGCGTAGGCGGTCCCGCTCGCCAGTTTCAGGCCCTTCTTGGCGATGTCGTCGTATGTCTTGATGCCGTGCGGGTTGCCCTTCTTCACGATGAAGGAGTCGAGCATCAGATAGTCGGGGTCGGAGAAGAGGACCTGCTCGCAGCGGGTCGGGTTGATGTACATGCCCGCCGAGACCACGTCGAACTGCCGTGCCTGCGTCAGGCCGGGGATCAGGGCGCCGAACTTGGTCGGCACCGCCTTCACCTTCGGTACGCCGAGGCGCGGGAAGATGACCTTGGCGATCTCCGCCGCCTCCCCGGTGACCTCGCCGTTCTCGTCGATATATCCGAACGGGACCTCGCCCGCGACACCGATCCTGACCGTGCCGCTGTCGCGCAGCCGGTCCAGCAGATCGCCCCCCTCGACCTTCCCTTCCTCGGGCACCCGGCTGCATGCCGAGGCGCCGAACACACCCAGCGCCGCCCCGCCCGCTCCGGTGAGCAGGGCGCGGCGGCGGATCGCTCTGCCTATGAATCCCTCGTTGTTTCCCAGTGGTGGAGCCATGGGCGCGCGGCTACCCGACTCGACGCGAGATATGCCGGTGAATTCCGGCCCCTGATGGGATCGTTGCCCTCTTGACCCAGGGAGGAGCATGGGACTCATGGCAGACCGATTCATCGAAGTCTCCCTCGCCAAGCGGGGAGTTCAGTGCACGGCGAGGCTGCTCGACGACCGGGCGCCGGTGACCTGCGCGGCGGTGTGGGAGGCGCTTCCGCTCGGCTCGGACGTCTATCACGCGAAATACGCCCGCAATGAGATCTACGCCCTTTTCCCGGCCTTCGCGGACCGCGAGCCGCCCCTGGAGAACCCGACCGTCACCCCCATCCCGGGAGACCTCTGCTATTTCTCCTTCTCCGGTACGGAGTTGGGGACGCAGGCGTACGGCTACGAACCGGAGGCCGACGTCAGGGCGGGCACCACCGTCGTCGACCTCGCCCTCTTCTACGAACGGAACAACCTGCTCCTGAACGGCGACGTCGGCTGGGTGCCCGGCATCGTCTGGGGCCGGATCGTCGACGGCCTCGACCGGATGGCCGAGGCCTGCAACGACCTGTGGCGCGCGGGGGCGCAGGGCGAGACGCTGAACTTCAAGCGCGTCTAATTCAGGCGGGGCGGTGCGATGCCCCCGGCCCCCGCCTCGTACAGGGCATGCGCCGCGCGAAGCACCACCGAGTCCGCGTGGCGCCCGCCCACGATCTGCACCCCGATGGGCAGCCCATCCCCATCGGCCCCGCAGGGAACCGTCGCCGCGGGCTGCTGCGTGAGATTGAAGGGGTACGTGAACGGCGTCCACCCCGACCACCGCCGATGGCCGGACCCCTTCGGTACCTCGGCGCCCGCCTCGAACGCGGTGATCGGCAGCGTCGGGGTGACCAGCAGGTCGTACGTCGAGTGGAAGCGGCCCATACGGCGCCCGAGGTCCATGCGTACGTCGACCGCCGAGAGGTAGTCGAGGGCGCTGTACCGCGCGCCCTGCCGGCACACCTCCCGCAGCCCTGGGTCGAGCAGCTCGCGCTGGGCCGGTGACATGTGCTGCACGACGCGCGCCGCCCCGCTGAACCACAGGGTGTGGAAGGCCTCCACCGGCTCCGAGAAGTCGGGGTCGGCCTCCTCGACGTACGCCCCCTGCGCGGCGAGGGACTCCACCGCGCGCCGCACGGCCGCCGCGACGGCGGGCCGCACCGCGACCTGCCCGCCAAGCGAGGGGGAGTAGGCGACGCGCAGCCCGCGCACGCCCCCGTCGAGGCCCGAGCGGAAACTGCCGGCCACCGGCCCCAGCTGCGACCAGTCCCGGGCGTCCGGGCCGGTGATCACCTCCATCATCAGCGCCGCGTCCGCCGCGTCGCGCGTCATCGGCCCCACATGGGCCAGCGTCCCGAAGGGGCTCGCGGGGTACAGCGGCACCCGGCCGTACGTCGGCTTCAGCGCGAAGATCCCGCAGAACGCCGCCGGGATCCGCACCGAGCCGCCGCCGTCCGTGCCCAGCGACAGCGGCCCCGCGCCGGCCGCCACGGCCACCGCGCTGCCCCCGCTGGAGCCGCCCGAGGTGCGGGAGGTGTCGTACGGATTGCGGGTGATACCGCTCTGCGGGCTGTCCGTGACGCCCTTCCAGCCGAACTCCGGTGTCGTCGTGCGGCCGATGAACACCGCGCCGTGCTCCCGAAGCCGCGCCACCGAAGGAGCGTCCTCGTCCCACGCGCCCTCCGGACTGATGGTCCGGGAGCCGCGCAGGGTCGGGCCGCCACGCAGCAGCAGCATGTCCTTCACCGACACCGGCACGCCGTCCACCAGGCCCTGCGGCTCGCCCCGCCGCCACCGGTCGGCGCTCGCCCCGGCCTGCTCCAGGGCGGTCTCCGCCTCCATCCGTACGAAGGCGTTCACCGCGGGCTGCATCTCCTCGGCCCGCCGCAGCACCGCACGGGCCGCGTCCACCGGGCTGAATTCGCCCTTGCGGTAGCCGTCGACGAGTTGTACGGCGGTGAGATCCGTGAGCTCGGACATCCAGCCTCCTAGTCGTGATCAGTGCCCCGGGACATACCCACGTTCCTTGTCGACCACGTTCCTCAGCGGGCGGCCCGCCTCCCAAGCCGCGTACAACTCCATGAACTGGGCGCCCAGTTCATCGCGCCAGCCGACCGTGTCGCCGCTCATGTGCGGGGAGACGAGCAGTCCCGGAGCCGTCCACAGGGGGCTGTCCGCGGGCAGCGGCTCGTGCTCGAAGACGTCGAGGGCCGCGCCCGCGATCCACCGCTTCGTCAGGGCGGCCACCAGGTCGTCCTCGACGACGAGGGGCCCGCGCCCGATGTTGATGAAGTGCGCGGAAGGCTGCATGACGCCGAAGCGCCGCGTGTCGAACATGCCGCGCGTGCCGTCGGTGAGCGGCGCCGCGCACACCACCCAGTCGGCGCGTGCCAGCAGCCGGTCGAGTTCCTCCGCGCCGTGCACGCCGGGGCGCGGCGCGCGCCCCACCAGGGCGGTGATGATCCCGAGCCCGTCCAGGGTCCGCGTGACGGCCCGCCCGATCGGCCCAGAACCGACCACGCACGCGCGCGTGCCCGCGACCCGCCGGGTCTCGCGGTGGCGCCAGGAGCGTTCGTGCTGGAGCCGAAGGGTGCGCGGCAGGTCCTTGGCCAGGGCGAGGACGAGCGCGGCGACGTACTCCGCGATCGGCTGGTCGAAGACGCCGCGCGCGTTCGTCACCACCGTGTCGGACGCGACGAGTTCGGGGCACAACAGATGGTCGACGCCCGCGCTCGCGGTGTGCACCCAGCGCGGCCGTGGCCCCTCTCCCGGCCAGGCGCGGCGCACCGCGTCCGAGGTGAAGTCCCACACCAACAGCACGTCGGCGAGCGGCAGTCGGCCGGCCAGCGAGGCCGCGTCCGCGTGCAGGATCCGGGCGCGGCCGGTCAGGCCGCCGAGGCGCGGCGGCGGGGTCGGCGGCTCGGCGTCCAGGATGAGAACGGTTGTTCCGGGCGCCGGTCCGTGCGTCGACCCGGACGTCGAGGGGAAACCGTTTCGCAATGAGGTTCCGCTTCTCTGAAGTCGTACGGCTCAGTCGTCTGAGATGTGCGGATTGACCACGCTCGCACCCGAACCTACCTTCGTCAACAGAGGCATTGCCACATCGGCACTGCGTCAACCGAGTACTCTCCGTGCTCTCACCCGCACGGTGAGTCCGCGCGGTCCGCCCGCGTGGCCTTCCCCGTCCCGACGTCCCGGCGCGTCGCCGGCTTCGCTCGTCCCCGGCCCCCGGCCGGTCCCTGATCACCACGCACGAACTTGGGG
The DNA here is from genome assembly GCF_053591415.1 of Streptomyces sp. NPDC003032. Lineage (NCBI taxonomy): Bacteria > Bacillati > Actinomycetota > Actinomycetes > Kitasatosporales > Streptomycetaceae > Streptomyces > Streptomyces sp. NPDC003032. The sequence continues at coordinate 422,813 of NZ_JBSFTT010000004.1, read as the reverse complement.
CCTGCTCATGGACGTCTCCTTTCTCGGCGGACCACCCCCACTGCCCGAAAGGCGTGGGCTCTACCCCCATCCACAGCGCGGCGTAGGTGTCGTCGCCCCTTTCGACTTCGCCCTCGACCGGGAACTCTGGCGCTGGGTCCCGGACGAGGTATCCCTCCATCTGACCCGCACGCCGTACGTGCCCGTCGAGGTCAGCCTGGACCTGGCGCGCCTGGTCAGCGAGCACGAGACGCTCGCCGAAGCGGTGCGCGCGCTGACCGTCGCCGAGCCCGAAGTGCTCGCGTACGCCTGTACGTCGGGCAGCTTCGTCGGCGGCATCGCGGGCGAACGCGCGATGTGCGAGGCCATGACGCGCGAGGGCGCGGTCGCCTCCGTGACCACGTCGGGCGCGCTCCTCGAAGCCCTGGACGAACTCGGCGCCACGCGCATCGCGCTCATCACGCCCTACACCTGGTCGGTGACGCAGGCCCTGGAGGAGTATCTGGCCGAGGCGGGCGTCTCGGTCACCGCCCGCGCCTACCTCGGCCTGACCCGGCACATCTGGAGGGTCCCCTACCGGGACGTGACCGACATGGCGCGCCGCGCGGTCCAGGGCAGGGTGGACGCCCTCTTCATCAGCTGTACGAACCTCTCCACGTACGACGTGATCCCGCAACTGGAAGCGGAACTGCGCATGCCGGTGATCTCGGCGAACCAGGTGACGATGTGGTCGGCCCTGCGTCGGCTGGGTACGCGTGCGGTAGGGCCTTATCAGGCACTGATCGACCCGGGGGCGCGGCCGGGCGCGAGCCCGCTGAACCCGCCGCCCCCACAGGGCCTGCCCGAAGGACCACCCGCAGAAGGAGGAGGCTGGACGTGACGGCACTCGGATTTCTCTACCCGGGGCACTCGGCCGAGGACGACTACCCCCGCATGGAGCAGATGCTCGGCAGCGACGTCCGGCTGCAGGTCGTCCACACGGACATCGGCGAGGACGCGCACCGGGTCGACGCGCTCCTGGAGATGGGCTCGGCCGCGCGGCTCGCCGCCGGCGTCGAGGAGCTGCGGCTCTCCGGCGCGGAGGCGGTGGTCTGGGCGTGCACCAGCGGCAGCTTCGTCCTCGGCTGGCAGGGCGCGCACGACCAGGTCCGCGACCTCGCCCGCACGGCGGGTCTGCCCGCCTCGTCGACCTCCTTCGCGTTCGCGCACGCCCTGCGCGAGGTGGACGCGGTCCGCGTCGCGATCGCGGCGACGTATCCGCAGGACGTGGCCGCGCACTTCGCGGAGTTCCTGGAGGTGGCGGGCGCGGAGGTCGCCTCGGTGCGGGGGAGCGGCGTCATCACGGCGGCGGAGGTCGGCACCTGGGGCCGCGACGAGGTCTTCGCGCTGGCCCGCGCAGGCGACCACCCGGACGCCCAGGCGCTGCTCCTGCCGGACACGGCGCTGCACACGGCGGCGTACGTCCGCGACCTGGAGGCGGCCCTCGGCAAGCCGGTCCTGACGGCCAACCAGGTCACGGTCTGGGAGGCCCTGCGGCTCGCCGAGCGCCGGGTGAACGCCCCGGGGCTGGGCTCCCTGTTCACGAAGGAGCCGCTGGTCCAGGTCAAGGACTGAGGGACAGGCCCTCAGGGGCTGAGGATCAGTCTGACCACCGTTAACGTCTGGACCGACCCGGAGACGTAGTACAGGACGATGGCGCCGTTGACCGTCGCCTCCCTGCGGTCGGGGTCGTCCCGTACGGGCGTCGATCCGTGGCCGTACGGGTCGCGGCCCACGGTGCGCGCGAGGGCGGCGCGGAACGCGTCGGCGTCGCCCATCTTGGCGAGGGTGTCGTCGGCGGGCGGCGCGTAGGTGACGCGGTGGCCCCGGCGGTGGCGAGCGCTCACGACGTGCCCCGCCGTTCCGCCTCGTCGGAGGCCAGCCGCGCGAGGCGCGCCTCGGCGTCCGGGTCGGGCACGGCCTCCAGCATCCAGTGCCGCATCACGGCGTGGATCTCGTCGACCCCGGCTCCGTTGATGGCCCGGTCGAAATCCGCCCGCCGCTCCTCGGGCAGGGCCGCGCGGATGTCCGGGATGGTGTTGGGCACCTCGACCTCGACTCCGTCGACGAGGGTCTTCAGGGGATCTGCCATGGTCGGCACGGTAGCCGCGTCCCCGGGCGTACGTGCGGGGAACAAACGCGTACGTGCGGGGAATAAACGGAGTGTGCCTCCTGTTGGCTCTCCCGTACCCACGTGACGTACGTACGCAGTGCAGGAGGCACCCCCAGTGACAGTGGACCCGACCGGCGACGGCAACCGCGACGACGGCATCCGCGGCGAGCGGCACGGGACCGCGCCCGTCCCCCTCTCCGTGCTCGACCTCGTCACGGTCGGCGCCGGGCGCACCGCCACCGACGCGCTGCGCACCAGCGTCGAGATCGCCAAGCTCGCCGAGGCCCGCGGCTACCACCGCTACTGGGTGGCCGAGCACCACTCCATGCCGGGCGTCGCCTCCTCGTCCCCGGCGGTGATCCTCGCCCACCTCGCCGCCCACACCGGCCGCATCCGGCTGGGCTCGGGCGGCGTCATGCTGCCCAACCACGCCCCGCTCGTCATCGCCGAGCAGTTCGGCACCCTGGAGGCGATGGCCCCCGGCCGCGTCGACCTGGGCCTCGGCCGCGCACCCGGCACGGACGGCGCGACCGCCGCTGCCCTGCGCCGCACCGACCGGCCGGGCGAAGGCGCCGACGACTTCCCGCAGCAGCTCGTCGAGCTGACGCGCTTCCTGGACGACGACTTCCCGGACGGCCACCCCTACGGCCGCATCCACGCCGTCCCCGGCCCCATCCAGGCGACCTCGCCCGGCGGCGTCCAGTCCCGGCACCGCCCGCCACTGTGGCTGCTCGGCTCCTCCGGGTTCAGCGCCCGCCTCGCCGGCGTCCTCGGTCTGCCGTTCGCCTTCGCGCACCACTTCTCCGCACAGAACACCATCCCGGCCCTGGACCTCTACCGCGAGTCGTTCAAGCCCTCCGCGGTCCTCGACGCCCCCTACGCCCTCATCGGCGTCTCGGCGCTCGCGACCGACGACGAGAACGAGGCGCGCCGCCAGGTCATGGCCGCGGCCCTGAACATGGTCCGCCTGCGCACGGGCCGCCCCGGCCTGGTCCCCACGCCGGAGGAGGCGGAGGCGTACGCGTTCAGCGAGATGGAGCGGGAGTTCATCGACAGCTGGAACGCCAACGTCATCCACGGCACCCCGGATCAGGTCCGCACCGGCCTCGACGACCTCGCGAAGCGCACCGGTGCGGATGAGCTGATGATCACGGGCAACGCGCATGGTGGTGACATCCGCCTGCGCTCGTACGAACTCATCGCCGACGCGTACGGGTTGCCCCGGGCTTAGCCGGCCCTGGGGGTGGCGCCCCTGGCGGGGCCATGGCTCAGGCCCCCGCCCCGCGCAGTAGTACGGAGATACGATCCGCCGGGACCGCCCGGGAGTACAGCCACCCCTGGCCGGTATCGCAGCCGATACGCCGCAGCCGCGCGGCCTGCGCCGCCGTCTCCACGCACTCCGCGGTCACCGTGATCCCCAGCCGGTGGGCCAGCTGCACCAGCGCCTCGACGATGACCTCGTCGGCGGGGTTGAGGTGCTCCTCGCCCTCCTCGTACTGGAATCCCCGTACGAAGGACCCGTCCAGCTTCAGGACGGACACCGGCAGCCGGCTCAGATACGCCAGGTTCGAGTAGCCCGTGCCGAAGTCGTCGATGGCGATCCGCACCCCCATGTCGCTGAGCGCCTGGAGCGCCTGAAGGGGCCGCCCCGCCGAGCCCATGACGGCCGACTCGGTCAGCTCCAGCTGCAGCAGCCGGGCCGGGAGCCCCGTCTCGGCGAGGATCTCCGCCACGTCCGCGACCAGGTCGGAGTCCCACACCTGCCGCACCGCCACGTTCACGCTCACGAACACCGGTTCCCGCTCCGGGTGCGCCAGCTGCCAGCGACGCGCCTGCCGGCAGGCGGTGCGCAGCACCCAGCGGCCGAGCTGCACGATCGATCCGTCCTCCTCCGCCAGTCCGATGAACCGATTCGGCGTCAGCAGTCCGAACTGCGGATGCCGCCAGCGCACCAGCGCCTCGACGCCCTGCACGCCCTCGTCGTCGAGGCCCACCAAGGGCTGGTAGTCCAGGATGAATTCGCCGCGCTCCACGGCGGGCCGCAGCGAGCTGGAGAGCGCCTGGCGGGTCATGCGGTGGGCGTTGCGCTCGGGGTCGAAGAGCGTCCAGCGGGCCTTGCCGTCCGTCTTCGCCCAGTACAGCGTGGTGTCGGCGGCCTGCATGAGCCCCGTCGTGGTGGTGCCCGCGGCACGCCGCTCCACCACGCCGATGGAGGCGGAGACGGAGAGCCGCTGGCCGGCCAGGTCGAACGGCTCCTGGAGAGCCCGCAGCGCCGCCTCGGCGAGGTCCGTCAGCTGGTCCGTCCCGGTCGAGTCCTCCACGAGCAGCGCGAACTCGTCACCTCCCAGGCGTGCCACCAGCGGCGCCGTCACCGTGCCGTATCCGGCCCGGTCGGCGCAGCGCGTGAGCCGTTCCGCGACGGCGGCGAGCAGCCGGTCGCCGACCCGGTGGCCGAGGGTGTCGTTGACCGCCTTGAACCCGTCGAGGTCCAGATAGCAGAGGCCGACCCGGCCGGTGCTCGTCTCGTCGTAGGCACCCGCTTCGAGCGCGGAGGAGAGGCGCTCGAAGAAGAGGTTCCGGTTGGGCAGCCGGGTCACCGGGTCGTGCATCTGTACGTGGCGCAGCCGGGCCTGCAGCTCGCGGCGCGCGCTGATGTCGGCGACGGAGAGCAGGACGGTCCTGCCCGCGCCCCGCTCGGCCGACTCCGACTCCGACTCCGGCATCGGCATCGGCATCGGCGAGACCGTGATCCGCACCCACAGCGAGTGCCCGTCGGGGTGTTTCAGACGCCGCGTGCAGCGCAGCTTGGCCTGCCGGCCGCGGAGCACCTCGCGGTAGGCGTGCCAGGTCCGGGCGTCGGAGGCCAGGTCGACCAGATCGGCGGCGATGCCTCCACGGAGCGCCTCCGGGCTCGCCCCGAGGAGAGCGGCGAGGGCGTCATTGGCACTGACGACCAGTCCCTCACCGTCGACGACGGCCAGAGGAAGCGGGGCATGCCTGAACGCGCCGCGATAGTCGACGCTCCCCGAACCACGAGACCCCGCCTCCGGATCACGGGGCCCCGGCTCCCGATCACGAGGCCCTGGCTCGGTGGCGCCAGCCCTCCGCTCCGGATGATGAGGCCCTGGCTCGGTGGCGCGAGGCCCCGGCTCCGCGGCGCGGGGTCCCCGCTCCATGGCGCGAGCCCCCCGCTCCGCATGACGACGCTCTCGCTCAGAGGCGCGGCGTTCGCGCTCCGGATCACGACGCTCCCGCTCCGGATCGCCACGCTCTGTGACGACCGGGCGGGCTCGGCCGGGTTTTGTGGCCGCCATGGAGGGGGGCCCTTGGGACGTTCGGTTCACCGCTTGCTCCCGCAGTCAGTCGTTCTCGAACAGGTCTCGTCGGGCGGCGGGCAGGTGGCGGACGGCGGTGTGGGGCCGGGCCCGCGCAGGAAAGTGTGCCGATCATAGAGGTCCGCCAGATGCCGTATCCAGCCATGGCGCCGCACCGGGCGGGACCCGCCCCCGATGACAGATCGTTTCTGCTCGGCGCTGCACTGGTTCCTTCACGCCTCGATCGCTTGTGACGTTCCGTGAGCGGTCGGGGTGTCGCCCGCCGGTCCCGCGCTCACCCGGAAGGCCCAGGCAAACAGGGCGGAGTCTCGCAAAACGTCACAAGGTGGGTGGGGTGTCCCGCATTCCGCTCCCGGAGGTCGACGTGCCGCGTCAGCTCCCCCCTTGGGGACTCACCCGTGGAGGGAGGAACCCCAGGCCATGGAGGGACCCCCGGGTGCGCAGCACCACGGCGCTGCTCACCTCGCTGACCGCCCTGGCCGCCACCTCGCTCGTCGCGGGCCCCGCCGTCGCCGAGTCCACCGCGGGACCCTGCGCCCTGCGCCGCACCGCCGCGCACCACTCGGAGGGACTCGACACCTGGAACACCGCCTATCCGCGCCCGGCCAGGACCCTGGACGCGGCCATGATCTTCCTCTCCTTCCCGGACTCCCCGCCCCTGGCCACCCCGGACGAACTGGCCGCCGACCACTTCCCCGACACCAGCCGCTTCTTCGAACAGGCCTCCTACGGAAAGTTCCGCCTGAGCCCGCATCCGCGGCGCGAGTGGGTCCAGATGCCGAGGGCCTCGGTGGCGTACGCGATAAAGCGTGACTGGAACGCCCAGCGCCGCGCCGCCTATCTGCGCGACGCGCTCGCCGCCGCCGATCCGCACGTGGACTTCTCCCGGTACGACGTCGTCTACTTCGTCGCCGACCCGGACGCGCCCGGCGTCGACTCGGACGCCACGAAGGTCGTGAACTTCGACCGGCCGATGCGGGCCGACGGCACGGACATCCGGCGCATCGTCACGGTCTTCGAGCGGCACCCGCCGGACCGCAACGTCCTCGCCCACGAGACGGGCCACGTCTTCGACCTGCCCGACCTCTACCACCGGCCGACCGACGGCAACGGCGACTGGGACACCCACGTCGGGGACTGGGACGTCATGGGCAGCCAGTTCGGTCTCGCCCCCGACCTCTTCGGCTGGCACAAGTGGAAGCTCGGCTGGCTGGAGCCCCGCCAGGTGCACTGCGTGGCGGCGGGCGCCGAGCGGCTCACCCTGGAGCCGCTGTCGGCGCCCGCCGTGCGGGGGGCCGTCGGCGGCACCAGGCTGGCGGTGGTCCGCACGGGCCGGGACACGGCGATCGCCCTGGAGGCGCGGGGCGCGCTGGGCAACGACCACGCGACCTGCACGGAGGGCGTCCTCGTCTACGAGGTGCGCAACGGGACGGCGTCGGGCGGCGGCCCCATCGAGGTCGTCGACGCCCATCCGGAGTCGGAGTCCTGCTGGGGCGACTCGGTGTATCCGCAGCTGGCGGACGCTCCGGTGCGGGCGGGCGAGAGCTTCACGGTGCCCGGCGAGAACGTACGCGTCGAGGTGGAGACGCGCACGGCGTCGGGGGCGTGGACGGTGAAGGTGGCGGTGGGCTGAGCGCGCCGACGGGCATGCGAAAAGCCCCTCGCTCGCACGAGGGGCTTCTCACTGTCTGTGCGCCGCCAGGGACTCGAACCCCGGACCCGCTGATTAAGAGTCAGCTGCTCTAACCAACTGAGCTAGCGGCGCCTGCTGACGTCGTAGACCTTAGCACCCTGATCGCCGCCAGGAAAAATCGATATCCCCTCGGCCGGACCGGACCGTCCGAGGCCCTCAGCCGTGCCTCTCGGCGCTCCCGCGCAGCAGATCCCTGCCGAACTCCACCATCTTCTTCGCGTAGTCCTCCGTCCACTCCGCGCGCTCCGCGATCAGCGCGGGCGTCAGCCGGTCGAAGCGGCGCGGGTCGGCGAGCTGGGCGGCCGCCATGGCCTGGAACTCGACGGACCGGTCCGTCGCGGCGCGGAACGCGTGCGTCAGCTCCGTCGCGCGGTCCAGCAGCTCGCGCGGGTCCTCGATCGACTCCAGGTCGAAGAAGTGCTCGGGGTCGGCCGCGGCCTCCGCCGGCTCGAAGAGCAGGGGCGCGGGGCGCATGCGCTGCTCGGTCCGGGGCCGCTCGGGCTCCGCCATGGTGGTTCCTCCTCGTACGGTGCGCGCCGTCCGTGCGGCGTCCGGCCGTCTTCCATTGTCCCTTGCCGCACAAGGGGGCGGCCGGTCCACCCTTACGTGGTCCGCCTCCCAGCCGTCCGGGGCTGTGACCATTGGCCGCCTCCGGCGGGTCGGGCGGCGCCGCGTTGATCGTCCGTCGGACAGGTGTCGGAGCGGGGTCAGGGGCGCCAGAGCACCCGGTGCTCGGACAGCCGCGCGAGGACCGCGTGGTTCGCCTCCCAGCCGTCCGGGGCTGTGACCATTGGCCGCCTCCGGCGGCGTGCCGGACTCCGTCCGGCGGGTCGGGCGGCGCTGCGTTGATCGTCTGTCTGACAGGTGTCGGAGCGGGGTCAGGGGCGCCAGAGCACCCGGTGCTCGGACAGTCGCGCGAGGACCGCGTGGTTCGCCTCCCAGCCGTCCGGGAACTTCACCGTGACGCCCAGCTGGACCGGCTCCGTGGAGGGGTGGTCGTCGAGGAGGGTGTCGACGCCCGCGCGGCAGACCACGATGCAGGCGTGGCGGTGGCGGGAGGCCAGGACGCAGAGGCGGCCCGTCTCCAGGTGGAAGGCGGTGGCGTCGGGGCGGCCGGAGAGCGGGTGCAGGACGACCGTCACGTCGTACTCGCGACCCTGCAGACGGTTCGCCGTGTCCACCGTGACGTCCGTGACGCCCAGCTCCGCGAGGGCCGCGCGGACCGCCGCCGCCTGGTCGCGGTGGGCCGTGCCGACGGCGACGCGGTCGGCCGTGAGCGGGGCCGGATCGGGGTCGCGCTCCGAGGTGGCCGCGCCGCCCCGGTCCAGGAGGCGGCGCACCACCCGCGCCAGCGCGCGGACGGCCTCCGGGTCCGTGCGCGGCGTGTTCCGCGCGGGCAGCTCAAGCAGGCCCCAGCCCGCCTCGGCCGCCTCGTCGATCACCCGGTCCGGGGCCGAACCGTCCGACTCCACCGCGAAGCGCAGCACGCGATCCCCATGCCCCGTACCGCTGCGGAAGGGCGTGTAGGGGTAGAAGGCGCCCGAGACCAGCGGGGCCGCCGACGCGGGCAGCCGCCAGGACACCGGCAGACGGTGCTGCGGCAGCTCGGGGTTGTGGGCGAGCAGCGTCGTGACGGCCGAGGCCGAGGGGTCGTACGAAAGGCCCGCCCACTGCTCCGCGCCGACGATCGAGAACGGGTCCAGCTGGCCCGGGTCGCCCACGAACAGCGCCCGCTCGAACAGGCCCGCCACGGCGAGCAGCGCGTCCGAACGCATCTGGTACGCCTCGTCGACGATCGCGTGCCCCCACGGCGCGTCCAGCTGGTCGACCTTGACATGCGCCCACTTCGCGGCCGTCGAGATGACGACGTCCAGACCGGCGAGGTCCCCCGCCTTGGTCGACTTGCGTACGTTCGCCAAGTCGTCCAGCGCCTTGTCGTACGGGTCGGGGTCGCTGCTGTGCAGACGGCCCACCGGAAGCTCCGGGTCCTTCTCGGCGAGCCGTAGGACCAGGTCGTCCACCTGCGCGTTCGTCTGCGCGATCACCATCAGCCGCCGGCCGGCCGCGGCCAGCTCACGCGCCGCGCGGACCACCAGCGTCGACTTGCCGGCGCCGGGAGGCGAGTCGACGACGACACCGCGGTGCGTGCCGTGCAGCGTGTCGTGGAGGATCGCCTCCGTGGCGCGCGCGGCCTCGGCGCCGGGGTCGAAGGTGCCGCCCGCGGGCGGGGCGAGCCGCATCACAGGGTGTCCTCCGCGGTCACGGGATCGGGGCTCTCCGCGCTGTCGGAGGGCGGCCCGCCGTGCGTCCACGGGGTGTCCTCCGGGTCCGGCAGCTTGGGGCCGCCGCGCTGCTCGTGCTCGAAGAGCGTCCAGCAGATCCGGTCGCCCTTGTCGGGGACCGACCCCGCGTCGGGCTCCTTGCCGCGGCCCATCTTGTCGGTGAGGCGCAGCACGACGACGCCCTCACCCTCGTACGCCACGAACTCCGCCGTCTGCGGCTTGCCCTGGAGGGAGCGGTACACCTTCGTGCGCGCGCCGAGGTGGGGGCGGTCGTCCGTACGGACGGTGACCAGCGGGCGCGGTCGGGGACTCTTCGCCTCGCTGTACGCCATGACGACCTCCGTCACCTCACCGGCGAAGGCCTCGCCCGCGAGGCGGCGGCCCGCCATCACCAGGGGGTCGTCGAGTGCCTCCTGGGCTTCCAGGCGGGCCTGCTCACGCTCGCGCGTGGCCAGTTTGTTCGCCGCGGTGATCGCGTCGTCGACGCGGGGCTGCGGGGGTTCGCCCGCCGTCACGCGGTCGCGGTGCCCGGTGAACGACCAGCGGTCGCGGGTCCACCGGTCGGCGTCGTGCGCGGCCACGGGCAGGGTGCACAGGGCGTCCAGGCCGCGCCACACGGCGTCCCAGGTGGGGCGGGTCCTGCTCTCGATCAGGGCCTGGATCTCCCGCTCGGCGGCCGTCAGCACGGCAAGGCGCTCGTCCGCCTCGACGCCGTCCTCGGCGGCGGCCAGCGCGGTGCGCGCGCGGTCGTAGCGCTCGATGGCCGGGGCGAGCAGGTCGTTGTCGAACGCCGGGTCCGTGGCCGGACCGGCGGGCGGGCACAGCAGCTGCCCGTCCTTGTCCCGGTCCAGCTCGGCGCGGAGCGCGGACTCGGCGCCCGATGTGCCGTCCGGGGCCTCGATCCAGGCGAGGAGGGCGCCCAGATGCTGGTCCTCCAGGCTGGACTGGCCGGTGGCCCAGTGCCGGGAGAGCAGCTCGGTCATGGCGACGAGCAGCGACGAGCCGGGGACGCGGGCCCGCTCTCCGAAGTGCGTCAGCCAGCGGCCGAGGAGCGGGACGCGGGGCGGGGCCGGATAGGGCGTCTCTGGGTCCTGCTCGGCGGTGCGGCGAAAACGCATGGAGCGGCCGAGGAGCCGTACGAACTCGACGCCGGCGCGACTGGGCACGATCACCTGCGGGGCGTCCGCGCACAGCTCGACCTCCACCTTGACGCGCTTCCCGGTCCCGGGATCCGTCTCGCTGCGCTCGGCCGCCTCGACGTCGCCCGCGTACGCGTCGACGTACGGCAGGACGATCTCGGCCAGCTGTGCGAGGAACGCGAAGCGGAGGTCGCGGTCGCGGGGCTGCGGTACGACGAGGAGGCGGGGCGAGGTCCGCTCCGTCCCCACGAGGGCGCCCAGCGGTGCGCCCGCCTCGCCGGCGGTGGTGAGCGGGACGAGGACGAGGGGGTGCTGGGAGATGTGCCTGTGCCGCACGGTCGCGCGTGGCTGCGCGCGTCCGGTACTCACGGCTTCCAGCCGGGCGAGGCTCTCGATCAGCGACACGTGCGGCCCTTCTTCGTCTGCGGGCCGTCGGCCCCTTGCCCGCCGCTCCGCGGCGGATGATTCGCACCCACCCACCGGTTTACCCCGCGTCGAACGGTCACCGAAGGGCGCCAGGCCAGAAGGGCGGGTGGGTGGGGAGCACCCTGTGCCGAGGGAGAGGGCGGCATGCACGCACCCGCGAACAGCACACGGAGAGGCGCCGGCATCACGACCCCCCCGAGGCGCCCACGCCGGACAACGCCTCCTCCCGCAGCGCCGCCGCCCTCCGTAGTGTCCTCACCGCCGGATCGTCCACGTCCGCCGACGAACCCGCCGCCGCCGCGAGGACGTCGCCGATCGTCGTCAGGCCGCCGAGGTCGCCGCGGATCGCGCGGCCCAGGGACGTCACCTCGCCCTCCTCGCGGGCGCGGGCCCGGCAGTGGAAGGCCAGTTCGCAGGCGGAGAGGCACTCGGGGGCGTACGTCGCGGGGACCGCCTCGACGGCCGCCGTCAGTTCGGCGGCGGGGCGGCGTACATCGAAGGTCGTGCCCTCGGGCAGCTCCGCCGCGATGTCCTCGACCCGAGTGAGGCGGGCCAACTGGCGCCGGGTCACGGAGAGCTGCTTGCGGACGTCGATCGCCGAAGCCGTGGGGAGGTTGGAGAAGTCCTTGGGGCAGACGAGGAGGACGTGGTGCCGGATCCGCGGGGCGGGATCCAGGCGCGCGGCCACCCGCTCCAGCGCCAGTGCGTACACCGCGGCCTGGCGCGCCGCCGCCCCCACCTTCGCCGCGTCCGCCGAACCGTCGATCATCGGGAAGGACTTGATCTCGACGACCGTCCACGCGCCGTCCGGATGGACGACCACCGCGTCCGGCTCGAGGAAGGCGAGCGTCCCCGCCACGTCCAGCGCCAGCATGGGGTGGTCGAGGAGCGTCCAGCCGCCGGACTCCGTCGCCTCGCGCAGCGCGAGCGCCGTGCGCGCGGCCCGGCCCTCGGGGCCCACCGCCGCCAGGTCGGGAAGAGCGGATCGCCCGGCGACCGGCTCGGGCCCGCCACCCAGGCGCCCATGCGTCAGACGCAGCAGCTCCGCGCCGCCGTCGGCCTTGACCCGCGCCTCGAACGCGTTGCCCCGCATGAACGCGAACTGCGACTGCCCGAAGCCGGAGGGCGAGCCCAGCGACCGGGCGAGCGCCGTCTTGTCCACGCCCGCGCCGTCGAGCAGCGCCCGCCGTCTGCACCCGGGGTTGGCCGCGAGCGCGGCGAGCGCGCGGGCGTCCAGCGGCTGTGCGGGAACGTCGGCGCCGCGCAGCTCAGCGAGCCGGTGCCGCAGCGCTGTCCGCCGCGTCGGCGGGGCGGGCGCTCGGCTCGGCTTCCGGGCCGGGACTCTGCTTGCGCTGTCGGGGAAGTCGCTCACGCGTCGAAGTCTGGCACTCGCCACTGACAATTGAGGTCTCTGCGGCGGACGATGCCCCCGCACCGGGCGTGAAGCGCGCCCGCAGCCGTGCCATGACCGGGTCCGTGAGCCGCCGCAAGGGCCGTACGAGCAGCAGCCCGACGCCCATCACGACGCCGCCCGCGACCGCGTCGAGGAAGTAGTGGTTGGCGGTGCCCATCACGACGATCGTGGTGATGAGCGGGTACGCGACCGCGGCGGCCCGCATCAGCGGCGAACGCCCGTGACGCCACAGCATCACGCCGCACCACAGCGCCCACCCCACATGCAGGCTGGGCATCGCCGCGTACTGGTTGGTCATGCCGCCGAGCCCGCGCGGCGCGCTCGCCTCGGCGCCCCACCAGCCGTAGTCGCTGTACTGCGCCATGGTGTCGATGAAGCCGTGGCCCGCGCTGAGCAGCCGCGGCGGGCAGGTCGGCAGGAGCGTGAAGCCGACCAGGCCGATCAGGGTGGAGATCATCAGCCACGCGCGTGCGGCGCGGTAGTGCACCGCGTGGCTCCGGAAGAGCCAGACCAGGACGGCGGGCGTGACGAGATAGTGCAGCGAGGCGTACCAGAAGTCCGCGGGGACGCCGATCCAGGCGTGGGCGGTGAAGAGACGGTTCAGCGGGCTCTCCGCGTCGAGCCGCAGGAACTGCTCGGCCTTCAGGATCCCGATGCCGTGGTCGACGGCGCTGGAGACGTCACCCCGGGCGAGCAGCCGCCCCGCCGAGTACGCGGCGTACACCAGCACGATCAGCGGCAGCTCCGTCCACCAGCGGAGCCGGTGTCCGATGGTGCGGCCGATGCCTGGTACGGCGGTCTTCGGCATCCGGTCGATCCCCCATCATCTCTGTTCACTCGGCGCAGGCCGCCGGATCACTTTACGGCGTACGCGAGCGTGCCGAGGCACCCCCTGTGGCGCCCTCCGGAGGTAGGGGACGCAGAGATCGGCCGACGGGTTGCGACGTCGGGTGAGCGTTCGATCAGAGGTGGGTGATGATGGAGGGGGCGGGGACTCCCTGTCCGTAGAAAGCGCCAAATAAGCACAAACGTGGAGAGGTCCCCGCATGGCACCCCGCATCCTGCTGGCCCGGCACGGACAGACGGAATGGTCACTGTCCGGGAAGCACACCGGCAGGACGGACATCCCGCTCCTGGACGAGGGCCGCCGTGGCGCGAAGCTCCTGGGCGAGCGGCTGCACCGCGCGCCCTACGACGGCCTGCCCGACGTGGAGGTGCGCACGAGCCCGCTCTCCCGCGCGCGGGAGACCTGTGAGATCGCCGGCTTCGGGGACCGCGCCCGTACGTGGGACGCGCTCATGGAGTTCGACTACGGCGACTACGAAGGCATGACACCGGCCGACATCCGGGCGGTCCACCCCGGCTGGTTCATCTGGCGCGACGGTGTCCCCAGGGGCGAGACGCTGGCGCGGGTCGCCGCCCGCGCGGACGAGGTCGTGGAGTGGGCCAGGAGCGCGGAGCGCGATGTGCTGGTCTTCGCGCACGGCCACATCCTGCGGGTCATCGGCGCGCGCTGGCTGGGCCTCGACATCGACTTCGCCGCCCGCATCCGCCTCAACCCGACCTCGGTCTCGGTCCTCGGCTGGGCCTACGGAGAGCCCGCCATCGAGTCGTGGAACGAGACGGGCCACCTGGCCTGACGCCTGGCTACACGGCGCGCGGAAGCGCGGCATGCCGCTCCAGGAAGACGCCCACCTCCGCGGCCCTGCGGTGCGGCAGCAGCACCCGCGCCGTCGTGGCGAGCATCGACTGGACGCGGGACGACTGCACCTCGTCCAGGAGCGAGAGGACCCGCAGCCCCGCCGCCGCCGCCTCGTCGGGGCGCCCCGCGCGGGCCAGGTCGTCGGCCAGCTCGGCGGTGTAGAGCGCGATGTTCCGGGTGAACTGCGGGGTCTGCGAGGACGCCGTGGCCGCCGCGCGCCGCGCGTGCCGGGCCGCCCGCGCCCAGTCGCCGAGCGCCGACCAGCACTGCGCCTCCAGGCCCTCCAGCTCGGCGGGGCCGTAGAAGCTCATCCACTCGGGGTCGGCGTCCGAGCCCCCGCGGTCGAAGAGGGCGTGCGCGCGGGCCAGCGACTGCTCGCAGCCCGCGCGGTCGCCGAGCCCCGCCCAGCCCCCCGCCTCACGCAACGCGATGAGTGAGCGCAGCCGGTGCGAGCCGCGGTGCCGGGCCGCGCGGGCAGCCGCTTGCGCCGCTCGCACCGCCTCCCGGGGGCGCCCGGCGTCGCGCGCCAGGAAGGCGGTGTTGCAGAAGGCGTGCGCCTCCACGTCGAGGTCCCCGGCGACCCGGGCCGTCGCGAGGGCCTCGGCGTAGTGCGAGCGGGCGTCGTCGAAGCGGCCGGAGTCGTGCGCCAGCCAGCCGACGGAGATGGCCAGTTCACCGGCGCCCGCGTGCAGCCGGTCCGAGGCGGACTGCCGGGTGGTGCCCGCGTCGAGCAGGGCGTAGGCGGTGCGCAGCGGGGCCGCGGCGCGCCGGTAGAGGCCGTCGGCGCCGTGCCGGTCGTCGAGCAGCCTGATCTTGCGTACGGCGTCCTCGACCGCGCCGGCCTCGGCCTCGCCGATCCTGCGGCCGCGCCGGGCGGCGGCCTCGGCCTGTCCGGCCATGGCGAGCCCGATGGGCCCCAGGGACGCGGCGGCCACGGCGGCGGTGGAGCCGGTCATGAATGCGCGACGTTGCACATCGCTCTCCTCGTGAGTCTGGATCGCGTACGGATCGCAGGCGTGGGGGTCGGACCCGGACGGATGGGACTCGTACAACTGGATCGTGTGGTGCGGCTTGTTCGTGTCGCTCGTGGTGATGGGCCGGGTGCTGGGCTGTCGGGGCGCGCGGGGGCGGGGCACGGTAGGCGGGTGCGGCGCCTCCGAGTCCGTGCGCGCCGCCCTTCCGCGCACCTGCGCGCGGGGGGCGAACCCCAGGTCGGCGAGTGTGCGCCCCGGGAACATGTGCAAGAACACACGCTCGTAGGCGTAGTTGGGGCAGCGGATTTCCCCCGCCTCCACGCGCCCGACGTAGCGCGCGTCGCAGCTGACCCGCTCGCCGATCTCGCGCGCGGCCCGCCGGACCGTCGCGGCGAACTCTCCGGGGGAGCGCTGACCGCGCAGCTGCCGGAAGGCGAGGTTCGGTCGTGGGAACTGAGTTGACGATGCCATCGGTGAGGACGCCATGGCCGGACCCTCTCGTGCGGAGCGTGCCGGTCCGCGCACGCGCTGGCGCACTGGACGCCGCGCCCGCGCACGGGATCTCGCGGGGTCACCCCCTGTTCCGGCGGAGCACGAACGTACCCGCTGTGACGGGGCCGACACACGCGGTTTGGCTACAAACCGGATATCTCCCCCAAGATCTGCCATGAACTGCCACTCTCTGCGGCGGCGTGCCGCAGTGCCTGTTGACGCCGGGCCGCGTTGAACCATGTGGAGTGGGAGACCAGAACAGCTCCCGCACTCGCGAGGAGGGGTCCCCCTTGTTGGAGATCGGCATGCAGAACAGCGACTCCCGTACGAACGGCGGCGCGCCCCCGGCCTCACTGACGACGGCGCGGCACCTTCCCACCGAGGACGGCAGCGCCCCACCGCCCGGCGCCGCCCCCTGCGACGACGACTGCTGCGACCTGGTCACCGTCCCGGCCAGGCAGGGACTGGAGGCGGTCGACATCCTGCGCCGCTGCGCGGGCGACACCATCGGCCCCGTCCTGCACGACGGAAGCTGCGACACCCTCGGCTTCCTGGTGCCGCCCGGCACCGCCGACGGCTGGGACCTGCCGGGCAGCGCCTGTACGCAGACCTTCGGGCGCGGCATGCGTGTGTACGCGGAGCCGGAGCCGGGCCCCGCCGTCCCCGAGCCACCGGTCGCGGGCACCGGCTGGCTCCTGCCGCCGGGCGGCGAGACCGACCCCGTCACGGACCCGGCCGTCCTGCGCGCCGCGCTCGGCCAGGCGGCCCGCACCATCGAGGCCGCCGACAACTGCCGCTGAGCGGTCCCCGCACCGCCGCCGGGCCGCCAGCGTCCTCGTACGTCGATAATGGCCTGGTGGCAAGGAACAGGCGATCCCGGGAAGCGGCGTCCGAGGCCGTCGTCGAGCAGGTGGACGGCGGGCTCGCCGAGCTGATGCCGGACCGGGACAGGCCGCGCGCCTGGACGCTGCTCGTGGACGGCGCCCCGCAGTCCCATGTGGACCTCGACGACCCCACGTACCTCGACTTCGAGTACCAGCGCAGGCTCGGTCACATCGCCGACCTCGTCGCGCCCGCGGGCAAGCCGATACGGGCCGTGCACCTCGGCGGCGGCGCCTTCACCCTCGCCCGCTACATAGCGGCGACCCGCCCCCGCTCCACCCAGCAGATAGTCGAGCGCGACACCGCGCTCATCCAACTGGTCCGCCGAGAGCTGCCGTTGGACCCGCAGGCCCGTGTGCGGGTGCGCGGCGCCGACGCCCGCGAAGGGCTCGCGAAGATCGCCGACGGCTGGGCGGACCTCGTCATCGCCGACGTCTTCAGCGGCGCAAGGACCCCCGCGCACCTCACCAGCACGGAATTCCTCACCGACGTACGCAGAGTCCTCGCGCCCGGCGGGTACTACGCCGCCAACCTCGCCGACGGGCCGCCGCTCGCGCATCTGCGCGGCCAGCTCGCCACCGCCGCCGCGCTCTTCCCCGAACTCGCGCTCGTCGCCGACCCCACCGTGCTGCGCGGCAAGCGGTTCGGCAACGCCGTGCTGCTCGGCTGCGACCACGCGCTGCCCGTCGCCGAGCTGACCCGGCGCAGCGCGAGCGACCCGCACCCCGGCAGGGTCGAACACGGGCGCGGGCTGCGGGACTTCAGCGGGGGAGCGGCCGCCGTCACGGACGCCCGCGCGGTCGCGTCGCCGGCACCGCCGCCGTCGGTGTTCCGCTGACCTCGCGCGTCAGTACGTGTTGATCTCGACCCGGGGTGCGGTGTCGTGCCAGGTGCAGAAGACCGACAGCCTGTCCGCGCCCGCCATGAACTCCACGCGGATCCACGTGTCCTGCTTCCACGTCTGCACCGACCAGCCCGCCGCCGGGGTCGCCGAGACCAGCGCCGCGGAGTCCTTCCCGAGATCGAGGACGACGCGGCCGCCCTTGGTGCCGTAGCTCTTGGTGCGGGTCTCGGGCGGTTCGGGGGATTTCGGCCGGTGTGGGATTTCCGTGGACTCAGGGGTCTTTGAGGTCTTTGAGGTCTTTGAGGTCTTCGAGGACTTAGGGGTCTTAGGGGTCTTCGGCGGCTTCTTGGCCGGTGACGGATCGGGGCGGTGCGTCGAGGACGCCAGCGGCTCCGCGCGGTCCGCGCCGCCGTCGGCCGCGAGCGGCAGGGCGCGCGGCGGGTCGTAGACGGTCCCCGCGAGCACCGTGTGGACGCCCCACCACGACAGCGTGACCGCCGCGCCCGTGGCGAGCGACCATGCGATCGCGTGTACGACTCCTCTGTGCATCGCGGGCCATACTGCACCACGCGGCGATGGTTCCTCCATATGGCGTACGGTGCCGCCCATGGCAAGTGTGCTCGTCGTCGAGGACGACCAGTTCGTACGCTCCGCCCTCATCCGGCATCTGACCGAGGCGTCGCACACCGTGCGCAGCGTCGGCACGGCCCTGGAGGCGCTGCGCGAGGTCGCCCATTTCCGCTTTGACGTGGTGATCCTGGATCTCGGCCTGCCCGACCTCGACGGGTCGGAGGCGCTGAAGATGCTGCGTGGCATCACCGACGTCCCCGTGATCATCGCCACCGCGCGGGACGACGAGGCGGAGATCGTACGGCTCCTCAACGACGGCGCCGACGACTACCTCACCAAGCCGTTCTCCGTCGCACACCTGTCGGCGCGGATGGCCGCCGTGCTGCGCCGCGCGCGCGGCACGGCCGGGGAGGCGCCGCCCAGTGACGTCCTGCGGGTCGGCGGGCTCCGCGTCGACCCGTTGCGGCGCCGGGCCGATCTCGACGGGACGGGGCTCGACCTGACCCGCCGCGAGTTCGACCTGCTCGCCTTCCTGGCCGGGCGGCCCGGCGTCGTCGTAGCGCGCAAGGAGCTGCTCGCCGAGGTGTGGCAGCAGAGTTACGGGGACGACCAGACCATCGACGTACATCTGTCGTGGCTGCGGCGGAAGCTGGGCGAGACCGCCGCCAAGCCGCGCTATCTGCACACGCTGCGCGGCGTCGGCGTGAAGCTGGAGCCGCCGTCGGAGCCGCCGCGGTGAGGTGGGCGCTCGTCAAGGTGTGCCTGGCCGTCACGGCGATGGTCGTGGTGGCCTTCGCGGTGCCGCTCGGACTCGTCGTCAAGGAGATGGCGAGGGACCGCGCCGTCTCGAACGCGGAGCGGCACGGCGCGGGCATGGGCCCCACGCTCTCCATCACCACCGACCGCGAGGAGCTGACCCGGGCCGTCGCCACGTCCGAGGCGGGCGGCGACGGGCGGATGGCGGTGTACGTACCGGCCGTCGACGGCGCCCCCGCCTTCGAGGTCGGCGATCCGAGGGCGCGGGCGGGCGCCGTGGAGGCCACTCGCGAGGAGGGCCGCGCCAGGACCGCCGAGGTGCCCGGTGGCTTCGTGGTACTCCAGCCGACCGCGCTCAGCTCCGGTACGGCCGTCGTGGAGATCTACGTGCCCGAGGCCGAGGTCAGCAACGGCGTGACCACGGCGTGGCTGGTGCTCGCGGGCGTCGGCGTCGCGCTCGTCATCGGCTCCGTGGCCGTCGCGGACCGGCTCGGCGTACGCATGGTCCAGCCCGCCAAGCGGCTGGCGGGCGCCGCGCACGACCTCGGGGAGGGGAAGCTGGGGGCGCGGGTGCCGGAGGAGGGGCCGACGGAGCTGCGCCTGGCGGCGGTGGCGTTCAACGCGATGGCGGACCAGGTGGTGCAGCTCCTCGCCAACGAGCGTGAGCTGGCGGCGGATCTCTCGCACCGCCTGCGCACGCCCCTGACCGTGCTGCGGCTGAACGCCGCGTCGCTCGGCGGCGGGCCGGCGGCCGAGCAGACCCGTACGGCCGTCGAGACGCTGGAGCGCGAGGTCGACACGATCATCCGTACCGCGCGGGACGCCAAGCCGCGGACGGCGGCGGTCGGGCCCGGGGCGGGCTGCGACGCCGCCGAGGTGATCCGCGAGCGGATGGCCTTCTGGTCGGCGCTCGCGGAGGACGAGGGCCGGGAGGTGCGGGTGGCGGGGGTGGAGCGGCCGGTCCACATACCGGTGGCCCGGCCCGACCTTGTGGCGGCGCTCGACGCGTTGCTCGGCAACGTCTTCCGGCACACGGGCGAGGGCACGGCCTTCTCCGTGGACGTGCACAGCGGCGAGGACGCGGTGATCGTCCTCGTCTCCGACGCGGGGCCCGGGATCGCCGACCCCGAGGCCGCGATGGCCCGGGGCGCGGGCTCGGGAGCGGACGGCTCCACGGGCCTGGGCCTGGACATCGTCCGCCGCCTCGCCGAGTCGACGGGCGGCGATGTCCGTGTCGGCGGCTCGGTCCTGGGCGGTACGGAGGTGCGGCTCCGGCTCCAGCGGGGTCATCGCCGGGGGGCGGCGGGGCGGCGGGGGCATCGGGGCCCCGCCGTGCGTCGCCGGAGGCGTGCGGGCGGCCAGGACTGAGATCCCCCGCGGGCGCGTCGTGGTTGCTCGCGCAGTTCCCCGCGCCCCCCGCGGGGAGCAGCCGGCTCAGTCCAGCGCCGGATCCCGCGGCAGCTCGCCCGCGGCGGCGACCGTCGCGTACCAGTGGGCGCTGGACTTCGGAGTGCGCGCCTGCGTCTCGTAGTCGACGTAGACCGCGCCGAAACGCTTGCTGTAGCCGTACGCCCATTCGAAGTTGTCCAGGAGCGACCAGAGGTAGTAGCCGCGGACGTCGGCGCCGTCGGTGATGGCGCGGCGGACGGCGGCCAGGTGGCCGTGGAGGTACGCGATCCGCTCCGGGTCGTGGACGCGGCCGTCCGGATCGGGCTTGTCGTCGCAGGCCGCGCCGTTCTCCGTGATGTACACCGGAAGCCCCGGGACCTCCCGGGCGTACCGCATGATCAGCTCGTGCAGCCCCGTCGGATCGATGGTCCAGCCCATCGCGGTGCGCTCGCCCGGCGTCTGGTGGAAGGCGATGTCCTCGGACGCGGGCCAGGGAGAGTGCTCGCTCACGCCGTGTCCGTCGGCGCGCGCGCTCCCGGCGTCGTCCGGGGCTGCCGACACCAGCGCGGGCGTGTAGTAGTTGAGGCCCAGCGCGTCCAGTGGCTGGTGGATGTCGGCCAGGTCGCCGTCGTGGACGCAGGACCAGTCGGTGACCCGGGCGGTGTCCGTCAGGAGGTCCGCCGGGTAGGCGCCGTGCAGCATGGGGCCGTGGAAGACGCCGTTGGCGAGGTTGTCGACGCGTCGACGGGCGTCCAGGTCCGTCGGCGTGTCCGAGACCGCCCTGACCACCGCGGAGTTCAGGCTCACCGCGACGCGGGCGCGGGCCGGCAGGGCGGCGCGCAGCGCCTGGGTGCCCAGGCCGTGCGCGAGGTTGAGGTGGTGCGCGGCCTGCAGGGCGGCCGCGGGGTCGGTGCGGCCGGGGGCGTGCACGCCGGAGCCGTAGCCCAGGAAGGCGCTGCACCAGGGCTCGTTGAGCGTGATCCAGGACTCGACGCGGTCGCCCAGCGCCTCGGCGACGAAGCCCGCGTACTCGGCGAACCGGTACGCGGTCTCGCGCACCGGCCAGCCGCCCGCGTCCTCCAGCTCCTGCGGCAGGTCCCAGTGGTAGAGGGTCACGGCGGGCGCGATGCCCTTGGCGAGCAGCTCGTCGACCAGGCGCCGGTAGAAGTCCAGACCGCGCTGGACGGCGGGGCCGCGCCCGGTGGGCTGCACCCGCGACCAGGACACGGAGAACCGGTAGGCGTTCAGACCGAGGTCGGCCATGAGCCGCACGTCGTCGCGGTAGCGGTGGTAGTGCTCGACGGCGACATCGCCGGTGTCACCGTCGACCGTGCGGCCCGGCGTGTGGCTGAAGGTGTCCCAGATGGAGGGCGTGCGGCCGTCTTCGCGCACGGCGCCCTCGATCTGGTACGCGGAGGTGGCGGCGCCCCAGAGGAAACCGGCCGGGAAGGTAAGGGGTTCAGGCATGGAAGCGCTCCCATGGGAGGGGGGTCAGGACAAGGGGAGAGGGCACGCGGGGGCGGGGCGGGGTGCGGGGCACGGCGGGCGGGGGCGGCGTCAGCCCTTGACCGCCCCCTGCATGATCCCGCTCACGATCTGCTTGCCGAACAGGACGAACGCCAGCAGGAGCGGCAACGTACCGAGCAGTGCGCCCGCCATGATCACCGCTCGGTCGGGGATGTACCCCGTGCCGAGGGAGTTGAGCGCCACCTGCACGGTGGGGTTCGACTGGTTCAGGGCGATGATCGGCCACAGGAAGTCGTTCCAGGCCATGACGAACGTCAGCAGGCCGAGGACGGCCATCGCGGGCCGCGCCGCCGGGAACACCACGTGCCAGATGATGCGCAGACTGCTCGCCCCGTCCATCCGCGCCGCCTCGATCAGCTCACCGGGCAGCGCCTGGAGCAGGTACTGCCGCATGAAGAAGACCCCGAAGGCGCTCACGAACGTAGGCAGGATCACCGACTGGAGCTGGTTGGTCCACTGCAGGTCGGCGATCCACAGATACAGCGGTACGACGCTCAGCTGCGGCGGCACCATCATCGTGCCGATGGTCAGTATGAGCAGCGCCCCGCTGAACCGGAACTTCAGCTTGGCGAAGGCGAACCCGGCGATCGTGGAGAAGAGGACGGTGCCGATGGTGATGCTGCCCGCCACGATCGTGGTGTTCAGCATCGCGTCGCCGAGGCTCGCCTCCCTCCACGCCCGTTCGAGGTTCTTGAAGAGGTTCCCGCCGAACCACAGGGGCGGCGGCGTCTGGGCGAGCCGTCCGCTCGTGCGCGAGGCCGCGATCGCCGTCCAGATCAGCGGCGCCAGCGAGATGGCGGTGAACAGCGCGAGGACGAGGTAGGTCAGCGGCCCCGCGTGCATCGTGCGGCCGGCCTTCCGGCCCGGCGTGCGGGACTTCATCGGTCCTTCCTCAGGCGTCGGGCGATCAGCAGGTTGACCGCGGCGATGAGCAGCAGGATCAGGAGCATCAGCCAGGCGACGGCCGAGGCCCGGCCCAAATGGCCGTTGATCCAGCCCTGGTCGTACAGGTAGAGACCGAGCGTCTGGAACTGGTGGTCGGCGCCGCCCTTGGACCCCGCCGTGCCGCCGAACAGCAGCGGCTCACCGAACAGCTGGGTCGCCCCGATGGTGGAGACGACCACCGTGAACAGGATCGTCGGACGCAGCATCGGGATGGTCACGTGCCGGAACTGCTGCCAGCGTGAGGCGCCGTCCAGCGAGGCCGACTCGTACAGGTCGTGCGGCACGGCCTGCATCGCCGCCAGATAGATCAGGGCGTTGTAGCCGGTCCACCGCCAGATGACGATGGTCGACACCGCCGCCTGCGAACCCCACGAGGACTCGCGCCAGTTGACCGGGTCGAAGCCGACGGAGCCGATCATCCAGTTGACCATGCCGCCGTCCCAGGCGAACAGCAGCGTGAAGACCAGCGAGGCGCTCGCCACCGACGTCGCGTACGGAGCGAGCATCGCGACCCGCCACAGCGTGGACCCGCGCAACTTGTAGTTGAGCAGGTGCGCGATGCCGAGTGCGATGGCGAGCTGGGGGACGGTGGAGATGACCCCGATGGTGAAGGTGTTGCCGAGCGCGTTCCAGAAGTAGTCGCTCTGGAGCAGGTTGGTGTAGTTCTCCAGGCCCAGCCAGGTGCTGTCGTCGAGGTTGGTCAGCTCCAGGCGGTGCAGCGACGCCCAGCCGGTGTAGAGCAGCGGGAACAGGCCGAAGGCGCCGAAGAAGAGGAAGAACGGCGCGACGAAGACGTACGGCGACGCCTTGATGTCCCAGCGGTACAGGCGGCTGCGCCACGAGGACGTCGTGGGGGAGGACGCGCGGCCCCCCGACGCGGCCGGGGCCGCGTCCCCCTTGCCGGGGGACGCGGTCTCGGCGTACTCAGCGGTATCGGACATGTCCGTCACTGTCCCAGAACATCCTTGATCTCCTTCTGGGCCGCCTCCCAGCCCTCCTCGGGAGACTTGCCCTGCTGCTCCACCTGGAGCACGCCGATGTCCGTGATGGACTGGCCGATCTGGGCGTCCTTGATGCCGTAGATCGCCGTGGGGATGTTCTTCGCGGTGTCGGCGTAGATCTTGGTGATGGGCGCGTCGCTGAAGTACGCCTTGGTCTGCGCCGACGGCTTCAGCTTGTCGTAGACCGGCGGGGTGGACGGGAAGCTGGCCTGCTTGGCGAAGATCTTCGCGAGCTGCTCGGGCTGCGACAGCCAGACGGCGAGCTCGGTCGCCTCCTTCTTGTGCTTGCCCGCGCTCGGCACGCCGAGGAACGCGCCGCCCCAGTTGCCGTCCGTGGGCGCCTTGGCCATGTCCCACTTGCCCTTGCCGCCCGGGCCCGTCTTCTCCTGGATGTAACCGGCCATCCAGGCGGGACAGGCCACCGAGGCGAACTTGCCGTTGGCGAAGCCCTGGTCCCACGTCGGGTCGAACTGCTTCAGCTTGGCGGACATATCGCCCCCCGCGACCTTCATCGCCGCGTCCCAGGCGTCCTTGCGGCCCTGGCTCTCGTCGTAGATCTCCTCGCCGCTCTTGTCGTAGTACCGCTCGGTCGCACCGGCGAAGACGGCGTTGTAGACGCTGGAGGCGGAGTCGACGAACTTGGTGTCCTTGGGCGCCTTCTTCATGTACTTCTCGCCCAGCGCGACGTACTTGTCCCAGTCGCCCGCCCACTCCTTGGCGAGCTGCTCGCGGTCGGTGGGCAGCCCCGCCTTCTCGAAGAGGTCCTTGCGGTAGCAGAGCGCCGTCGGACCGATGTCGAGACCGAGGCCGACCGTCTTGCCGTCCTCGGTGGTGGCCTGCTTCCACTTCCAGTCGAGATACGAGGACTTGTCCACGCCCTCGGCCTTGCCGAGGTCCTCGAACTTGGCGCCCTGGGTCTGCACGATCTCCGTGATGTTGCTGACCTCGATGGCCGCCACGTCATTGACACCGGCGCCGGACTGCAGCTGGGTGAGGAGCTTCGGGTAATAGGCGTCGTTCCGCTCGATGACGTTCTCTTTGATCTCGATGTCCGGGTGTGCCTTCTCGTACTCCTCGTAGAGGCCTGCCTGCTTGAGGCCCAGCACGCCGAACGTGCCCACATTGAGCGTGGTCTTGCCGTCACCGCCCGCTGAGCCGCTGTCGTCGTCGCTGGAACAAGCGGCCAGCAGGCTCGTGGCCAGCGCGGTCACGGCCGCGTAGGTCACCAGCCGGCGGGTCCGGCGGGTACTCGTATGCATGACGTCCTCCTGTTGCCTGACGTGCCGACCCCCCGGCCAACTGCTCTGCTGGGCCCGTTGGTTCACTCTGCGGCTCGGGCGGGGAACGTGCGGGTTGTGTACGTGTCAGGTAGCGTGGGAGCGCTCCCACAGGTGATTGCTTGAAGACTCGTGGCTGCGGGCGGGGGTGTCAAGGGACCGGACAGAGAGTTATGTCTTCGGTTATCGGGCCGTTACGGGCCGCCCGCGCATCGGCCCATCCGCCCGGCGAAGATCCGGCTGTTACATTCCTCGCCGGGGGCAGTGTGACGGGAGGCGGACAATGGCAGCTCACGCAGCGCGCGGCCGCAGCGGCGGACGACCCACGCTGGAGGAGGTCGCGGCGCGGGCGGGAGTGGGCCG
The DNA here is from genome assembly GCF_053591415.1 of Streptomyces sp. NPDC003032. Taxonomy (NCBI): domain Bacteria; kingdom Bacillati; phylum Actinomycetota; class Actinomycetes; order Kitasatosporales; family Streptomycetaceae; genus Streptomyces; species Streptomyces sp. NPDC003032. Next base: position 397,671 of record NZ_JBSFTT010000004.1, on the reverse strand, counting down.
GGGAACGGTCTCCCGCGTGATCAACGGCTCGCCGAGGGTGAGCGCGGCGACGCGGACAGCCGTCGAGGCCGCCGTCGCCGAGCTGGGCTACGTCCCGAACACGGCGGCCCGCGCCCTCGCCGCCAACCGCACGGACGCGATCGCCCTGGTCGTGCCCGAGCCCGAGACCCGGTTCTTCGCCGAGCCGTACTTCTCCGACGTGCTGCGCGGGGTGGGCGCCGAGCTGAGCGCGACCGAGATGCAGCTGCTGCTGATCTTCGCGGGCAACGACCAGCGGCGCCAGCGCCTCGCCCAGTACCTCGCGGCCCACCGGGTCGACGGCGTGCTGCTGGTCTCCGTGCACGCCGACGACCCGCTGCCGGACCTGCTGACCCAGCTGGAGATCCCCGCGGTGATCAGCGGCCGCCGCTGCGCCGACGAGGCGCTGCCCTCGGTCGACTCCGACAACTTCGCCGGGGCGTGCTCGGCCGTGGAGCATCTCCTGGCGCGCGGCCGCACGGCCATAGCAACCATCACGGGCCGTCTCGACGTGTACGGGGCCCAGCGCCGCCTGGACGGCTACCGCGCCACGCTGCGGGACGCGGGCCGCACGGTGGACGAGCGGCTGATCGCGCCGGGTGACTTCACGGAGGAGGGCGGCCATCGCGCGATGCGGCAGCTGCTCGACGCCTGCCCCGGTCTTGACGCGGTCTTCGCGGGCTCCGACGTGATGGCGGCGGGAGCCCGGCAGGCGCTGCGCGAGGCGGGGCGCCGGATACCCGACGACGTGGCGCTGGTCGGCTTCGACGACTCGGCGATCGCGCGGCACATGGACCCGCCGCTCACCAGCGTGCGCCAGCCGATCGAGGAGATGGGGCGGGCGATGATCGATCTGCTGCTCGCCGAGATCGCGGACAGCCGCCCGGCCGCCGCCCGTCGCCTGGAGCGGCGCCAGCTGGTGCTTCCGACGGAGCTGGTGGAGCGGGCCTCTTCCTGAGGCACGATTCGCGAGTCGCGGTCCTGAGGCAGGAATGCGCAAACGGAAAGGGCCCCGGTTCTCTCGAACCGGGGCCCTTTCCTCAGGGTGAGTGACGGGACTTGAACCCGCGGCCACCTGGACCACAACCAGGTGCTCTACCAACTGAGCTACACCCACCATGTCCGGTCGTTTGTCTTTCTTCCGACCGGCCGAGAAAAAGTGTACAGGGTCCGAAGGGGTGCTCGCGCACACCTTTTCCGGACCCCGTACAAGGGGACCCCGCGGAGGCTACTCCGCGGGCAGTACGTGCTTGGCCGCGATCGACTTCGCGGTGTCGGAGTCCGGGCCGGGCTGCGGGACGAAGATCGCCTCGCGGTAGTAGCGCAGCTCGGCGATGGACTCGCGGATGTCGGCGAGCGCGCGGTGGTTGCCGCTCTTGTCCGGGCTGTTGAAGTACGCCCGGGGGTACCAGCGCCGGGCCAGCTCCTTGATGGAGGAGACGTCGACGATCCGGTAGTGGAGGTACTCCTCCAGGCCCGCCATGTCGCGCAGCAGGAAGCCGCGGTCGGTGCCGACCGAGTTTCCGCACAGCGGAGCCTTCCGAGGTTCCTTCACGTGCTCACGTACGTACGCCATGACCTGCTCCTCGGCGTCGGCCAGCGTGGTGCCGCCGGCCAGCTCGTCGAGGAGCCCCGAGGCGGTGTGCATGGCGCGCACCACCTCGGGCATGGTCTCCAGCGCCGCGTCCGGCGGGCGGATCACGATGTCCACACCTTCGCCGAGCACGTTCAGTTCCGAGTCGGTGACCAGTGCGGCCACCTCGATAAGTGCGTCATCCGTCAACGAGAGCCCGGTCATCTCGCAGTCGATCCACACCATGCGATCGTTCATGCGTCTTACCCTACGGCGCACTCCTCTGGCCGGGCAGGGGAGGACGTCCCGACGCGTACACGTCCGAGTTCGGCTTGCCGGGCTCGGTGGGCACGGAGGCCGACGGCCCGAGCGCGCTGGCCGCGGCCGTGCGCCGGGTCTGGGTCGGCACCGGACCCGCCTCCACCAGGGTGGGCACGGCCTGCGAGGTCGCGGACGCGGCCTCCAGCACACGCTCGCCCTGTGGTCGGCGGGCGCGGTACGCGGCCCGGTACGCGGCGGGCGAGGAGCCGAGCTGGCGCCGGAAGTGGCCCCGCAGCGCGACCGGCGAGCGGAAGCCGCAGCGGCCCGCGACCTCGTCGACGGAGTAGTCGGAGGTCTCCAGGAGCCGTTGCGCCTGGAGCACCCGCTGGGTGATCAGCCACTGCAGGGGAGCGCTCCCGGTCAGCGAGCGGAACCTGCGGTCGAAGGTGCGCCTGCTCATGTACGCGCGCGCGGCGAGCGTCTCCACGTCGAACTGCTCGTGGAGGTGTTCCAGGGCCCAGGCGACGACCTCGGCGAGCGGGTCGGCGCCGATCTCCTCGGGTAAAGATCTGTCGAGGTAGCGCTCCTGGCCGCCGGCCCGGCGCGGCGGCACCACGAGCCTGCGGGCGAGCGCGCCCGCCGCTTCGTTGCCGTGGTCCGTGCGCACGATGTGCAGACAGAGGTCGATTCCGGCCGCGGTGCCGGCGCTCGTCAGGACGTCCCCGTCGTCGACGAACAGCTCGCGCGGGTCCACGTGGACGGACGGATAGCGCTTCGCGAGCGTCGGCGCGTACATCCAGTGGGTGGTCGCGGGCCGGCCGTCCAGCAGTCCGGCGGCGGCGAGCACGAACGCGCCGGTGCAGAGCCCGACGATGCGGGCGCCCTCCTCGTGCGCGCGGCGCAGCGCGTCGAGTGCCTCCGGCGGTGGCGGCGATGTGATCGACCGCCAGGCCGGTACGACGACCGTGCCCGCGCGACCGATGGCCTCCAGGCCGTGTGGCGCGGTCAGTTCGAGTCCGCCGGTGGTCCGCAGCGGGCCGTCTTCACCGGCGCACACGAGCAGCCGGTAACGGGGGACCCCCGCGTCCTGCCGGTCGATGCCGAACACGGAGAGCGGTATGGAGCTCTCGAAGATGGGACCACCGCTGAACAGCAGCACCGCTACGATCTCCCGGCGGCGGCGCCCGGAGAGCTTCCGAGCCGTGGTCTCCGGCGCGGCAGTGGAGTCGTGGCTCATGGTGCTAAACCCCCCTCGGTCGTAGCGGCTCCCTGTTCTTGACGTGCTTGCTGGGCCTGTCGCTCCTGCACGTTTCCCCTCGGTCCTCCACCAGTCCCCCGCCGTAATACAGTCAAGATCGAATCTACTGTGTCCCGTGCTGCCGGGGTGACCAGTTCAGCACCCGGCAGATTGTCGACATGGCAACTTGGCGTGAAGCATTCGATCACGAAGCGTTGCACTCGCGGGCCGTGCAGGGAAGTGCGCCTCGGCTCCATGGCCGGTCCCCGTAGGGTGCGCACGCCCTTGGGGCACCTTTCAGCCCTGGTCGGACGAGGGTTGAGGGCCTGTTCGGCCAAGGAATGCGGGCACCCCGGAAGTTGGCTGAAAACCTACGGGAGCTTGTGTGCGAATCGGTCAGTCGACCGGCGCGCTGTCGGGGCTGTGCCGCAGGCCCCTGTGCGCTCCCGCGCCCGTTCTGCTGTGCCGCCCGCGGTGCCCGCAGTTCTGTTCCGCGAGCAGCCGGGCGGCGCACCGCTCGGACTGGCGCAGCAGCACCCGGCAGACCCCGGTGACGGCCGCGAGACCCAGGGCGGCGCCGCCGGCCCCGGCCAGGGAGATCCCGTACCCCACAAGGACGACGGGAACCAGGACACAGCTGAACGCCGCCCAGCGCACCACGTCGCTCACCGAGTCCTGCGCGGGCGCCTGCCGCCGCTCCCGGGCGCGTGGTCCCGGGGCCGGGCGGTGTTTGCGGTTGGGTGGGGACGCGGTCGGCGGTCCAGGCACGGCGTGCTCCCTGTGGCGGTGGTGTACGGGGGTTCAACGCGCTGTCGGGCGGCCGGTCACTGGCATGCCGCCGGGTGGGCGCACCCGGGTGCGCAAACCGCCTGTACGGGGCAGCAACCATTGCCATACGGGCGAGGCTCATGCATGCTCCGGTGAACGCCGGGAGGCCCTTGTGCGGCCCGGCGGGAGCCCGGTGCGGGCTCCATGCGGGCGCTGGGCAGGAGAGGAGTGTCGCCGTACCCTTGGGGGTATGGGGTTGGGAAGATGATTCCCGGACTACCTCGCAGGTCCTGAACCGCCGCACCACCTGAACAAGCAGACCCTCCCACAGAGGACTCCTCGCCGAGACACCCATGGCCGGTCACGAATTCTCCGAACCAGCGGACCGCAAGCGTCAGGTCGCCGATCCGACGGCGACCCCCCGAGCGGCGGAAGAACCGCGTCATTCCTGCGATCCCGCGTTCCGGCACGGCGTCGTCGTCGGCTTCGACGGCTCGACCTCCAGTGAGCGGGCCCTCGCCTACGCCATCGGCATGGCCCACCGGTCGGGATCGGGCCTGATCATCGTCCATGTCGCCAACCGGCTGCCCACCACCGTGTGGGCGGGCTGCGAGCCACCGGTCTTCGTCGACGTGCCGGACCACCGCACCGAGGTGCTCGGCCTCGAACTGGCGTGTGCGGAGTATCTGTCCGAAGTGCCCTGGATCCTCGTCGAGCGCGGCGGCGACATCTGCCACGAGCTGGAGGAGGTCGGCCGTGAGTACAGCGCGGACGCGATCGTCGTCGGCTCCACGCACGGCATCGTCGGGCGCATCTTCGGCTCGGTCGCGGGGCGGCTGGCGCGACGGGCGCAGCGGCCCGTCATCGTCATTCCGTAACCTCGCAACTCCCTTCCGCGCGCCGCCTCTTGAGCGGACAAATCTACTCGCGCGTAGAGGTGCTTCATGCCCTTGCGAAGGGTACATAAAGGTCGCCGGCACACCGCCCCTGCCGGCCGGGGCGTGACGGCCCGGCGGCCGACGCGGGCGCGGGTCGGGGTAATGGGCGACCCCGGCCCTTGAGGGAACGGCTCCCCGTGTGCTGGTGGCACGCACGGGGAGCCGTTCACATGTTCGGCCGTCCGGTTTACTCGACGGTCACGGACTTCGCCAGGTTGCGCGGCTTGTCGATGTCCCGGCCCAGCGCCAACGCCGTGTGGTAGGCGAGCAGTTGGAGCGGGATGCCCATCAGGATCGGGTCCAGCTCGTTCTCGTTCTTCGGGACGAGGATCGTCTGGTCGGCCTTCTCCTGCTCCTGGTGCGCGACCGCGAGGATCTTGCCGCTGCGGGCCTTGATCTCCTCGAGGGCGGCGCGGTTCTTCTCCAGGAGGTCGTCGTTCGGGACGATCGCGACGGTCGGCAGCGCGGGCTCGATGAGGGCGAGCGGGCCGTGCTTCAGCTCGGAGGCGGGATAGGCCTCGGCGTGGATGTACGAGACCTCCTTGAGCTTGAGGGACGCCTCGCGGGCGACGGGGTAGCCCCGTACGCGGCCGATGAAGAGCATCGAACGGGCGTCCGCGTAGCTCTTGGCGATCTTCTTGATCTCGTCCTCCTGCTTGAGGATCTCCGAGATCTGGCCGGGCAGCTTCCGCAGGCCCTCGATGATCCGCTTGCCGTCGGAGACCGACAGGTCACGGATGCGGCCCAGGTGCAGGGCGAGCAGGCCGAAGGCGACGGTGGTGTTGGTGAAGCACTTGGTGGAGACGACGCAGACCTCGGGGCCCGCGTGGACGTACACGCCCGCGTCGGCCTCACGGGCGATCGCGGAGCCGACGACGTTCACCACGCCGAGGACGCGGGCGCCCTTGCGCTTCAGCTCCTGGACGGCGGCAAGGACGTCGTACGTCTCACCGGACTGGGAGACCGCGATGTAGAGGGTGTCGGGGTCCACGACCGGGTTGCGGTAGCGGAACTCGCTCGCGGGCTCCGCGTCGGCGGGAATGCGGGCCAGCTCCTCGATCATCTGGGCGCCGATCATGCCCGCGTGGTACGAGGTGCCGCAGCCGAGGATCTTGACGCGGCGCACCTTGCGGGCGTCGTGCGCGTCGAGGTTGAGGCCGCCGAGGTGCACGGTGGAGAAGCGGTCGTCGATGCGGCCGCGCAGGACGCGGTCCACCGCGTCGGGCTGCTCGAAGATCTCCTTGTGCATGTACGTGTCGTGGCCGCCCATGTCGTACGACTCGGCCTCCCACTCCACGGTGGTCGGCGAGGCCGTCGTGCGCGAGCCCTCGGTGGTGTACGTGCGGTAGTCGTCGGCCTTGATGGTGGCCATCTCGCCGTCGTCGAGGGTGACGACCTGGCGGGTGTGCGAGACGAGCGCGGCGACGTCCGAGGCGACGAACATCTCCTTCTCGCCGATGCCGAGGACGACCGGGGAGCCGTTGCGGGCGACGACGATGCGGTCGTTGAAGTCGGCGTGCAGGACGGCGATGCCGTACGTGCCCTCGATGTGGCGCAGCGCCTCGCGGACCTTCTCCTCCAGGGTGTCCGCCTGGGAGCGGGCGATGAGGTGGGTGAGGACCTCGGTGTCCGTCTCGGAGAGGAACTCGACGCCGTCGGCGGTGAGCTTGGCGCGCAGCTCGGAGGCGTTGTCGATGATGCCGTTGTGGACGACGGCGACCTTGTCGTCCTGGGACAGGTGCGGGTGCGCGTTCTCGTCGGAGGGGGCGCCGTGGGTGGCCCAGCGGGTGTGGGCGATGCCGGTCGTGCCCTTGAAGCGGGCGGGGACCTTGGCCTCCAGGTCGCGGACGCGGCCCTTGGCCTTGACCGTCTTCAGGCCCGCTGCCTTGGGGCCGGTGACGGCGATGCCCGCCGAGTCGTAGCCGCGGTACTCCAGGCGCTGGAGGCCTTCGAGGAGGAGCGGGGCGACGTCACGCTTGCCGATATAACCGACGATTCCACACATAGAGGGTGTCCTAGCCGTAGATGATGCGGCGCAGCTGCCGGAGGCTCAGCTCGGGCGGCGCGACCGCGCGGTATTCGAGGTCCGCCGAGATCCGTTCGAAGATCGCCGCGTTCAGCAGGCCCTGACCCTGCAGTTCGCGGTGGCGGCGACGGACGAACTCTTCGGTCGTCTCGTCGAAGTAGGCCAGCACGTCCTGGATGACCCGCAGAGCTTCGCCCCGCTGGAGCGGGGTGCTGCGGGTGAGGTGGTCCACCAGGTCGTCGTGCATTCGATGATCCTGGGGGATCTTCTCCGCTTTCGCAAGAATCCTGCCCGGAATCGGGCAGGAGCGTGGCGGAAAGAGGCTGGGACGGCCTGCATAGGGCCTACATGCGGCGCAGGACCGCCTGTTTGGCCGTGGTGAACTCCTCGTCCGTGAGGATGCCGGCCTGGTGGAGTTCGCCCAGCTCGCGCAGGCGGCGCAGCAGGGCGTCGTGATCATCGGCCGGGGCCGGTGGTGCGGCGAGGGTCCTGGTGGTGGCGGGCGGCGCGTCCTTGGGGGCCTGCGGGGGCGCGGGCGCCGAGGGGTGCGGGAGGCGGGCCTGGACGGCGGCCGCGATCAGGGCCATCAGCGGGTCCTTCTTGAAGCCCCACAGCTCCACCGAGTTCGGGTCGTACTTCGGCGGGGCCTTGGTCGGGGCGTGCCTGACGGTGAAGCGGAGGTAGCCGTTCTCCAGGCCGACCGCCGGGTGCCACTCCACCGCCGCGACGTCGGTGAGCGCCAGCGTCCGCGTGCCGGACGCCGACTTCGCGTCCTCCGCCTTCCAGTTCCACTCCAGGCGGACCTGCTCCCCGTCGAAGCCCGCCGTGGCGTCCCCGGCGGAGACGGAGAGCGGTACGGACGGGCCGGCGAGGAGGTAGGCCGTGCAGGGCTCGGCCGGCACCTGTTCGAGCAGATGGGCGTTGCGGACCTCGTCGACGAGGTACTCCGCCACTCCGTAGCGGTCCGGCTCCACCACCAGTTGGTACGGGTCGCAGGAGTCCGTCAGCTTTCCGCCCGTCGCCTGGAGCAGCGGGTCGGCGCCGTCCCGCAGGCGCAGCCTCAAGCGCCCCGCCTTCTTGCCCTGTTCGAAGGCGATGCCCGCCAACGCGCCGAGGGGCACCGTCAGTTCGCCCAGCGTCTTGCGCAGCAGGGAGACGCTCTTGTCGTGGCCCGGCACGAGCCTCAGCGTCTCCCCGTCGAAGGTCCAGGTCCCGTCCCGCTGGATGATTTCCGCCATGCGGCGATTCTCGCACCGTTCCCCTGCGGGCAAATGGACACCTGGTCTATACCCCTTGACCCCTCGTGGGGGCCGGGTTACCAATGGGAACCGTTCGTATGCGATGCACCACAGTTGCGCCCCCGTCGAAGGGACCCGCTTGTGAGAACGCACCACCGAACGACACGACTGCTCGGCTCGCTGCTGCTCGTGGCGGCCGCCGGGATCTCCTCCTTCGCCGCCGCTCCCGGCGGTTCGGGACCGGCCGCGAAACCCGCCGTCACCCCGCTCGGCCAGATCGTGCCCGCGCCCATGAAGGCCGAGGCGGGCGGCGCCGGGTACGAGATCACCGCCAGGACCCGGATCCGCGTCGGCGGCGACCGCCCCGAGGAGCGCCGCGTCGGCGAGTACCTCGCCAAGGTGCTGCGCCCCTCCACCGGCTACAAGCTGCCCGTCGTCACCGGCGGGGGGAGCGACGGCATCCGGCTGCGCATCAGCGCTGAACCGGAGAACAAGGTCCTCGGCGACGAGGGCTACCGGGTCATCTCGAAGCGCGGCTCCCTCACCATCACGTCCTGGTCGGACGCCGGGCTCTTCCACGGCGTGCAGACGGTGCGCCAGCAACTGCCCGCCGCCGTCGAGAAGCAGTCCAGGCAGCGCGGCCCGTGGCGGATCGCGGGCGGCACCATCAAGGACATGCCGCGCTACGCCTACCGCTCCACGATGCTCGACGTGTCGCGGCACTTCTTCACCGTCGACCAGGTCAAGCGCTACATCGACCAGGCGGCGCTGTACAAGATGAACAAGCTGCACCTGCACCTCAGCGACGACCAGGGCTGGCGCATCGCCATCGACTCCTGGCCGCGCCTGGCCACGTACGGCGGCTCCACACAGGTCGGCGGCGGCAAGGGGGGCTATTACACGAAGGCCCAGTACAAGGAGATCGTCGCCTACGCCTCCTCGCGCCATCTGGAGGTGATCCCGGAGATCGACATGCCGGGGCACACCAACGCCGCGCTCGCCTCGTACGCCGAGCTGAACTGCGACGGCATCGCCCCGCCGCTCTACACCGGCACCGCGGTCGGCTTCAGTTCGCTGTGCGTCAAGAAGGACGTCACATACGACTTCGTCGACGACGTGATCCGTGAGCTGGCCGCGATGACGCCCGGCAAGTACATCCACATCGGCGGCGACGAGGCGCACTCCACCAGCCATGAGGACTTCGTCGCCTTCATGGACAAGGTGCAGCCGGTCGTCGCCAAGTACGGCAAGACGGTCATGGGCTGGCACCAGCTGACCGGCGCCAAGCCCGCGGAGGGCGCCGTCGCGCAGTACTGGGGCTACGACAGGACCGGCGCCGCCGAGCGCGAGCAGGTCGTGAACGCCGCGAAGAACGGCACCAAGCTGGTCCTCTCGCCGGCCGACCGCTCCTACCTCGACATGAAGTACACCAAGGACACCCCGCTCGGCCTCTCCTGGGCCGGGCTCGTCGAGGTGCGGCGGTCCTACGACTGGGACCCGGGCACGTATCTGCCGGGCGCGCCCGCCGACTCCGTCATGGGTGTCGAGGCGCCGCTGTGGACGGAGACGCTGTCGACCTCCGCGCACCTCGACTACATGGCGTTCCCGCGCCTGCCGGGCATCGCCGAGCTGGGCTGGTCGCCCGCGGCCACGCACGACTGGGAGAAGTACAAGGTGCGGCTCGCCGCGCAGGCGCCGCGCTGGGACGCGCTGGGCATCGGCTACTACCAGTCGCCGCAGGTGCCCTGGCCCGCCAAGTAGGGCGTACGTGGATGGGGCTCGGAAGGACCGTCTTCCGAGCCCCATCGGCCTTACGCGATCGGGTTCTTCAGCGTCCCGATCAGCTGGAGCGCCCCCGAGGGGTCCGCCAGGTCCACCATCTGCTCGTTGTTGCGCAGCTGGAGCCGGTTCAGGCAGGACAGCGCGAACTCCGGGGCGAACATGTCGTACTGCTTGAACTTGTCGGCCAGGTGCGGCGTCGCCTCCTGGTAGGCGGTGACGCACTCCGCGACGGCTCCCCAGAACGCGTCCTCGTCGATCAGGCCCTCGGTGACGAGGTTCGCCGACAGGAAGCGGAAGAAGCAGTCGAAGACGTCCGTGAAGATGGACAGGAGCTTCTTGTCCTCGGGGACCTCCACGCGGATGCGCTCGACGACCGGCGGAAGGACCGCGTCCGGGTCCAGCACCGCGATCTCCTCGGCGATGTCCTTGAAGATCGCGCGCTGGACGGCGCCGTCCTTCAGGACCAGGATCACGTTCTCGCCGTGCGGCATGAAGACCAGGTCGTAGGCGTAGAAGCTGTGCAGCAGCGGCGTCAGGTACGCGTGCAGATAGCGGCGCAGCCACTCGGTGGGGGTGAGGCCCGAGCGTTCGATGAGCGCCCCGGCGAAGGTCCCGCCGTCGCGGTCGACGTGCAGCAGCGAGGCCATCGTGGCCAGCTGCTCGCCCTCCGCGAGGGACGCCACGGGGCTCTCGCGCCACAGGGCGGCGAGCATCTTGCGGTAGGGGGAGTAGCGGTCGGTGGCGGCCTCGTACTCCAGGTGGCGGTAGCCGACGGCCGCGCGCTCGCGGATGATCGTCAGGCCGGTCCCGCGCAACGTCTCGTCGGTGTCGACGAGGTTCGCCAGCCAGTCGTTGATCGCCGGGGTCGCCTCCATGTACGCCGCCGAGAGGCCGCGCATGAAGCCCATGTTGATGACGGACAGGGCCGTCTTCACATAGTGCTTGGCGGGGGCGGTGGAGTTGAAGAAGGTGCGGATCGACTGCTGTGCGAGGTACTCGTCGTCGCCCTCGCCGAGGCAGACGAGGTGGCCCTGGGCGACCTCGGCGGCGAAGGTCACCGACAGCTTGTTCCACCACTGCCAGGGATGGGCGGGGATGAGGAGGTACTCCGCCGGGTCCAGGCCCTTCTCGCGCAGGACGCGGTCGAAGCGGGCCAGGGTCTCCTCGCCCAGCTCGGCGCGGAAGAACGACTCGTAGTCGAGGCCCGCGCCCGCCGTGAACGCGGCCCGGTCCTTGCGTGCCGCCAGCCAGACCAGGCGTACGGGGCTCGCGGTCTCGGGTGCGTACGACAGGTACTCGTGCACGCCGAAGCCCAGCCGCCCGTTGTTGGCGACGAAGCAGGGGTGGCCCTCGGTCATGCCCGTCTCGATCTCCTGGAAGCCGGAGCGGGACAGCTCGGCGGCGGGGACCGCGGGCTTGGTGAGCTTGTAGCAGATGCCGGAGAGGGTGGAGGAGATCTCCTCCAGGTAGACCGGCAGGATCGCGTCGCTCAGGCCGAGCGCGCCGCGCAGTTCGATGAAGAACTCCAGGGCGTTGAGCGGGAGTTCGGTGCCGTCGTGGTGGCGGGTGATCGTGTCGGCGTCGATGTGCCAGTGGTCCAGGCGCAGGACCCGGGCGGCGAAGCGGTAGCGGGTGAGGCCGTCGTCGCTGCGGACCACGTACGTGCCCTCGCCCTCGCCCAGCGGCTCGGGGGTGAGCAGCCGCTCGTGGGCGAACTCGGCGAGCGCCTTGCGGATGAGCAGGCGGTTGGCTGTGGCCCAGCGCTCCGGGGACAGATGTGCCACGGCGTCGGACAGGGTCATATCGCCAGTTCCCTTTCGCGTACTGCTGTCTCGAACTGTTCCCGGGTGCAGAAGCTCAGCAGGGCTTCCTTCTCCGGCTTCTGGATGACGGTCTCGGGCCGGAACCCGACGGTTTCGTTGAGGGCGTGCACCGCCGTGTTGCGTACGTCCGGCTCGACGACGACCCGCTCGGTCGCCGGGTCGGCGAACAGCTCCCGCATCACCGCGGTGATCACGCCGCGGGTGAAGCCGGGGATGCGGACGTCGGACGGGGCGGTGAGGAAGTGCATGCCGACGTCGCCGGGCAGCGGCTCGTACAGGCCGACGAGTTCCACGTACGCGGGGTCGTACCGCTCCATCAGGAACGACGGCACGCCCTTGTGCAGGCCGAGGAACGCGTCGTGGTGCTCGGCCGCCGCGATCGCCATGTACTCGCGCTCGACGTCGGGCAGCGAGGCGTTCTGCATCAGCCAGAACGCGGCCTTGGGGTGGGTGACCCAGCTGTGCACCAGCTCGGCGTCGGAGAGGGGGTCGAGGGGGCGGAACGTGAAATCAGTACTCATATCAGCACTCCTTCCGGCGCGGCGAACTCCTGGAAGGCGATGGACTTCTCGACCGGGTAGACCTCGCGGCCGAGCAGCTCGCCGACGATGTACGCGTTGCGGTACGCGCCCATGCCGAGGTCGGGGCTGGTGATCGAGTGGGTGTGGACGGAGGCGTTCTGGAGGTAGATGCCGTGCCCGGTGGTGTCGATGCTGTAGTTGCGTGCCACGTCGTAGCGGCCCCGGCCGTCCCAGCGGATGCGGTCGTGGACCGGGGCGAGGAACTCGGGCACCTGGTAGCGGTAGCCGGTGGCGAGGATCAGGCCCTGGGTGCGGAGCCGGAAGTCCTTCTCCTGCTCCTCCTGGCGCAGGCCCAGCGTGTACGTGCGGTCCGTGCTGTCGTAACACGCCTCGGTCAGCGCGGTGTTGGTGAGCAGCCGGGTCTGGACGGGCCCGGCCAGGCTCTTCTGGTAGAGCAGGTCGAAGATCGCGTCGATCAGCTCGCCGTCGATGCCCTTGAACAGGCCCTTCTGCTGGGCCTCCAGGCGGTAGCGGGTCGCCTCGGGCAGCGCGTGGAAGTAGTCGATGTACTCCGGGGAGGTCATCTCCAGCGTCAGCTTGGTGTATTCGAGGGGGAAGAAGCGGGGGGATCGGGTGACCCAGTTCAGCCGGTAGCCGTGTACGTCGATCTCGCCGAGGAGGTCGTAGTAGATCTCGGCGGCCGACTGGCCGCTGCCGACGAGCGTGATCGACTCCTTCTTCTGGAGCTCCGCCTTGCTCTGGAGGTAGCGGGAGTTGTGGATCGCGTCGCCGCCCAGGCCGTCGCAGGCCTCGGGCAGGTGCGGCGGTGTGCCGGTGCCGAGGACGAGGCGGCGGGCGCGGAGGAGGTCACCGGCCGTGGTGCGCACGACGTAGAGATCGTCTTCGTAGGTGACCTCCTCGACCGTCGTGCTGAAGCGGATCGAGGAGAGCCGCGCGGCGGCCCAGCGGCAGTAGTCGTTGTACTCGGTCCGCAGGGGGTAGAAGTTCTCGCGGATGTAGAAGGAGTACAGCCGTCCCGATTCCTTCAGGTAGTTGAGGAAGGAGTACGGCGACGTCGGGTCGGCGAGCGTGACCAGGTCCGACATGAACGGCGTCTGGAGGTGGGCGCCCTCCAGGAACATCCCGGAGTGCCACTCGAAGTCCGGCTTGGACTCCAGGAAGAGCCCGTTCAGCTCGTCGAGCGGCTCGGTGAGGCAGGCGAGGCCGAGGTTGAACGGGCCGAGGCCGATGCCGATGAAGTCGTACGTCGTCGCGGGCGGCTGGTGGGGGTCAGCAGGCGCGGTCAAGGTTCTCTCCCAGGTACTGCTCGGCGTGGCCGGCGATCAGATCGAGGACAGCCGTGATGTCGGCGGTGGTGGTCTCGGGGTTGAGCAGGGTGAACTTCAGGAACTGGCGGTCGCCCACCTTGGTGCCCGCCACGACCGCGTCGCCGGAGGCGAACAGGGCCTTTCGGGCGTAGAGGTTGGCGCGGTCGATCGCGGAGGGGTCGCAGATCTCGGCGGGGATGTAGCGGAAGACGAGAGTGGAGAGCTGCGGCTCGACCACGACGTCGTAGCGCGGGTCGGCGGCGAGCAGTTTCCAGCCCTCCGAGGCCAGGTCGCAGACCTCGTCGAAGAGGTCGCCGATGCCGTCCGCGCCCATCACGCGCAGCGTCATCCACAGCTTCAGGGCGTCGAAGCGCCGGGTCGTCTGGAGGGACTTGTCGACCTGGTTGGGGATGCGCTCCTGCACCATGCGGCGCGGGTTGAGGTACTCGGCGTGGTACGTGACGTGGGACAGTGTCGCCCCGTCGCGCACGAGCACCGCCGAGGAACTCACCGGCTGGAAGAAGGACTTGTGGTAGTCCACGGTGACGGAGTCGGCGCGCTCGATGCCGTCCAGGAGGTGGCGGTTCTTGCGGGAGGCGAGCAGGCCGCAGCCGTACGCCGCGTCCACGTGCAGCCAGGTGCCGTACCGCGCGCACAGTTCGGCGATCTCGGGCAGCGGGTCGATGGAGCCGAAGTCGGTGGTGCCCGCGGTGGCGACGACAGCCATGGGGGAGAGGTCGTCGCGGCGGCAGCGCTCCAACTCGCGGGCGAGCGCCACGGTCTGCATGCGCTTGTTCCGGTCGGTGGGGATCACGACGACGGCGTCCTCGCCGAGGCCGAGCAGCCGGGCGGCCTTCTGGACGCTGAAGTGCCCGACCTCGGAGGCGAAGATCCGCATCCGGGCGGGGTCCTGGCCCTTGGTCTCCTCGCGGGCCAGCAGCATCGCCTGGAGGTTGGACTGGGTGCCGCCGCTGGTGAAGACGCCGTCGGCGGCCGGGCCGAGGCCGATGCGCTCGGTGGTCCAGTCGATGAGGCGGCGCTCGATGAGGGTGCCGCCCGCGGACTGGTCCCAGGTGTCGAGCGAGGAGTTGACGGCGGAGAGCACCGCTTCGCCCAGGACGGCGGGTATGACGACCGGGCAGTTGAGGTGGGCGAGGTAGCGGGGGTGGTGGAAGTACACCGCGTCGCGCAGGTAGAGCTCGTCGAGTTCGTCCAGCGCGGCGATGGTGTCGTGCAGGGGCTCGTCCAGGTCGACGGCCTCGATGCGGGGCGCGAGCTCGTCGACGGAGATGCCGGTGAACGGGCGGGAGGTGGTGGCGAGTCGGGCCGCCACCCGCTCGACTCCTTCCGTCACGGAGCTGCGGTACCGCTCCGCGGTGGTGTCATTGAGCAGGTGCGAGCGCATGAACTGTCCTCCAGGTGAGGGGACTTGACCGCGCCCTAGGGGACAGGAGTGTGGGGAGGCAAGGGCGTGGCGTGGAACTTAGGTAAGCCTAACCTAACGTCCTGCCTCATTGAACCCCGGGGGTCTCACTGGGTGACAAAAACGGAGCCGCCCCCTCCGTGGTGCGTGGAGAGGGCGGCTCAAGTACGTGACGGGACGGCGGCGTCGAGGTCAGCCGACCTTCTTCGCCTTCTCGATCGCGTCCGCGAGGTCCTCGAGGATCGGCGCGCACTTGTCGTACGAGAAGATCGGCTCGGTGACGCGCGGGATGACCTGTCCGGCCTTGACCGCGGGCAGCTTCTTCCAGGTCGGCTTGGACTTGCCGAGGTCGGCCGGCTGGAGGGCCGAGGTGCGGTTGTCCATCATGATGACGTCCGCGCCGTACTTGTCGACGTTCTCCCAGCTGAGGTTCTCGAACCAGCCGCCGGACTCCTTCTTGGCGCTCGCCGGCGGCTCGATGAGGTTCACGCCGAGCGCCTTGAAGTACTCCAGGTCGGCCGAGAGGTCCGAGCCGGAGACGTAGAACAGGTCCTGGCTCGCGGAGCCGACGAGGACCTTGATGTCCTTGTGCGCCTTGGCGACCTTGCGCAGCCGCTCGGAGGCGGCCTCGAAGCGCTTCTTCGCCTTGACGACCTTGTCCGACTTCACGTCCGCGCCGAGCGACTCGGCGAGCGCGAGGATGCGCTGCAGCGGCTGGGTCATCTGGCGGTCGTAGACGCTGATGCCGACGCTCGGGGCGAGCTTGAGGATCTTGTCCTTGCTCTCCTCCGGCACGTACCAGAGGGTGCCCCGGTCGTCGAACATCGTGGAGATGAGCACGTCGGGGGCGAGGCCCGCGTACTTCTCGATGTTGAACTGACCCCATTCGTTGCCGATGACCGTCAGCTTGCTGATGTCCATGTCGCCGGCCTGGACGTCGGGCTTGCCGTCCTTGGTCTTCGTCGGGCCGAAAACGCCCTTGCACTCGATGCCGTAGTCGAACAGGGCGGCGGCGACGCCGGTGAAGGCGACGATGTTCTTCGGCGTCGCGTCCCGCTCGGCGGTCTTGCCGCGGTCGTCCTTGAAGCTCCAGGGGCCGGACTTGGCCGCGCCGCCCTTGGCCTTGCTGTCCCCGTCCTTTTTCTCGTTGCCGCAGGCCGCCAGGACGGCGGTGAGGCCGAGGGCGCCACCGGCGGTGAGTATGCCGCGGCGGGAGAGCTGGGTCGGACGGGACTGGGGCATGTGGGTTCTCTGCTTTCGTGACGGTACGGCGGCCGGAGCCACTGGCCGGAAGTAGAGCTTAGGCTAGCCTAAGCTCACTTCAAGTCCAGGGGTCCCTCCGTCAGCCCGCGAAACCCAGCTCCCTGGCGATGAGCATCCGCTGCACCTCGCTGGTGCCCTCGCCGATCTCCAGGATCTTGGAGTCCCGCCACATCCGGGCCACGGGGTACTCGTTCATGAAGCCGTATCCGCCGTGGATCTGTGTGGCCTCGCGGGCGTTGTCCACCGCGACCGTCGACGAGTAGAGCTTGGCGATCGCCGCCTCCTTCTTGAACGGCTCCCCGGCGACAAGCCGCGACGCCGCGTCCCGCCAGCCGACGCGCGCCATATGGGCCCGCGTCTCCATGTCGGCGAGCTTGAACTGGATGGCCTGATTCGCGCCGATCGGCTTCCCGAAGGCGTGCCGCTCCTTGGCGTACTTCACGGACTCGTCCACGCAGCCCTGCGCGAGCCCGGTGGCCAGCGCGGAGATCGCGACACGGCCCTCGTCGAGGATGCGCAGGAACTGGGCGTAGCCCCGGCCCTCCTCGCCCAGGAGGTTGGCCGCGGGGACGCGCACGTCGGAGAAGGACAGCTCGCGGGTGTCCGACGCGTTCCACCCCACCTTCGAGTACGGCGCCGCGACCGTGAAGCCCGGAGTCCCCGACGGCACGATGATCGAGGAGATCAGGGGGCGGCCGTCGTCCTTGCGGCCGGTGACGGCGGTGACCGTGACCAGGCCGGTGATGTCCGTACCGGAGTTGGTGATGAAGCACTTGGAGCCGTTGATCACCCAGTCGTCGCCGTCCCGCACCGCCGTGGTGCGGGTGCCGCCCGCGTCCGAGCCGGCGTCCGGCTCGGTCAGGCCGAAGGCGCCGAGCGTCTCGCCGGAGCACAGCTTCGGCAGCCACCGGCGCTTCTGCTCCTCGGTGCCGAACAGGTGCAGCGGCATCGCGCCGAGCGAGACGCCCGCCTCCAGGGTGATCGCCACGGACGAGTCGACACGGGCCAGCTCTTCGAGGGCGATGCCGAGCGCGAAGTAGTCACCGCCCATCCCGCCGTACTCCTCGGGGAAGGGCAGGCCGAACAGGCCCATGCGGCCCATCTCGCGGACGATCTCGTAGGGGAACTCGTGGCGTTCGTAGAAGTCGCCGATCTTCGGGGCGACGACGTCGTGGGCGAACGCCTCCACCGTGCGGCGGAGTTCCTCGTGCTCGGGGCTCAGACGGTGGTCCATCGTTCTTCACTGCTCCTGGTGGGTCAGGGCGCGGACGGTGCGGGAGGGGCTGGGTCGGCCCAGGTGGCCGGCCATCCAGGCGCTGGTGGCGCTGAGGCGGCCGAGATCGACCCCGGTGTCGATGCCGAGGCCGTGCAGCATCCACACGAGGTCTTCGGTGGCGAGGTTGCCGGTGGCGCTTTTCGCGTACGGGCAGCCGCCGAGGCCGC
The DNA here is from genome assembly GCF_053591415.1 of Streptomyces sp. NPDC003032. Taxonomy (NCBI): domain Bacteria; kingdom Bacillati; phylum Actinomycetota; class Actinomycetes; order Kitasatosporales; family Streptomycetaceae; genus Streptomyces; species Streptomyces sp. NPDC003032. Next base: position 380,029 of record NZ_JBSFTT010000004.1, on the reverse strand, counting down.
CCGCGGAGGCGTCCACCGTCGTCACGCCGTGCTGGAGGGCGGCCAGGGTGTTGGCGAGCGCCTGGCCGTACGTGTCGTGGAAGTGCACGCCGACGCGGTCGGTCGGGACCTGTGCTTCGTCCAGGGCGGTGAGCAGGGCGCGGACGTGGCCCGGTGTGGCCACGCCGATGGTGTCGCCGAGGCTCAGCTCGTCGCACCCCATGTCGAGCAGGGCGCGGCAGACGCGGACGACCTGGGCGACGGGCACCGGGCCCTCCCAGGGGTCGCCGAAGCACATCGACAGATAGCCGCGGACATGCAGCTGCTGCTCCCGCGCGCGGGAGACCACCGGGTCGAACATGGCGAGGGCCTCGTCCACCGTGCGGTTGAGGTTGGCCTTGGCGAAGGACTCGGTGGCGCTGGCGAAGACGGCGACGCGGTGCGCGCCGAGCGCCAGCGCCCGCTCCAGACCGCGTTCGTTCGGCACGAGGACCGGCAGGCGCACGCCCGGGAGGTCGCCGAGGAGCGGGAAGAGCCGCTCCGCGTCGGCCAGTTGGGGCACCCACTTGGGGTGCACGAAGCTGGTCGCCTCGACGGTGGTCAGGCCCGCGTCGGCCAGGCGGTGGATGAACTCCGCCTTGATCTCGGTGGGGACCACCGACTGCTCGTTCTGCAGGCCGTCGCGCGCGCCGACCTCGTGGATACGGACGCGGGACGGCAGGTCCGGGGCGGGGACGGTCATGGGGAGTCCGGCGGGTGCGCCTGTGGTGGTCATCCCTTGTCCTCCTCGGTCGCGGGTGACTCATCGGGCTCGACCACCGCGAGCACCTGGTCCATGGCGACCGTCGATCCCGGCGTGACGTCGAGCTCGGTGACGGTGCCCGCGTGCGGGGCGGAGATGACGTGCTCCATCTTCATCGCCTCGACCACCAGCAGGCTCTGGCCCGCGCTCACCCGGTCGCCGGGGGAGACCTTCACGACCGTGACGGTGCCCGGCATGGGGGCGGTGAGCGCGTCGGCCCCGGCGTGCGCGGCGCCGGTGAGGCTCGCCTCGACGGGGTCGTGGTCCCGCACGTGCCAGGCGTCGCCGTCGCGGCCGAGCCAGTCGCCCGCGCGGTGGAAGGTGTGCCGGGTGCCGTCGACGGTGACGCTGACGTGGTCGGGGGTGACGGTGTGGGTTCCTCGGGTGACGCGGGAGACCGGGTCGAGTCCCGGCATGTGGAGCCAGTGCGTCAGCGGCGCGGGTGTCCCGCCGAGCCGCCAGCCGCTCGGCACCGAGAAGGGATCCGTCCAGCCCCCCTCCGCAGGGGCGAGCGCGGCCTCGCGCACCGCGGCCGCCGCCTCGTACACCTCGTCCGGCACGCCGGCGGGGACCAGGCCGTCCACCTCGCGCTCCACGAGGCCCGTGTCCAACTCGCCCGCCACCACCGCCGGGTGGGCGAGCAGCCTGCGCAGGAAGCCCGCGTTCGTCGGCACGCCCAGCGTGACCGTCTCGGCGAGGGCGGCGCGCAGCTTGCGCAGGGCCGTCGCGCGGTCGGGGCCGTACGCGATGACCTTCGACAGCATCGGGTCGTAGAGGCTGCCGACCTCCGTGCCCTCGCTCAGGCCGGAGTCGGTGCGCACGCCGTCGCCCTGCGGCTCGCGCAGGGAAAGCACCGTGCCGCCCGAGGGCAGGAAGCCGCGGGCGCCCGCTTTGACGGAGACGGTCTCGGCGCAGATCCGGGCCTCGACCGCGTGCCCGGTGAGGGTGATGTCCTCCTGCGTGAACGGCAGGCGCTCCCCGGCGGCCACCCGGAGCTGCCACTCCACCAGGTCGAGCCCGGTGATCAGCTCCGTGACCGGGTGTTCCACCTGGAGGCGCGTGTTCATCTCCATGAAGTAGTACGAGGAGGGGTCCTTGCCGGGGACGATGAACTCCACCGTGCCCGCGCCCGCGTACCCGCAGGAGCGGGCCGCCTGGACCGCCGCCTCGCCCATCGCGGCGCGTGTGGCCTCGTCCAGAAGGACGCTGGGCGCCTCCTCGATGATCTTCTGGTGGCGGCGCTGGAGGGAGCATTCGCGCTCGCCGAGGTGGATCACGTGCCCGTGGCCGTCCGCGAGGACCTGGATCTCGATGTGCCGGGGGCGGTCGATCCACCGCTCCACGAGCAGCGTGTCGTCGCCGAAGGAGGCGCGGGCCTCGCGGCGGGCCGCCGCGATCTCCTCGGCGAGCACGGCCTCGTCCCGCACCAGGCGCATCCCCTTGCCGCCGCCGCCCGCGCTCGGCTTGAGCAGCACCGGGGTGCCGATGTCCCGGGCCGCCGCGGCCAGTTCGGCGTCGGTCAGGCCGCTTCCTGAGGAGCCGGGGACGACCGGGACGCCGGCCGCCCGCACCGTCTCCTTGGCGCGGATCTTGTCGCCCATCAGGTCGATCGCCGAGGCGGGCGGGCCGATGAAGGCGAGTCCCGCGTCGGCGCACGCCTGTGCGAACGCGGCGTTCTCCGCGAGGAACCCATAGCCCGGGTGGACCGCCTGGGCGCCGGACGTGGCCGCCGCCCGAAGGATGCGCTCCACGGACAGATAGCTCTCGGCGGCCGGTGCCGGGCCGATCCGTACGGCCGTGTCCGCCTCGCGCACATGGCGGGCGTCCGCGTCCGCGTCGCTGAACACGGCCACCGAGCGGACGCCGAGCGCCCGCAGGGTGCGGATGACGCGGACCGCGATCTCGCCGCGGTTGGCGACCAGAACAGTGCTGAACATCGCTGAGTCCCTCGGAACAGTGCTGAACATCGGTGAGTTCCTCACGTCACATCCGGAAGACGCCGAAGCCGGGCTCGCCCAGCGGCGCCCCGGCGCACGCGGTCAGGGCGAGTCCGAGGACCTGCCGGGTCTCCAGGGGGTCGATCACGCCGTCGTCCCAGAGCCGGGCCGTGGCGTAGTAGGCGCTGCCCTGTTCTTCGTACTGCGCGCGGATCGGGTCCTTGAAGGCCTCCTCGTCCTCGGCCGCCCACTGCTCGCCGCGCGCCTCCAGCTGGTCGCGCTTGACCGTGGCGAGGACGGAGGCGGCCTGCTCGCCGCCCATCACGGAGATCTTGGCGTTCGGCCACATCCACAAGAAGCGGGGGCTGTAGGCCCGGCCGCACATCGAGTAGTTGCCCGCGCCGTACGAACCGCCGACGACGACCGTCAGCTTCGGCACGCGCGTGCAGGCGACGGCCGTGACCATCTTGGCGCCGTGCTTGGCGATGCCACCCGCCTCGTAGTCCCGCCCGACCATGAAGCCGGAGATGTTCTGCAGGAAGACCAGGGGAATGCCGCGCTGGTCGCACAGCTCGATGAAGTGGGCGCCCTTCTGGGCGGACTCGGAGAACAGGATGCCGTTGTTCGCGACGATGCCGACCGGGTGGCCGTGGATATGGGCGAAGCCCGTCACCAGCGTCGTGCCGTACTCCGCCTTGAACTCGGCGAAGCGGGAGCCGTCGACCACGCGCGCGATGACTTCCCGTACGTCATAGGGGGTGCGGGAGTCCGTCGGCACCGCGCCGTACAACCCCAGGGGGTCGACCTTCGGCTCCTCGACCGGCTGCACCGGCCACGGCGGTTCGCCGCGCGCGGGGAGCGTGGAGACGATGGTCCGCACGATGCGCAGTGCGTGCGCGTCGTCCTGCGCGAGGTGGTCGGTGACTCCGGAGGTCCGCGAGTGGACCTCGCCGCCGCCCAGCTCCTCGGCCGTCACGACCTCGCCGGTCGCCGCCTTCACCAGGGGCGGGCCACCGAGGAAGATCGTGCCCTGGTTCCGGACGATGACCGCCTCGTCGCTCATCGCGGGGACATAGGCCCCGCCCGCCGTGCAGGAGCCGAGGACGGCCGCGATCTGCGGGATGCCCGCGCCGGACATCCGCGCCTGGTTGTAGAAGATCCGCCCGAAGTGCTCGCGGTCGGGGAAGACCTCGTCCTGCATCGGCAGGAAGGCGCCGCCCGAGTCGACGAGGTACAGACACGGGAGGCGGTTCTCCAGGGCCACCTCCTGGGCGCGCAGGTGCTTCTTCACCGTCATGGGGTAGTACGTGCCGCCCTTGACGGTGGCGTCATTGGCCACGATCACGCACTCGCGGCCCGAGACCCGGCCGATCCCGGCGATGACACCGGCCGCCGGGGCATCCCCGCCATACAGACCGTCGGCCGCGAGGGGTGCCAGCTCAAGAAAGGGCGAGCCCGGGTCGAGGAGCGTGTCCACGCGGTCCCGGGGCAGCAGCTTGCCGCGCGCCACATGGCGGGCCCGCGCCCGCTCGCCGCCGCCGAGCGCGGCCGCCGCGAGCTTGGCCCGCAGCTCCTCGACGAGGGCGGTGTGCGCCGCCTCGTTCCCCCGCCATGCCTCGGACGCGGGATCAGCCGCGCTCGTCAGCACTGGTGCCTGCTGCCGCATCAGTCGAGCCCCCTTGCTCGGTCCACCCGGCCACGCCCGGATTCGGTTAATGAGCGTTAACGCGCCCCCTTCAGGTTAACGAGCGCTAACCGGCCTGTCTAGAATCAATTCCATGGCCACCAGAACCGACGCCCCCACCCGCCGCGAGCAGATCCTCAAGGAGGCCGCCCGGCTCTTCGCCGAGCGCGGCTTCCACGGAGTCGGGGTGGACGAGATAGGAGCCGCCGTCGGCATCAGCGGACCTGGTCTCTACCGCCACTTCGCGGGCAAGGACGCGATGCTCGCGGAGCTGCTCGTCGGCATCAGCGGGCAGCTCCTGACGGGCGGCAAACGCTGCGTGGCCGACGCGGACGGTTCCCCGCTGAAGGTCCTGGACTCGCTCATCGAGGGCCACATCGACTTCGCCCTCGACGACCGCTCCCTGATCACCCTGCACGACCGCGAGCTGGACCGCCTGCGGGACAGCGACCGCAAGCTGGTCCGCCAGCTCCAGCGGCAGTACGTGGAGATCTGGGTCGAGGTGGTCCGCGAGGTCTACCCGGACCTCGCCGAGAACGCGGCCCGCGTCTGCGTGCACGCGGTCTTCGGGCTGCTGAACTCCACGCCGCACCTGAGCCGCCGTGACGCGCTGCCCAGCCGGGCGGCCATGGCGGAGCTGCTCCACCGCCTCGCGCACGGGGCGTTCGCGGCGGCGGCCAAGGAGTGACATGCGTCTCTGGACGCTCTGGTGACCGCCGGGTAACCTGCCTCTGAGCAAGCGCTTAGTCGATGCAGGCAAGAGGGAGTTCTCCGTGCGCCGTACCGTTTTCAATGAGGACCACCAGGCGTTCCGGGAGACCCTGCGCGCCTTCATCGAGGCCGAGGTCGTCCCCGTCCACGACGAGTGGTTCGCCGCCGGTCAGGTGCCGCGCGAGTTCTACTACAAGCTCGCCGAGCTGGGCCTCTTCGGGATCAACGTCCCCGAGGAGTTCGGCGGCGCCGGCCTGGACACGCACAAGTTCGAGGCCATCCAGTACGAGGAGACGGCCCGCGCGGGCGTCAGCTTCGGCGGCTCCGGCGTCCACGTGCTGCTCGCCCTGCCCTACATCAAGATGCTCGCCACCGACGAGCAGAAGAAGCGCTACCTGGAGAAGTTCGTCTCCGCCGAGGAGATGTGGGCCCTGGCGATGACCGAGCCGGGCACCGGCTCCGACCTCGCGGGCATGAAGACCACCGCCAAGCTCTCCGAGGACGGCACGCACTACGTCCTCAACGGCTCCAAGACCTTCATCACCGGCGGCGTGCACGCCGACCGCGTGATCGTCTGCGCCCGCACCTCCGCGCCGACCGCCGAGGACCGCCGCCACGGCATCTCCCTCTTCGCCGTCGACACCAAGTCCGAGGGCTACTCCATCGGCCGCAAGCTCGACAAGCTCGGCCTGCGGACCTCCGACACCGCCGAGCTGGCCTTCGTCGACGTCAAGGTGCCCGTCGAGGACCTCCTCGGCGAGGAGAACAAGGGCTTCCACTACCTCGGCAGCAACCTCCCCTCCGAGCGCTGGGGCATCGCCTACGGCGCGTACGCGCAGGCCAAGGCCGCCGTGCGGTTCGCCAAGGAGTACGTCAAGGACCGCACCGTCTTCGGCAAGACGGTCGCCTCCTTCCAGAACACCAAGTTCGAACTGGCCGCCTGCCAGGCCGAGGTGGACGCCGCCGAGGCCGTCGCCGACCGCGCCCTGGAGGCGCTGGACGCGGGCGAGCTGACCGCCGCCGAGGCCGCCTCGGCGAAGCTGTTCACCACCGAGGTCGCGCACCGCGTGATCGACAAGTGCCTCCAGCTCCACGGCGGCTACGGCTTCATGAACGAGTACCCCATCGCCCGCCTGTACGCGGACAACCGCGTCAACCGCATCTACGGCGGTACCAGCGAGGTCATGAAGATGATCATCGCGAAGAACATGGGCCTGTAGAACTACCTCCATGAACCAGGCACTTGAGGACCTCCTCGACCTGCTCGACCTGGAGCAGATCGAGGAGGACATCTTCCGGGGCATGAGCCGTTCGGCGCTCGTGCCCCGCGTCTTCGGAGGCCAGGTCGCCGCACAGGCCCTGGTCGCCGCCGGGCGCACCGTCCCCGGCGAGCGGCCTGCCCACTCCCTGCACGCGTACTTCCTGCGCCCCGGGGACCCGGGCGCGCCCATCGTGTACACCGTCGACCGCATCCGGGACGGCCGCTCCTTCACCACGCGCCGCGTCGTCGCCGTCCAGCACGGGCAGCCGATCTTCCACCTCTCCGCGTCCTTCCAGGCGTACGAGGAGGGGCTGGAGCACCAGGCGGCCATGCCGGACGCGCCCGACCCCGAGACGCTGCCCACCGCCGCCGAGATGCTGCCCCGCCACCTTCCGGCGCCGGTCGCCGAGCGGCTCATCGAGGCGCGGGCCGCCGTCGATCTGCGCTATGCCGACGCACCGCCATGGGCCACCGTCGGCCACCCGCGCGAGCCGCGCTCCCAGGTGTGGTTCCGGGCCAACGGCAAGCTCGGCGACGACTCCCCGCTGCACGTCTGCCTCGCCACCTACGTCTCCGACATGACGCTGCTCGACTCGGTGCTGCTCGCGCACGGCCGGGGCGGCTGGGCCGTCGGCGACGTCGTCGGCGCCTCGCTCGACCACGCCATGTGGTTCCACCGGCCCTTCCGGGCGGATGAGTGGCTGCTCTACGACCAGGACTCGCCGTCGGCCTCGGGCGGCCGCGGCCTCGGCCAGGCACGGATCTGGACGCAGGACGGACGGCTCGCGGCGACGGTCATCCAAGAAGGCGTGGTGCGCGTTCCGCGCTGACACAGTGGCGTGGTTCGCGTCTCGCGCTGATCGGACATACCGTCCGGTACATGAGTGAGCAACCCTCAGAGAAGTCGGAGGGCGGCGGCGAGAGCACCTTCACGGTCGTCGTCGCCGCCGTCGCCAACCTCGGGATCGCCCTCGCCAAGGCCGTCGCGGGCGTCATCAGCGGCTCCAGCGCCATGCTCTCCGAAGCGGCGCACTCCGTGGCTGACACCGTCACCGAGCTGATGCTGCTCGTCTCCCTGAAGGCCGGCGCCAGACCCGCCGACGAGGACCACCCGCTCGGCTACGGAGGCGCCCGCTACATCTGGGCGCTGCTCGCCTCCGTCGCCACCTTCGTCGGCGGCGGCGTCTTCGCCGTCTACGACGGCGTCCACACCCTCACGCACGGCGAGGAGCCGGGTGACCCGCTCATCTCGTACATCGTGCTCGGTGTCGCCTTCCTCCTGGAGAGCTACTCGCTGCGGACCGGCCTCAAGCAGGCGCGCGGCGAGGCCGACCGCTTCGGAGTGCACCTCAAGCGCTATCTGCGCCACACCCCCGACACGGCGGTCAAGGCCGTCGTCATGGAGGACTCGGCGGCGCTCGCGGGCCTCGTGCTCGCCGCGGCCGGGCTGCTCGGCGGGCAGCTCACCGGGTCCGGCGTGTGGGACGGCATCGCCTCGCTCTGCATCGGCGTGCTGCTCGTGTACGTCGCGTGGGTCCTCGGGCACGCCAACTCCGAACTGCTGATCGGCCGTCCGCTGCCCGAGGAGATGCGGGCCGCGGTGCGGGCCGAACTGCTCGCCGACCCGCATGTCGTGGACGTACTGGAGCTCACCACGCTGCTCCAGGGGCCCAAGGAGGCCCTGGTCGCCGCGAAGGTCGACTTCCGGGACGTGTCCACGGCCGGGGACATCGAGCGGGCCTGCGACCGCATGGCGCACCGCATCCAGGAGCGCTTCCCCGCGATCAGGCGCGTGTACCTGGACCCGACGCCGGGCACGGGTCAGGCCTCGGGGCCGCCGGGGGCCTCGGGGGTCAGCCCCGCCGCGTCCAACAAGTAGGCCGTCATCGGGTCGTAGTGGCGGGGGCTCGTGACGTGGTCGTCCAGGGGGACCGTCACCTGCACCGTGCCCTCGGCCTCGCCGATGAACAGCGCCGGGTCGTTGCAGTCCGCGTATCCGACCGAGTCCAGGCCGCGCTGGCCCGCGCGCCCCGCCCAGCCGTGGTCGGCGACCACCAGGCCGGGCTGGGGGCGGCCCTCGCGCTCCAGGCCGTCCAGGATCGCGTTCATCGGCTCGGGGGAGTGCGTGTGCCACAGCGTCGCGCCGCGCTCAAGGACCGCCACGTCCGCGAACTGGAAGACCATGCCCTCGTCCGCCATCAGGCCCTCGGGGATCACCATGATCTCGCAGCCCGCCGCGCGCAGGGCGGCGGCCGTCGCGCGGTGCACGTCGAGCAGCCCTCCGGGGTGGCCGGTGGCGAAAAGGACGCTCTCCTTGCCGGCGGCCGCCTTGCGCAGGCGGGCCGCCATGCGCTCCAGGGCGTCGACCGTCAGCTCCGGGTCGATGGTGTCCTGGCCCTGCCGGTGCCCGGGGTCGTCGATGACGCCGCAGCGCTCGGCCATCACCGCGAGGACGTCCTGCTCGTCGGTCCAGCGGTCGCCGAGCTCCAGGCCGAGCCAGTAGTGGCGGTCGCCGTTCGCGAGCTTCCTGTAGTGGCTGAGGTTGTTCTCGCGGGGGGTGGCGACATCGCCCGCGATGCGGGTGCGGACGAGGTGGTCTACGAGCGCGGCACGGCTGGGTATCGGCATGGCTCCTATTGTGCGGGACGAGTGCTCTGCGCCGGGGCGGAGTGGGTTGGCTGCTCTGTGCGGGCTGTTCGTGGCTGGGCGCGCAGTTCCCCGCGCCCCTTCAGGGCGCTTCTCCCGGGGCCCGGTTCAGTGCGAACCAGAGTTCCATCCGTACGTCGGGATCGTCCAAGTCCGTCCCCAGGAGTGCCGCACACCGCGTGATGCGCTGGCGCACCGTGTTGCGGTGGACGGAGAGCGCGACCGCCGTGCGGTCCCAGCTGCCGTGGAGGGCGAGCCAGGTCCGCAGCGTCTCCACCAAGGTGGCGTTCTCGGCGAGCGGGGCGAGCATTACGCGCGCGTGGGTGGCGGCCTCCTCGGGGGCGATCAGGGTGGCGAGGCCGTTGGCGTGGTGGCGTACGAGAGGCCGACGGGTGGCCTCCGCGCGGCGCAGGGCGCGGGCCGCCTGGGCGTCGGCGGCGGCGAGGTCGCCCGGGGCGGCGGGGGCGGAGACGCCAAGGGTCCACGCGTGCGTGGGGGTGATCTCGCGGTCGGCGGGGAGGAGCAGGCGTACGACGTCCTCGCGCGGGTCGACCAGACCGCTGCCGAGCGCCGCCGCGAGCGCGGACGCGGCCAGCGGGGTGCGCTCCCCGCGCGCGTGCACCACGGTCCACAGATCGCTCCCCAGGAGGGGCCCGATGTCCTCCGGATCGGCTCCGAGCAGCAGTCGTACGAGGGCCGCCGAGCGGGCGGCCTCCGAAGCGCCCTGATGCTCGCCCGTGAGCAAGGAGAGCAGTACGACCGCCGCGCCGGTGATGGTGTGGTCGCCCGGTTCGCGGCGCTCCGTGGCGGTCCCGAGCGCGAAGCCGCGGCCGCCGCCGAGCGCGTACGCGGCGAGGTGCGTGGCCCCGGCCGTGTCGGCGGCGGACGCCGGGGCGGCGGGTGTGGGGCGCCGCACGACCCCGGTCAGCTCCCGCAGGCCCTCCCGCGCCGCCTCCCGCGCCTGCCCCTCGGCCTGCAACTCCGTGCCGTCCGGCCCGTACAGCACCGCGAGCCCGCCGAGCCGCGCCGCCAGCTGGCGCAGGACGGCCGGGACCGGGTCGGGCCGTGCCGCGGCCGTCGCGAGCCCCTGCTGCGCCTCCGTCACCCGGCGCAGCTCCGCGTGCCTCGCCTCGGCCATCAGCCGCCACACCGCGCGGGCGACGCCGCTGAACGTGGTGCGCGGCGGCACCTCAAGGAGCGGCAGGCCGTGGCGGTCGCAGGCCCCCGCCAGGGCGGGCGGCACCGTGTCGTGCACGGGGGCGACGCCGAAGCCGAGGGCCGCGCCGCCCGCCGCGACGATGCGGGCCACGTAGGCGTCGAGGTAGCCGCCCGCGTCCGCCGGGTCGGTGATGTGCACGCCCGCCGTCAGGAGCAGCTCGCCCCCGAGGAGGTACGGGTAGGGGTCCGTCATCTCCGAGGTGTGCACCCACTGCACGGCCGTCCCCGCAGCGTCCGGGCCCGCGATCTGCCGCAGCCCGAGGTCCTCGCGGGCCAGCAGCGCGGCGAGCGGGACGGGCGGGGTAGGGGGCGCCGCTGGGCCCAGGGGGCCGGTGGGACCGGTAGGGCCGGAGGGGTCGGTGGCCATGGTGGACGTTCCATCCGCATCAGTGGGTGGGAGTAGATGAAACGTACACTTCAGCGTTGCTTTCCGGCCATCTAAGGTCGTGCCGACCGCAGGCCGTGGGTACGGGCGGATGTCCCCACGGCGGTCCTCACTCCCATCTGCACGACACGCCACCGAGGTGCGCGAAGGAGGCCCCCCTTTATGGCCGTCGACTACACAGTGATCGTCGTCTATCTCGCAGGGATGCTGGCCATGGGCTGGTGGGGCATGCGCCGCGCCAAGTCCAAGAGTGAGTTCCTGGTCGCCGGGCGCCGCCTCGGGCCGTGGATGTACTCCGGCACCATGGCCGCGATCGTCCTCGGCGGCGCCTCCACCATCGGCGGTGTCGGCCTCGGCTACCAGTACGGGCTCTCCGGCGCCTGGATGGTCGTCACCATCGGCCTCGGAATCCTCGCGCTCAGCGTCTTCTTCTCCGCCCGTATCGCGCGCCTGAAGGTCTACACCGTCTCCGAGATGCTCGACCTGCGCTACGGAGGGCGCGCGGGCGTCATCTCCGGAGTGGTCATGTGGGCGTACACGCTGATGCTCGCGGTCACCTCGACCATCGCGTATGCCACGATCTTCGACGTCATCTTCGACATGGACCGCACGCTCGCGATCATCCTCGGCGGCTCGATCGTCGTCGCGTACTCGACGCTCGGCGGCATGTGGTCCATCACGCTCACCGACATGGTGCAGTTCGTGGTGAAGACCGTCGGCGTCCTGCTGCTCCTGCTGCCCATCGCGGTCGTCAAGGCCGGTGGCTTCAGTGAGATGAGGGCGAAGCTGCCCACGGAGTACTTCGATCCGCTGGGCATCGGCGGCGAGACGATCTTCACGTACGTGCTCATCTATACGTTCGGCATGCTCATCGGGCAGGACATCTGGCAGCGCGTCTTCACCGCGCGCAGCGACAGGGTGGCCCGCTACGGAGGCACCGTCGCCGGTACGTACTGCCTCGTCTACGCGGTCGCGGGCGCCGTCATCGGCACCGCCGCCAAGGTCATGTACCCCAAGCTGCCGAGCGCCGACGCGGCCTTCGCGACCATCGTCAAGGACGAACTGCCCATGGGCGTACGGGGTCTCGTCCTCGCCGCCGCGCTCGCCGCCGTGATGTCGACGTCCTCCGGGGCGCTCATCGCCTGCGCGACCGTCGCCAACAACGACATCTGGTCGCGTCTTCGCGGGGCCGTGAAGACCGGCGACAGTGACGGCGACGGCGACGGCGACGAGCCGCACGACGAGGTCAAGGGCAACCGCGTCTTCATCCTCGTCATGGGTGTCGGCGTGATCCTCATCGCCATCGTGCTCAACGATGTCGTCGAGGCCCTGACCGTCGCGTACAACCTGCTCGTCGGCGGCCTGCTCGTGCCGATCCTCGGCGGGCTGCTGTGGCGGCGCGGCACCGCGCCCGGCGCGCTCGCGGCGGTCACCGCCGGCGGCCTGTCCGTCATCGGGCTCATGTGGGGGTACGGAATCCTCGCCAACGAGCCCGTCTACTACGGCTTGTTGACCTCGCTGGCCGTGTACGTCGTCGTCTCCCTCGCCACCAGGCCGACCGACGCGGCGGTCCTCGCCGCGTGGCGCGAACGCCTCGCCGGGCGGGGCGCCGAGGAGCCGGAACCGGATACTCCGGTGGCTGTCTAACTCTTCGTGCGGCCCGTTGTCAGTGGGCCGCGCGACACTTGAATCGCAGTACTCGCACCAGCAGGAGGAAACCGACCATGAGCAGCGCAGAGAACCCGACGGCCCCCCGCGGCCCCGTCGACTCCTCCCGCATCCCGAGGTACGCGGGCCCGGCGACGTACGCACGGCTGCCCCGCCTCGACGAGGTCGGCGGCAAGACGGACATCGCCGTGGTCGGCGTGCCCTTCGACTCCGGCGTCTCGTACCGCCCCGGCGCCCGCTTCGGCGGCAACGCCATCCGTGAGGCCTCCCGCCTCCTGCGCCCCTACAACCCGGCGCAGGACGCCTCGCCCTTCGCGCTCGCCCAGGTCGCGGACGCCGGCGACATCGCCGCGAACCCGTTCAACATCAACGAGGCCGTGGAGACCATCGAGGCCGCCGCCGACGATCTGCTCGGCTCGGGCGCCCGCATGATGACCCTCGGCGGCGACCACACCATCGCGCTGCCGCTCCTGCGCTCCGTCGCCAAGAAGCACGGCCCGGTCGCCCTGCTGCACTTCGACGCCCACCTGGACACCTGGGACACCTACTTCGGCGCCGAGTACACGCACGGCACGCCGTTCCGCCGCGCCGTCGAGGAGGGCATCCTCGACACCGAGGCGCTCTCCCACGTCGGCACGCGCGGCCCGCTGTACGGCAAGCAGGACCTCACCGACGACGAGAAGATGGGCTTCGGCATCGTCACCTCGGCGGACATCTACCGCCGCGGCGCCGACGAGGTCGCCGACCAGCTGCGCCAGCGCATCGGCGACCGCCCGCTCTACATCTCCATCGACATCGACTGCCTCGACCCGGCCCACGCGCCCGGCACCGGCACCCCCGAGGCGGGTGGCATGACCTCCCGCGAGCTCCTGGAGATCCTGCGCGGCCTCGCCTCCTGCAACCTCGTCTCGGCGGACGTCGTCGAGGTCGCCCCGGCCTACGACGACGCGGAGATCACGGCGGTGGCGGCCTCCCACACGGCGTACGAACTGACGACGATCATGAGCAGGCAGATCGCCGCCGGACGCGCCTCCGGGGCGGAGCAGAACGCGAAGTGACCACAGCCGCGAGGCCGTTGGACGCCCGGGCACGCCGGGCACGCCGGGCCGTGCGCGGCCCGGCGGCCGGAACGCACGCCGGGCCGCACCCCGGGCGAGAAGGAGAAGACGCCGCATGACCCACGACCACGACCTGGTGCTGCGCCCCACGCCGCGGCAGACGGAGGCCGCCCTCAACCCGCCCACCGGCCGCACCGGCGGCGACCTCGTCGTCGAGACCCTGTCCGGCCTCGGCGCGACCACCGTCTTCGGCCTGCCGGGCCAGCACGCGCTCGGCATGTTCGACGCGCTGCGGCGCTCCTCGCTGACGTACGTGGGGCTGCGCGTCGAGAACAACACGGGGTTCGCGGCGGACGCGTACGGCCGGATCACGGGCGAGGTCGCCCCGCTGTTCCTGTCCACCGGGCCCGGCGCGCTGACCTCGCTCGCCGCGCTCCAGGAGGCGGCGGCCGGGTCGTCACCGGTCCTGGCGATCGGCAGCCAGGTCCCGGTCGCCGGTCTCGGCGGCGGCCGCCACGGCTATCTGCACGAGCTCCGTGACCAGCAGGCCTCCTTCCGCGACATCGTGAAGTCCGTCCACACGGTCCGCACGGCCTCCCAGATTCCGTCGGCCATCGCCGCGGCCTGGGAGTCCGCGCTGACCGCGCCGCACGGCCCGGTCTGGGTGGAGATCCCGCAGGACGTGCTCCTCGCCGGTACGACGCTGCCCGTCGTCACGGCGATGGACGCCACGCCCGACGAGGTCGTCCCGCGCCCCGAGCTGACCGCCGTCGCGGCCGACCTGCTCATCCGCGCCGAGCGCCCGGTGATCATCGCGGGCGGCGGAGTCGTACGTTCGGATGCCTCGGGCAAGCTGCTCGCGCTCGCCGAGCGGCTGAGCGCCCCGGTCGTCACGACCTTCGGCGGCAAGGGCGCCTTTCCCTGGGAGCATCCGCTCTCGCTCCAGTCGTGGCTGGAGGACCGCCACACCACGGACTTCCTGGAGGACGCGGACGTCCTCCTGGTGGTCGGCTCGGGGCTCGGCGAGCTGTCCTCGAACTACCACACGTTCAAGCCGCGCGGCCGGGTGATCCAGATCGAGGCGGACGCCGGGAAGCTGGAGTCCAACCACCCCGGGCTCGGTATCCACGCGGACGCGCGCCTGGCCCTGTCCGCCCTCCTGGAGACGATCGAGACGCCCCGCGAAGACCCCACGGCCCCCGAGCGGGTCGCGGCGCTCCTCTCCGAGGTCCGCGAGCGGATCGCCGCCCAGGACCTCACCCTGGAGCAGCGGATCCTCGCCTCCGTGCGCGAGGCGCTGCCGGACTCGGCGCCGTCCTTCTGGGACATGACGATCCTCGCCTACTGGGCCTGGTCGGCCTTCGACGCCCGGCGCCCCAACACCATGCACTCGGCGCAGGGCGCGGGCGGCCTGGGCTACGGCTTCCCGGCGGCGCTGGGCGCGGCGGTCGCGGACCCCTCCCACCCGGTCCTCGCGGTCTCCGGCGACGGCGGCGCGATGTACTCGATCGCGGAACTGGCGACGGCCCGGCAGTACGACCTGCCGGTGACCTGGCTGATCGTCGACGACGGCGGCTACGGCATCCTGCGCGAGTACATGTCCGACGCCTTCGGCGAGGCGACCGCCACGGAACTGGCCCGCCCGGACTTCGTGGCCCTCGCGGAGTCCTTCGGGGTACCGGGTGTCCGCACGACCCCGGAGACCCTCCGGGACGACCTCGCGAAGGCGCTGGCGGAGCCGGGTCCTTCGGTGGTCGTGCTCCCGGCGGTACTGCGGATGTTCGCGCCGACGCATCTCACCGGCGGCTGATCACCGGCTCTCCGCGGGCTTGGAGTCGCAGGTCGAAAGGGCTGGTGTCGACGGCCGCTGCCGCCTCCTCCTGAAGGGCCCGGATCAGCGTCGCCACCGAGGGGTGGCCGCGGCGGTGCAGTACGGCAACGCCGATGTGCCGGGTCGGGGCAGGCGGATCGACCGGAACGGCCCGCAGACCGGGCAACTCCGGGGCCAGCGCGATGGAGGGGACCAGCGAGACGCCCACGCCCGCCGCGACGAGCGAGCGGGCGAAGAAGTAGTCGGTGGTGGTGCCGCGTACCTCCGGGGTGAAACCGGCGCGCTCGGCGTAACGGACCAGGTAGACCTCCGTCTTGAGGCAGCCGAGCACCCAGGGCTCCTCCGCCAGCTCGGCGATGTCGAGCGTCCGGCGGTCGGCCAGGGGGTGCGCCTCGGGGAGGACGACGTGCAGGGGGTCCTCCATCAGCGCGATCCACTCCATGTCGGAGCCCGTGCCCGACCGGCCCGGCAGCGGCCCGTCGAAGTGGTAGGCGAGCGCGACGTCCACGGCACCCTGGCGGACCAGGGGCAGGCTGTCCTCGGGCTCGGCCTCCCTGACGTGGACCACGGTGTCGGGATGGGCGGCCGTCATGCGGGTGAGGGCGCCGGGCAGCAGGAGCCGGCCGCCGCTGGTGAACGTGGCGAGGGTGAACTGGGTGCGGCCGGTGCCCAGCCGGTCGACCTGCCGCTTGGCGTGCGCGAGCTCCGCGGCCACCGACTCCGCGGCCCCCACCATGATCCGGCCGGCCTGGGTGAGTGTCACCCCTCGGGTGCTGCGTTCCACGACCCGCGCGCCGAGGCTGCGCTCCAGGGCCGCGACGTGCTGGGAGACGGCCGAGGGGGTGAGGCGCAGGGCGGCCGCCGCCTGATTGAAACTGCCGTGTTCCGCCACAGTCCGCAGGACGCGGAGCCGCTGCACATCGATCAACAGTTTCCCTTAATACGTTTCCACCAAGTCGGCACTTCTGCCGGCGACTGTAGGTGCCCAGGATGAGGGCACGCAAAGCATCCGCGTCAGCGGCGGCCCGTATGCGAGCAACGCGGACACTGGAGAACGGACGCACATGAAGTACCGCCCCTTGGGGAGCACCACGGTCAGCGCGATCGGGTTGGGCGCCATGCCCCTGTCCATCGAGCACCGCCCGGACGAGGAACGAGCCGTGGCGACCATCCACGCCGCCCTCGACGCCGGCGTCACGCTCATCGACACCGCCGACAGCTACCACTGGCACGCCGACGAGCGCGGCCACAACGAACTCCTCATCGCCCGCGCCCTGGCCCGCTACGGCGGCGACACATCCGACGTCGTCGTCGCCACCAAGGGGGGCCGGGGCCGCCCCGGCGACGGCAGCTGGACCGTCGTCGGCACCCCCGTCCATCTCAGGCAGGCCGCCGAAGCCTCCCTCAAGCGCCTGGGAGTGGAAGCCATCGGTCTGTACCAGCTGCACAAGCCCGACCCCGACGTGCCCTGGGCGGAATCGGTCGGCGCGCTGCGCGAACTGCTCGACGCCGGCACGATCCGCGCAGCCGGGATCTCCAATGTGACCACCGGCCAGATCCGTGAGGCCCACGCCATCCTCGGCGACGCGCTCGTCTCCGTGCAGAACCAGTACTCTCCCGCCATTCGCGACAGCGAGCCCGAGCTGGAACTGAGCACCCGACTCGGCTTGGCCTTCCTGCCCTGGAGTCCGCTGGGCGGCATCTCCCGCAGTGCCCTGGACGGCCCGTCGGACACGGCCTCCGCGGGCACCGCCTTCCACCGCATCGCGGCCGAACGCGGTGTCAGCCCGCAGCGGATCGCCCTGGCCTGGCTGCTGGCCCGCTCCCCGGCGGTCGTCCCGGTACCGGGATCCAGCCGTCCGGCTTCGATCCAGGACTCGGCCAGGGCCACGGAGGTCCAGTTCGATGCGGCGGAACTGGCGGAACTGGAGGCCGCGCTGCCGAACTGAGGCGGGGAGGAGGAACCCGTCTACACTGACCGCCCAAGCTGATCAGCGGATTTCCGTACAACCCCCGCCGGTATCGGTGAGTCATACGGGGCGAGTGCGCCGGGGGCGCGCTTGTACGGGCCCCGAGGGTCTTGTACGTACGGACCCAAGGGGATGGGGAAACTCCATGACTCACCCGGTATCCGGGATATCCAGGCGTGCCCGCGTGCTCTCGGCGGGACTCGCCGCCGGGATGCTCGTGCCGCTCGGTGCGGTCGCGGGCGCCGCGCCCGCCGTCGCCGCGACGGCGCCGAAGGTCACCTGTGCCTCCGCGCAGCCCGGCCTGGCCGCCAAGCTCACGAAGGACATCACGGCGGCGCTGAAGAACCGCAAGGGCACGGTCGCGGTCGGACTCCACGACCGCACCACGGACACCACCTGCACCCTGCGCGCGACCACCTCGTACGACTCGGCCAGCGTCGTCAAGGCGACCGTCCTCGCGACGCTCCTGTGGGACGCCCAGAAGACCGGGCGTGCGCTGTCGTCCCGCGAGAAGAACCTCGCCACCGCCATGATCACCAAGTCCGACAACGCGGCCACCAGTACGCTCTGGCGCCAGCTCGGCGCGGCCAAGGTGAAGGGCTTCCTCCGGGCCGCCAAGATGACCCGGACGGTGCCCGGCTCCGGCGGCTACTGGGGGCTCACCCGTATCAACGCCACCGACGAGCAGAAGCTCCTGGCCCTGTTCACCGGCGGGAACACCGTCCTGACCGACGCCTCCCGCGCCTACATCCTCAAGCTGATGGGCAAGGTGATCGCCTCGCAGCGCTGGGGGACCCCGGCGGGCGCGCCGTCCGCTGTCAAGATCCACGTCAAGAACGGCTGGCTGCAGCGGTCGACCCACGGCTGGCGGGTGCACAGCATCGGCGCGTTCAAGGGCGGCGGCCACGACTACACGATCTCCGTGCTCACCCACGGCAACAGCACCATGAACTACGGCGTCGCCACCATCCAGGGCGTGGCCAAGGCCATCCACAAGGATCTGACGCCCCGGGCCCCCGCGGCCGGGCGCTACGCCCCGACGGTCACGCCGCGCGAGGCGTTCGTGGCGGTCCCCGGCAGCTGACCGGGCCCCGCGACGCGGGCCCGTCCCCGTCGCGGCGATTTGTTGCGGCGGGATGAAATCCGCGTCCCGCCGTGTTGGGCCTCTCGGCAGGTCAGGTCTACGGGAGGCAACTGGTGGCGGACGAACGGGGCGGGCCCGAAGGAGCACAGGCGGGCTGGGCCAAGCGGCTCACCGGCTACGCGTGGCGGTATCCGAAGGACGTCGTGCTCGCGCTCGGGTCCTCGCTCGCCGGCATGGCCGTCATGGCCCTCGTGCCGCTGATCACGAAAGTGATCATCGATGACGTCATCGCCGAGGACGGGCAGGGCGGCGGCAGGTCCATGGGGCCGTGGGCCGGCGCCCTGATCGGCGCCGCCGTCCTCGTCTACGTCTTCACCTACATCCGCCGCTACTACGGCGGCCGCCTCGCCCTCGACGTCCAGCACGACCTGCGCACCGAGATGTACGGGACGATCACCAGGCTCGACGGGCGGCGCCAGGACGAGCTGTCCACCGGGCAGGTCGTCGGCCGTGCGACCAGCGACCTCCAGCTCATCCAGGGCCTGCTCTTCATGCTGCCGATGACCATCGGCAACATCCTGCTCTTCGTGATCTCCCTCGTGATCATGGCCTGGCTCTCGCTGCCGCTCACCCTCGTCGCCCTCGCCGTCGCCCCCGCCCTGTGGCTCATCGCCCGCCGCTCCCGCACCCGGCTGCACCCCGCCACCTGGTACGCGCAGGCCCAGGCGGCCGCCGTCGCCGGAGTGGTCGACGGCGCCGTCAGCGGCGTACGCGTGGTGAAGGGCTTCGGGCAGGAGGACCAGGAGACCGGCAAGCTCCGCGAGGTCGGGCGCAAGCTCTTCGCGGGGCGGCTGCGGACCGTCAAGCTCAACTCCCGCTACACGCCGGCGCTCCAGGCCGTCCCCATGCTCGGCCAGGTCGCCATGCTGGCCCTCGGCGGCTGGCTCGCCGTGCGCGGCGAGATCACGCTCGGCACGTTCGTCGCCTTCTCCACCTATCTCGCGCAGCTCGTCGGGCCCGTGCGGATGCTCGCCATGGTCCTCACCGTCGGCCAGCAGGCCCGCGCCGGCGTCGACCGCGTACTCGAACTCATCGACACCGAGCCGAGCCTTCGGGACGGGACCAAGGAGCTGCCCGCCGACGCCCCCGCCACCGTCGAGTTCGACGACGCCGGCTTCGCGTACGAGGATGACCGGCCCGTTCTCGACGGGCTCTCCTTCCAGATAGCCCCCGGCGAGACCCTCGCCGTCGTCGGCTCCTCCGGCAGCGGCAAGTCGACCGTCTCGCTGCTGCTGCCCCGCTTCTACGACGTGACGCACGGCGCCGTCCTCATCGGCGGACACGACGTGCGCGAGCTGACCCTCGACTCGCTGCGGTCCGCCATCGGTCTGGTGCCCGAGGACTCCTTCCTCTTCTCCGACACGGTCGGCGCGAACATCGCGTACGGGTATCCGGACGCCACCCAGGAGCAGATCGAGGCCGCCGCGCGCGCCGCCCAGGCCGACCGGTTCATCTCCGAGCTGCCGCAGGGGTACGACACCACGGTCGGCGAGCACGGACTCACTCTCTCCGGCGGCCAGCGCCAGCGCATCGCGCTCGCCCGCGCCATCCTCACCGACCCCCGCCTCCTCGTCCTGGACGACGCGACTTCGGCGGTGGACGCGCGCGTGGAGCACGAGATCCACGAGGCGCTGCGCGGCGTCATGGCGGGCCGTACGACGCTGCTCATCGCCCACCGCCGCTCCACCCTCGGCCTCGCCGACCGCATCGCCGTCCTCGACGACGGCCGCCTCGCCGACCTCGGCACCCACGACGAACTCCAGGAGCGCTCGGCCCTCTACCGGCGCCTGCTCACCGACCCCGACGAGCTGGGCGGCGTCTCGCCCGGCCACGCGCTCCCCGCCGACCTGCCCGAGGACACCTCCGTACGCGACGAACTCGACGCCGAGTTCGACGCGGAGAGGGGTATCACGCCCGCCCTGTGGACCGGCGACCGCGAGCCCAAGGACGCCGCGCTCTCCGGGATGCCGTCCACGCCCGAACTCCTGGCCCAGGTCGACGCGCTGCCCCCGGCGGACGGCAAGCCGGACATCGACGAGGCGCGGGCCGTCACGCCCGAGGAGTCGTACGGACTGCGCAGGCTGCTCGCCGGCTTCGGGCTGCCGCTTCTCCTGAGCCTGCTGCTGGTCGCCGTCGACGCGGGCATGGGCCTGCTCCTGCCCGTCCTGATCCGGCACGGCATCGACGAGGGCGTCAACCAGCTCGCGCTCGGCGCCGTCTGGGCCGCCTCCGGGCTCGCGCTCGCCGCCGTCGTCGTGCAGTGGGTGGCCCAGACCGGTGAGACGCGGATGACGGGACGCACCGGTGAGCGGGTCCTGTACTCGCTGCGGCTGAAGATCTTCGCGCAGCTCCAGCGGCTCGGGCTCGACTACTACGAGCGGGAGCTGACCGGGCGCATCATGACCCGGATGACCACGGACGTGGACGCCCTCTCCACGTTCCTCCAGACGGGACTCGTCACCGCGTTCGTCTCCGTCGTCACCTTCTTCGGCATCATGGTCGCCCTGCTCGTCATCGACGTGGAGCTGGCGCTGGTCGTCTTCGCGACGCTGCCGCTGCTGATCGTGGGCACGTACTTCTTCCGCAAGTCGAGCGTGAAGGCGTACGAACTGGCGCGCGAGCGCGTGTCCGTCGTCAACGCCGACCTCCAGGAGTCCGTCGCCGGCCTGCGCATCGTGCAGGCCTTCCGGCGCGAGCGCTCCGGCGCCGAGCGGTTCGCGCGCAACAGCGACAGCTACCGCCAGGCCCGTATCCGGGGCCAGTGGCTGATCTCGGTGTACTTCCCGTTCGTCCAGTTCCTGTCGTCCGTCGCCGTGGTCGCCGTGCTGATCGTGGGCGCGGGCCGGGTCGAGGCGGGCACGCTGACGACCGGCGCGCTCGTCGCCTACCTGCTCTACATCGACCTCTTCTTCGCGCCCGTGCAGCAGCTCTCCCAGGTCTTCGACGGCTACCAGCAGGCCACCGTCTCCCTCGGCCGCATCCAGGAGCTGCTCCAGGAGCCGACGTCGACCAAGGACGCCGACGAACCCCTCGACGTGCTGTCCCTGCGCGGCGAGATCGCCTTCGAGGACGTGCGCTTCGCGTACACCGGCGAGGAGGAGGCCCTCAGCGACGTGAGCCTGCGGATACCCGCCGGGCAGACCGTCGCCTTCGTCGGCGAGACCGGCGCGGGCAAGTCGACGCTCGTCAAGCTCGTCGCCCGCTTCTACGACCCCACGGCCGGCCGGGTCACGGTGGACGGCACGGACCTGCGGTCCCTGGACATCACGTCGTACCGCCACCGCCTCGGCGTCGTGCCGCAGGAGGCCTACCTCTTCGCGGGCACGGTCAGGGACGCCATCGCCTACGGGCGGCCCGACGCCACCGACGCCCAGGTCGAGGCCGCCGCCCGCGCGGTCGGCGCGCACGAGATGATCGCCACCCTGGACGGCGGCTACCTCCACGAGGTCACCGAGCGCGGCCGCAACCTCTCCGCCGGGCAGCGCCAGCTCATCGCGCTGGCCCGCGCCGAGCTGGTCGACCCCGACATCCTGCTCCTCGACGAGGCGACCGCCGCCCTCGACCTCGCCACCGAGGCGCAGGTCAATCAGGCCACCGACCGCATCGCCGGCAAGCGCACCACGCTGGTCGTCGCCCACCGCCTCACCACGGCCGCCCGCGCGGACCGCGTCGTCGTGATGGACCACGGGCGCGTCGCCGAGGACGGCACGCACGAGGAACTCCTCGCGCGGGGCGGGCGGTACGCGCGACTGTGGCGGACGTTCGTGGGGGAGCCGGTGGAGGCCGCCTGAGCGCGGTCGGGGTGCGGTCGGGGGCGATCGGGCCGACCAGGTCAGAAAATCCGGGGATCCCGCAACCATGCGGGCGGCGGGCGGCGTCCGTACATCAGTACGTTGATGCCGCAGTGGCGGGAGGGGAAAGCGTGAGCAGTGGTCGTGGCCGTGGTCGCATACGGCGGCGGCTGGCGCTCGGCGCCGCCGGGCTCGCCGCCTCCGTCCTGCTCGCCCTCGCGGGCCCCGGCGCCGGTCCGGCCCACGCCGCCGCGGGAGCGTGCGCCGGGCACAAGGTGCGCACGCTGCCCTTCAGCACGGGCCGGGTCGAGGTCTTCAAGAACCGCGGCTACGTCTGCGCCATGACCATCGCCAAGCGCCCCGGCCCCCGCAGGACCATGTCCGTCAGCGTCCAGGCACGCGGCAGCCGCGCCGCGCGCGACAAGGGGCGCTACACCCACCGCGCGGGCCCGGTGACGGTCCACGCGGGCCACCGGTGCGTGCGCGTGACGGGGAAGGTCGGGGGGCGCGGGGTCAGCACGGGGTGGATCCTCTGCTGACAGAGGTCATCCAGGCCTTCCGGTAGCGTCACAGCCGTACGGCGCATCCGACGGGACGGTCCCCGCCCACCGCCACGTACAGGGCGGTCGAAGCCCCGCACGCGGCCCGGCTCCGCACCACCGACGCCACGCGGTACTCCGGCTGCCGCTCTCCCGAGCTGTCGCAGGCCGTCTCCCGCACCTCGCCGCGCCCCGCGCCGTACACACAGTCGCCGACGATGGTCCGCGGTCCGCCGCCGCCCCCGGGGTCACCGGGGTGCGGCGGCTCCAGGTTCCGCATGCAGGCGTGGCCGCGCGGTACCGCCCCGTCGCCGTCCTCGTCGACCGCGGGCCTGCTCTCGCTGATGTGCAGCACGAAGTCCGTGCGGGCCGGGCACGGCGGCCCCTGTCCGGCCTTGCCGTCGCGACGCGCGACGACCCGCGCCGCCGCCCGCTCGCTGGTGCACGGCACCTCCGTGAACGTCTCGCGCCCCCGGGAACCGCACTCGCCGACAGCGAGGAACACCTCGCCGAAACCGGTGGGGCGCGAGGCCACGGGCGTCTGGTCGTCGATCCGGCCCGAGGCGGAGCCGCCGTCGCGACCGCCGTCGCCCGAGCCGCCGGACTTCTGACAGCCGGTCAGCAGCAGCGCTGCGGCGAGCACCAGCGCGGCGATCGTCCCCGCGACCGTACGAGGCCGCGCCCCGGTGCAGGCAAGCATCACTGTCCCCCCGACATGTGCCTCCAGCGTGGCCCGCCGGAGCGGGGCCACGCCAGCCGCGCGAGAGGCTTTGGGGCAGTCGGCGGTGGTGCGCCGGGGGCGCGTCGTATGCCTCAGTACGTCAGCCCGTACCCGATCGGGTACAGCACCTGCGCCGGGTCGTCCGCCCGTCGCACCGGCACCGGCAGCCGCCCTCGCGGCACGGCGCGGCCCGCGATGACCCGTGCCGCGGCGCGCAGTTCGACGTCCGTCCAGGAGTACGAGGCGAGCGCGGCGTCGACGGGGGGCAGATGGGCCACGTCGTACGGATTGCGGATCGCGAGGGTGACGACGGGGACGCCGGTGGCCTTGAGGGCGGCGACCAGGGCGGTCTGGCCGTCTTCGGCGGCCGTCGCACTGTGGGCGGCCGGGGCCGGGGCCGTGGCCAGGTCCAGGCTGGCGTTGGCCGCCTGCGTGTTGTCCCTCGCCGTGGTGGCGTGCGTCGAGATGTTGTACGTCGCCACGAGTACCGCGTCCATGCCCTTGGACTCCGCCACGGCCTGCTCGACCGCCGTGGCGTCCGGGGCCATACCCGTGGACAGCGCGGTCGCGGTGAACCCGAGGCCGGTCAGGGCGTCCGCGAGGACGGTGGTCGGCGGGCCCGTCGTACCGGACGGCGAACGGGGGTCCGCGCCGACCACCAGGATGTCGCGGTGCGTGTGGGGGGAGAGCGGCAGCAGGGAGTTGTCGTTCCGGAGCAGGGTCGTCGTGGCGTCAGCGATGCGGTCGGCGGCGGCGAGGTGGTCGGGGGAGCCGACGGTTGCGGCCGGGGTGCCGGTGCCGGTGCCGGTGGCCGGGGTGCCGGTTCCGGTGGGCGGGGTTCCGGTTCTGGTCCCTGTTCCGGTGTCGGGCAGAAGGCCCACCTCCGCCTTCATGCGCAGGACCCGCAGGACCGACTCGTCGATGCGGTCTTCCGTCAACTCGCCGTCCCTGACGGCTTGGAGCACGGCGTCCCAGGCGACCCGCGGCTGCGGCGGGTTGAGGAGCTGGTCCACGCCCGCCTTGAGCGCGAGTACGGCCACGCGGTCGTCGCCGTACTTCGTACGGACGCCGCGCATCGCCAGCGAGTCCGTGGCGATCACGCCGTCGAAGCCGAGTTCCTCGCGGAGGACGCCCGTCACGATCGGGTGGGAGAGCGTCGCGGGGTCGCCCGACGGATCCAGGGCGGGCACCACGATGTGGGCGGTCATCACCGAGTCGACGCCCGCGGCGATCGCCGCCCGGAAGGGCGGGGCGTCGAAGCGGTCCCACTCCTCGCGGGTGTGGTGGATGTGCGGCAGCTCGGTGTGGCTGTCGTCCCTCGTGTCGCCGTGCCCCGGGAAGTGCTTGGCCGCGGTGGCGATGCCCGCGCTCTGGTAGCCCTTGATCTGCGCGGTCACGAGACCGGCGACCGCTTCGGGGTCGGCGCCGAAGGAGCGTACGCCGATGACCGGGTTGGCGGGATCGACGTTCACGTCGGCGTCCGGGGCGTGGTCCTGGCGGATGCCGAGGGCGTGCAGTTCGGCGCCGGCGATGCGGGCCGCCTCGCGGGCGTGCGCGTGCGAACCGGAGGCGCCGAGGGCCATCGCGCCGGGGAGCAGGGTCGCGGGGGCGCCGATGCGGGCGACGGCGCCGTGCTCCTGGTCCACGGAGATGAGCACGGGGACGCCCGAAGGGAGGGACGCCGCCGCTTGCTGGATGCCGTGGGAGAGGGCGGCGATCTGGTGCGGGTCGCGGGTGTTGTGGGCCCAGCCGAAGTAGATGATGCCGCCGAGGTGGTAGCGGGCGATCAGCTCGGCGGCGTCGCGGACGCCGAGTTCCCTGAGGTTGATGTCGACGTCGCCCTGGTCGGGGTCGGTGGCCGTGTGCCCGTACACGTGCATCACGAAGAGCTGGCCGACCTTCTCCTCCAGGGACATGGCGGAGACGAGGCCGCGGAGCCTGCGGTCGTCGGGCTGGGGCACGGGCGCTCCTGCGGGGTGGAGGAAACTTTCAGGGGCTACGGATATCCCGAAGATTTCTGCCGGTCAAGGGCGGAGCGCGAGAGGGGCCGTCACCGGCGCTGTGTGAAGGGGGGCGCGCCGGTGACGGCGGGCTGCCGGGCCGCAGGCGGCGGAGAGGGTGGTCAGCGGTCGCAGCCAGCAGCGATGCCGACACCGCCTTGCGGGACTCAGCGGCAGCGTGCCGGTTGGACGGTGCTGCTCTTGGAAGGGTTCCCGTTTTTGTGTTTTTCGGTACGGGTTCGTCCCCGCCCAAGGATCAACCGACCCACCGCGACCGCAGGACGCGAACCGTCTCCGCGATGGCGGGCCGCCCCGCCGCCCCCGTACGCCACAGGGCGTAGAGCCGCCGCACCGGCACAGGATCCAGACGTACGGTGACCGCACCGCACGGAACGGGCCCGCGCCCGAGGCGAGGGATGAGCGCGATGCCGAGCCCCGCCGCGACCAGCGCGACCAACGTGGGGTTCTCCTCCGCCTGGTGAGCGATATCGGGCTCACACCCGGCCTCGCGCAGCGTACGGACGAGCCACTCGTGGCAGACGAGCCCCGGCGGCTGGGTGATCCAGCGTTCGTCCTTCAGCTCCTCGCGCCGGACCGACGTACGCCCCGCGAGCCGGTGGCCGACGGGGACGACGAGGTCGCAGAGGTCGTCCCCGATGACCGCCTGTTCGACGCCCGGCGGCGTGGGCAGCGGCGCGATGTCCCAGTCGTGGACGACGGCCATGTCCACCGCGCCCTTGGCGACCAGGTCGATGGAGAGATGCGGATCTATCTCCGTCATACGGGCGTCCAGCGCCGGATGGAGACGGGCGAGGTCCGCCAGCGCCCCCGGCAGCAGCCCCCGCGCCGCCGAGGCGAACGCGGCGATGGTGAGCCGCCCCGCCGGCACCCCTCGCCGCTCCTCAAGCTCCGTCTCGGCACGTTCCACGATGGCCATCAACTGCTGTGCGGTCTCCGCGAGGTGGAGCGCTTCCGCGGTGAGCGCGACGCCCCGGCCGCGCCGCTCCAGGAGGGTGGTACGGGTCTCCCGCTCCAGCTTGGCGATCTGCTGGGAGACGGCGGAGGGGGTGTAGCCGAGCGCGGTGGCGGCGGCGCCGACGGTGCCGTGCACGGAGACGGCGTGCAGCGCGCGGAGCCGGGCGAGATCGAGCACGGGCCACCCCATTTACGGTCGACGGAATCTCAGTAGCGTTGCTTCATCCAACCATGCAGATATCCGCGCTGGTCCTACACGGTCGGGCCGGGTGATCCTCGACGCATGCGACCTGCTCATGTCTGTCTGGCCGTCCTCGTCGCCGCCGTCTGGGGCGTCAACTTCGTGGTGATCGAGGTGGGGCTCGACCACTTCCCGCCGCTGCTCTTCTCCGCTCTGCGCTTCCTGGTGGCCGCGTTGCCCGCCGTCTTCTTCGTGGGGCGGCCGAAGGTGGCGTGGAAGTGGATCGTGGGGGTCGGGCTGGTCCTCGGGGTGGCCAAGTTCGGGCTGCTGTTCATCGGGATGGACGCGGGGATGCCCGCCGGACTGTCGTCCCTGGTGCTCCAGGTCCAGGCCGTCTTCACCGCCCTCTTCGCCTTCGTGACGCTGGGTGAACGACCCGGTCGCGTACGGGTCCTCGGCATGGTGATCGCCCTCGGGGGGATCGCGGTCGCCGCCGTCGACGAGGGGGAGACCGGGCCGCTGACCGCCTTCGCGCTGCTGATCGGCGCCGCGGCCTGCTGGGGCGTGTCCAACGTCCTCACCCGCAAGGCGTCCCCGCCCGACTCCCTCAACTTCATGGTGTGGGTGAGCACCGTTCCGGTGCTGCCGCTGCTCGGGCTCTCGCTCCTGTGGGAAGGGCCCTCCCGGGACCTGGAGGCGCTGCGCTCCCTCGACTGGTCGGGCGCGGGCATCATCGTCTACGTCGCCTGGATCACGACGGTCTTCGGCTTCGGCGCCTGGGGCTGTCTGCTGCGCCGCCACCCCGCGTCCACGGTCGCCCCGTTCTCGCTGCTCGTACCGGTCTTCGGGATGTCGTCGGCCGCCCTGGTCCTCGGCGAGTCGGTGAGCGGCCTGCGGTGGTGCGCGGCGGCCCTGCTGGTGGGCGGCGTCGCGCTGACCTCACTCCCGAAGGCGGGCGGCGGCGTCAGCCGGTGCGGGTCAGCAGCCGCGACAAGTACTCCCGCCCCGGCCCCAGCAGCTGAGCCAGCGGCGCGGCCTCCTCGTACCACCGCTTCTCGTACTCCCAGCACAGCCACCCCTCCCATTTCTCCGCGCTGAGCAGCTCCACGCACTCGGCGAGCGGCAGCGTGCCGGTCCCGAGGGCCAGTGGTGTCGTGTCGTCGGCGGAGGCGATGTCCTTCACCTGGACGTAGCCGAGGTAGGGGGAGAGCGCGGCGAAGCTGTCGGCGGGCGACTCGCCGCCGAGCCAGGTGTGCATCACGTCCCACAGGGCGCCGACCTGGCGGTGCCCGACGGTGCCGAGGACGCGGGTGGCGTCGGCGCCCGTGCGGTGCGAGTCGTGGGTCTCCAGGAGGATGCGTACGCCGGCGTCGGCGGCGCTCCGCGCGGCGGTGCCGAGCCGCCTCGCGGCCGTCGCGTCGGCCTCGTCCGCGCCCTGGTCGGTGCCGCCGCCCGGGAAGACGCGTACGAAGGGCGCGCCGAGGTCACGCGCGAGCGCGACAAGGGAGGCCAGCTCATCGAGGACGGGCCCGTCCTCCCCGGGCTCCGCCACGCGCGCGTACCCCGCGATCCCGAGGATCTCGACCCCGGCCGCCTTGAACTCGGCCGCCACGTCGGCCCGTTCGACCAGCCCGAGCCCCGGGTGCACCGGCTCCTCGGGGTGCGCGCGAAGCTCGACCCCCTGATAGCCGTGCTGGACGGCGAGCCGCAGCACATCGGGTACGGGCAGACCGGGCACCCCAAGGGTGGAGAAGGCAAACTTCATGGCCCCGACCCTAGGGGCCATGCGGATGTGGTCAACCCCGCCGTGACTCAGCCGAGGTCGCCGGCCTTGGGAAAACCGTCCGTCCTGACGGTGATCTTCCGCCCGGTCAGCGGCAGGACCAGATCCTCGCCGAACGGGACCTCCGCCTCGTCCTCGTAGGCCCCCGTCCTGGTGGGTGCGTCCATGACCATGACTGCCATATGAGCCTCCTTTTCCCGGTGATGTCAACGACCTCAGAGGAACGCCAACCGCGCCCCCAGCGCCGCGAACGCCACCGCGAAGGTGCGGCGCATCCAGCCGATCACGCGCGGGCGCGAGATGACGTGGCCGCGCATCGCCGCGGCGAACCGTCCGTACGCCACGAAGACCACGAACGTGATCAGCATGAAGTACGCGCTCAGCTCCGTCATGCGCAGGAACGCGTACGGCTCGTCGGCGCTCACGAACTGCGGCAGGAAGGCGAAGAAGAAGAGCGTCAGCTTGGGATTGAGGATGTTGATCAGTACGCCCGTCAGGATCGTCCGGCCCGCCGAGCGCGGCTCCGTCTCCCGCTCGGCGGTGAGTTCGCTCTTGTCCCGCAGCGTGCTCCACGCCATGTAGAGGAGGTACGCCACGCCCAGGTACTTCAGGGTCTGGAAGGCGACCGCACTGGTGTTCAGGAGCGCCGCGAGGCCGGTGATCGCGGCCACCATGTGCGGGACGACACCCAGCGTGCACCCGACGGCCGCGATCACCGCGGCCCGGGTGCCACGGGAGAGGCCCGCCGCGATCGTGAACAGGACGCCGGTGCCGGGCGTCACACAGACGACGAGGGAGGTGAGCAGAAATTCCATGCCTTGACCCTGTCGCCACAATGGCTCCATGAACAGGTCCAATGGATCTCCTTCCGACCGGTCCATAACTCGGGGGAAGGAGCCGGGCGACGAGCCAAGCGGCCGCGCGGGCGGCAAGGCGCCGCGTCCCGTCCGTGCCACCTCCGACTTCCTCCAGCTGGACCCCCGTGACGCCCCCAGAGGTGGGCTCGGTGGCTGGCTCGCGGGGCGGATCAGGGGGGCCATCGCGGACGGGCGTCTCACCACCGGCAGCAGACTCCCCGCCACCCGCGCCCTCGCCGACGAACTCGGCGTCTCGCGCGGCGTCGTCACCGAGGCCTACCGGCGGCTCACCGAGGACGGACACGTCGCGGGGCGGGGGCGCGGCGGCACCGTCGTCGTCGCGTCGCCGCCACCGTCACCGCCGTCGACCCGGCCGAATGATGGGCCGGGAACAGGAGCGCCGCGCCGCCCCGGCCTCTTCACCGCCCCTCCCGACGACCTCGGCATCTTCGACGCCATCCGCGCCGCGCCCGCCCGCATCGACCTGTCCCCCGGCCTGCCCGACCTCGCCGCCTTCCCGCGCGCGGCCTGGCTGCGCGCCGAGCGTTCCGTGCTCGCGGGGCTGACGCCTTCCGATTTCGGGTACGGAGATCCGCGCGGCGCCCCCGCCCTGCGCGCCACCGTCGCGCGCTGGCTCTCCCTCAACCGAGGGATCATGGCCGACCCCGACGACGTGATGATCGTCAACGGCACGGCCCAGGCGCTGCGGCTGCTCGTCGACGTACTGCGTGCCGAAGGGATCTCCGAGATCGCCGTCGAGGAGCCGGGCTCCCTCGGCGTGCGCCAGCATCTGCGTCCGCTCGGCACGCCGCCCGTCCCGGTCGACGCCCACGGAGTCCGCGTCGACGCGCTGCGCGCCACCGGCGCCCCGGCCGTGCTGCTCACGCCCGCCCACCAGTTCCCCACCGGGGTGGTGCTCGGCGGCGAGCGGCGGCGCGAGCTGATGGACTGGGCCCGCGACGGCGGCCTCGTCATCGAGGACGACTACGACGCCGAGCACCGCTACGACCGGCCCGCCGTCCCCGC
Source organism: Streptomyces sp. NPDC003032 (assembly GCF_053591415.1). Lineage (NCBI taxonomy): Bacteria > Bacillati > Actinomycetota > Actinomycetes > Kitasatosporales > Streptomycetaceae > Streptomyces > Streptomyces sp. NPDC003032. The sequence continues at coordinate 349,862 of NZ_JBSFTT010000004.1, read as the reverse complement.
CCTGCGCGCGCTGCTCCCCGAGCACGTCTGCTACGCGGGCAGCGTCTCCAAGCTCCTCGCGCCCGCCCTGCGCCTGGGCTGGCTGCTCACCCCGCCCGCGTACCGCGCGGCGCTGGTGGACGCCAAGCGCCTGACCGACCTCGGCAACGCGGCGCTGCCGCAGCTCGTCCTCGCCCACCTCATGGAATCCGGCGACCTGGAACGTCATCTGCGGCTCATCCGCAAGCACCACCGCAGACGCAGGGACGCGATGATCGAGGCGATCCGTACGCACCTGCCGGGAGCGGTGGTGCACGGCGCGGCAGCCGGCCTCCACCTGATGATCACCTTCGACGAGCGCACGTACGCCGACTCCGACACGGCCCTGGCCACGGCCGCCCTCGCCCACGGCGTCAAGGTCCACCCCCTGTCCTGGCACACCCAGCTCCCGCACCCCCCGGGCCTGGTCCTCGGCTACGCGGCCGGCAACCCGACCCGGATCGCCGAGGGCGTGGCGGTACTGGGCAGGCTGGGCGCGTCGACCCGGCCCTCTACCCAAACCCCCCGGTAGAGCCCCGCACCATCAGCTCCCCGTGGACCGTCGCCACACCCCCCGGCGGCGGCTCCTCCTTGCCCATGGCGATGCGGCCCGCCCGCGCTCCCGCCTCGTGCAGCGGCAGGCGGACCGTCGTGAGCGCGGGGACGGCGTCGATGCTGAACGGCAGGTCGTCGAAGCCCGCCACCGAGACGTCGTCCGGGATGCGCAGACCCTTGTCCCGCAGCGCCGCGCAGGCGCCGAGCGCCACCGTGTCGTTGGCGGCGACGACGGCCGTCAGGTCGGGGGCGCGGCGCAGGAGTTCGACCGTGGCGTCGTAGCCGGAGCGGCGGTCGTACGGACCGTGCACGGTGAGCGCCGGATCGTCAGCGACACCGTGCGCGGCCAGCGCCGCCCGGTGGCCCTCCAGACGGTGCCGCGTGGTCGTCCGCTCCTGCGGGCCCGCGATGTAGCCGACACGCCGGTGGCCGAGCCCCAGCACGTGCTCGGTGAGCTGTCGCCCGCCCCCGCGGTTGTCGAAGGTGAGCGCCACCGCGTCGGTCTCCGGCGACGGCGGCCGCCCGCACAGCACCACCCGCGAGCCCGCCTCCGCGAGGCGCCGCAGCTTCCCGGCGATGGCTGCCGCGTGCTCGGGGTCCTCGACCGCGCCGCCGGTGAGGACCACCGCGGCGGCGCGCTGGCGCTGGAGGAGCGTGAGGTAGGTCAGTTCGCGCTCCGGAGAGCCGCCGGTGTTGCACACCACCGCCATCCGCTCGCCGCCCGCGCGTCCGCCGGGTCCGCCGATCTCGGACTGCACGGCGCCCGCGATGATCCCGAAGAAGGGGTCGGCGATGTCGTTGACGAGGATGCCGACCAGGTCGGAGGTGGCCGCGGCGAGCGAGCTGGCGGGGCCGTTCAGGACGTAGTCGAGGTCGTCCACGGCCCGCAGGACCCGCTCGCGGGTGGCGGTCGCGACGGGGTAGTTGCCGTTCAGCACGCGGGAGACGGTGGCGGGGGAGACCCGCGCGCGCGCCGCCACATCCGCCAGGGTCACGGTCATCTCGTCGTCCTCCGGTCACTGCGCTGGCCCGAAAGTCCGAAGCCCTTGTCCGAACCTTGTGCGGCAGGCTAGCTTCTTCACCGATAGAAAGCGCTTGCTACGCTCTTACGGAGGGACTTTCGTGACACGCAAGACGGTGCGCATCGCCATGAACGGCGTCACCGGACGCATGGGCCACCGCCAGCACCTCGTCCGCTCGATCCTCGCCCTCCGCGAACAGGGCGGCCTCGACCTCGGCGACGGCACCGTGCTGTGGCCCGAGCCGGTCCTGGTGGGCCGCCGCGAGCACGCGCTGCGCGCGCTCGCCGACCGGCACGGACTGGAGCACTTCTCCACCGACCTCGACGCCGTCCTCGCCGACCCGACCGTCGACATCTACTTCGACGCGCAGGTCACCTCCGCCCGCGAGGACGCCCTCAAGAAGGCCATCGCCGCGGGCAAGCACATCTACACCGAGAAGCCGACCGCCACCGGCCTGGACGCCGCCCTCGGCCTCGCCCGCCTGGCCAGGGACGCAGGCGTCAAGCACGGCGTCGTCCAGGACAAGCTGTTTCTGCCGGGCCTGCTCAAGCTGAAGCGGCTCATCGACGGCGGCTTCTTCGGCCGGATCCTCTCGGTCCGCGGCGAGTTCGGCTACTGGGTCTTCGAGGGCGACTGGCAGGCCGCCCAGCGCCCCTCCTGGAACTACCGCGCCGAGGACGGCGGCGGCATCGTCGTCGACATGTTCCCGCACTGGGAGTACGTCCTGCACGAGCTGTTCGGCCGCGTACGCACCGTCCAGGCCCTGACCGCCACCCACGTCCCGCAGCGCTGGGACGAGCGCGACAAGCCCTACGACGCCACCGCCGACGACGCCGCGTACGGCGTCTTCGAGCTGGACAGCGGCGTGATCGCGCAGATCAACTCCTCCTGGGCGGTGCGCGTCAACCGCGACGAGCTGGTGGAGTTCCAGGTCGACGGCACGGAAGGGTCGGCGGTCGCGGGGCTGCGCGGCTGCCGCGTACAGCACCGCAGCGCGACACCCAAGCCGGTGTGGAACCCCGATCTGCCCGCCACGCACTCCTTCCGCGACCAGTGGCAGGAGGTGCCCGACAACGGCGAGTTCGACAACGGCTTCAAGGCGCAGTGGCAGCTCTTCCTCAAGCACGTGTACGCCGACGCGCCCTACCACTGGGACCTCCTGGCCGGCGCGCGCGGTGTGCAGCTCGCCGAACTGGGACTGAAGTCCTCCGCCGAGGGCCGCCGCCTCGACGTACCGGAGATCGAGCTGTGAGCGCCGCCCGGACCGGGGACGCCGTCCTGCTCCCCGCCGAGGGAGGCGGCACGCGCGCGTACACCCCGCGCACCGAGCCGCTCCTGACGGCGGCCGGTGGCCCCCCGCTCACCTCGCGCACCGTCTTCTCCGCCGCCCACGTCGTCGCCGACCCCTCCGCGGACGTCTCCCCGGACGGCCCCGCCGCCGTCGACTGGGACGCCACGCTCGCCTTCCGCCGCCACCTCTGGTCACACGGCCTGGGCGTCGCCGAGGCCATGGACACCGCCCAGCGCGGTATGGGCCTGGACTGGACGGGCGCCGCCGAACTCATCCGCCGCTCGGCCGCCGAGGCGAAGACGGCCGGCGGCCGCATCGCGTGCGGCGTCGGCACCGACCAACTGGCCACGCCCGCGAGCCCGACCCAGGTCAGAGAGGCGTACGAGGAGCAGCTCGCCCTCGTCGAATCGGTCGGCGCCCAGGCGATCCTGATGGCGTCGCGCGCCCTCGCCGCGGCCGGCTCACCGGACGACTATCTGGAGACGTACGGCCACCTCCTGCGCCAGGCGAGCGAACCGGTGATCCTGCACTGGCTCGGCCCCATGTTCGACCCCGCCCTGGAGGGCTACTGGGGCTCGGCCGACCTGGACGCGGCGACCGACACCTTCCTGGAGGTCATCGCCGCACACCCCGACAAGGTCGACGGCATCAAGGTGTCGCTCCTGGACGCCGACCGCGAGGTCGCCCTGCGCCGCCGACTCCCGCACGGAGTGCGCTGCTACACCGGCGACGACTTCAACTACCCCGAGCTGATCGCGGGCGACGACCACGGCTTCAGCCACGCGCTGCTCGGCGTCTTCGACCCGCTGGGGCCGCTCGCCGCCGAAGCGGTGCGCATCCTGGACACCGGTGACGTGAAGGCCTTCCGCGCTCTCCTCGACCCCACCGTCGAGCTGTCCCGCCACCTCTTCCAGAACCCCACGCGCTACTACAAGACCGGCGTGGTGTTCCTCGCCTGGCTGGCCGGGCACCAGACACACTTCACGATGGTGGGCGGCCTCCAGTCGGCCCGCTCGCTCCCGCATCTGGCCCGCGCCTACGAACTGGCCGACGGACTCGGCCTGTTCCCCGACCCGTCCCTGGCGGCGTCCCGGATGCGCTCGCTGCTGACCGTCCATGGAGTACCGCAATGAGTACCGCGACGAGCACCCCGCCCCCGCTGTCACGGCTGAGCATCAACCAGCAGACCGTCAAGCAGCTCTCGCTGCCCGAACTCGCCGAAGGATGCGCCAAGGAGGGCATCACCGCGGTCGGCCTGTGGCGCGCCCCGGTCCAGGAGTACGGGGTCGAGCGCGCCGCCCGCCTCATGCGCGAGAGCGGCCTCACGGTCACGAGCCTGTGCCGGGGCGGGTTCTTCACGGACACGGAGGAGACGGCACGCGCGCGTGCCCTGGACGACAACCGCGCGGCGATCGACGAGGCGGCGACACTCGGCACGGACACGCTGGTCCTGGTCTCGGGCGGCCTGCCGCCCGGCAGCCGTGACCTCGCCGGGGCACGGGAGCGCGTCGCGGAGGCCCTCGCGGTCCTCGGGCCCTACGCCGAGGAGTGGGGCGTACGCCTGGCCATCGAACCGCTGCACCCGATGTTCGCCGCGGACCGCTGCGTGGTCTCCACGCTGAGCCAGGCACTCGACCTCGCGGAACGCTTCCCCGCGGACCAGGTGGGCGTGGTCGTGGACACGTACCACGTCTGGTGGGACGACCAGGCGCCCGCGCAGATCGCGCGGGCGGGGGCGGGCGGCCGTCTGCACGCCTTCCAGCTGGCGGACTGGATCACTCCGCTGCCCGCGGGCGTGCTGCTGGGGCGCGGGCAACTGGGCGACGGAAGCGTCGACTTCAGGGCCTTCCGCGCGCTCGTCGAGGCCGCCGGGTACGACGGTCCGATCGAGGTGGAGATCTTCAACGAGGCGCTGTGGGCGCGGGACGGGGGAGAGGTGCTGCGGGAGACGGCGGAGGCTTTCCGCACACATGCGTGACGCGTGACGCGGACGCGTGCGCGGCTCCGGCTGACGGGCAGACAGATAATTTTTGTGCGCCACGCCGTGCAACCCTTCGGCCACCATGCGTGTCGTACTTGACGTCAGGACTTCCCGAGGGGGGATCTGGGGGGATTCCGGGGGAATCGCGGGGTTACTGACAAAGGGGAGGGATGGAAGGGGCCCGGTCGACGGACCGGGCCCCTTCGAGTTTCCACAGGGCCCGTAGTTGTCCACAGGCCGCCCGCGCTGTCGGTGCCGGGCGGTAGCGTCGGATCATGTCCAGTCCAGTTGCAGCGATGGCGGTGCTCGAGGGCGTCCTCGAGCGCATCACGTACGCCAATGAGGAGACCGGTTACACGGTCGCGCGTGTCGACACCGGCCGCGGCGCCGGCGACCTGCTCACCGTCGTCGGCTCGCTGCTCGGCGCCCAGGTCGGCGAGAGCCTGCGGATGCAGGGCCGCTGGGGCTCCCACCCGCAGTACGGCAAGCAGTTCACCGTCGAGAACTACACGACGGTGCTCCCCGCCACCATCCAGGGCATCCGCCGCTATCTCGGGTCCGGCCTCATCAAGGGCATCGGCCCCGTGATGGCCGACCGGATCACCACGCACTTCGGCGTCGACACCCTCGACGTCATCGAGACCGAGCCGAAGCGCCTGGTGGAGGTGCCCGGCCTCGGGCCCAAGCGGACCAAGATGATCGCCGCCGCCTGGGAGGAGCAGAAGGCCATCAAGGAAGTCATGGTCTTCCTCCAAGGCGTCGGCGTCTCCACCTCCATCGCCGTGCGCATCTATAAGAAGTACGGCGACGCGTCGATCTCCATAGTCAAGAACGAGCCGTATCGCCTCGCCGCCGACGTCTGGGGCATCGGCTTCCTCACCGCCGACCGCATCGCCCAGGCCGTCGGCATCCCGCACGACAGCCCGGAGCGCGTCAAGGCCGGTCTTCAGTACGCCCTTTCGCAATCCACCGACCAGGGCAACTGCTATCTGCCCGAGGAGCGCCTCATCACCGACGCGGTGAAGCTGCTCCAGGTCGACACGGGCCTGGTCATCGACTGCCTCGGCGAGCTGGCCGGGGAGGAGGAGGGAGTCGTCCGCGAAGCCCTCCCCGACCCGGACGGCGGCGACGACATCACCGCCGTCTACCTCGTCCCCTTCCACCGGGCGGAACTGTCCCTGGCCGCCCAGCTGTTGCGCCTGCTGAAGACCCCGGACGACCGCATGCCCGGCTTCCGGGACGTCGCCTGGGACAAGGCCCTCGCCTGGCTCGCGGACCGTACGGGCGCCCAGCTCGCCGTCGAGCAGGAAGCGGCGGTCCGGCTCGCGCTGACCCGGAAGGTCGCCGTCCTTACCGGCGGCCCCGGCTGCGGCAAGTCCTTCACGGTCCGCTCCATCGTGGAGCTGGCCCGTGCGAAGAGGGCCAAGGTCGTCCTCGCCGCCCCCACCGGACGCGCCGCCAAGCGCCTCGCCGAACTGACCGGTGCGGAGGCCTCCACGGTGCACCGCCTGCTCGAACTGCGGCCGGGGGGTGACGCGGCGTACGACAAGGAGCGGCCGCTCGACGCCGACCTGATCGTGGTCGACGAGGCCTCGATGCTCGACCTGCTCCTGGCCAACAAACTGGTCAAGGCCGTCCCGCCCGGCGCCCATCTGCTCTTCGTCGGCGACGTCGACCAGCTGCCCAGCGTCGGCGCGGGCGAGGTGCTCCGGGACATGCTCAGTGACGACAGCCCGATCCCCGCGGTCCGCCTCACCCGCATCTTCCGGCAGGCCCAGGAGTCGGGCGTGGTCACCAACGCCCACCGCATCAACTCCGGTGTCCCGCCCCTCACCCAGGGCATGAAGGACTTCTTCCTCTTCGTCGAGGAGGAGACGGAGGACGCGGGCCGCGTCACCGTGGACGTCGCGGCCCACCGCATCCCCCGGAAGTTCGGCCTCGACCCGCGCCGCGACGTCCAGGTCCTCGCCCCCATGCACCGCGGCCCCGCGGGCGCCGGAAACCTCAACGGCCTCCTCCAGCAGGCCATCACGCCGGCCCGGCCCGACCTGCCCGAGAAGCGGTTCGGCGGGCGGGTCTTCCGCGTCGGCGACAAGGTCACCCAGATCCGCAACAACTACGAGAAGGGGCAGAACGGCGTCTTCAACGGCACGGTCGGCGTCGTCACCGCCCTCGACGTCGACGAGCAGCGGCTCACCGTCCTGACCGACGAGGACGAGGAAATCCCGTACGACTTCGACGAACTGGACGAGCTGTCCCACGCGTACGCCGTGACGATCCACCGCTCCCAGGGCAGCGAATATCCGGCCGTGGTGATCCCGGTCACCACAGGCGCCTGGATGATGCTGCAGCGCAACTTGCTCTACACCGCCGTGACACGCGCCAAGAAGCTGGTGGTCCTCGTCGGTTCGCGCAAGGCTCTGGGCCAGGCTGTACGCACGGTCTCCGCGGGCAGGCGCTGCACAGCGCTCGATTTCAGGCTCTCGGGGCGCCGCGGAGAGGGTCCTCGGCGTTTTGATCGATCAAACGAGTCGGAAACGTCACACAGTACTTCCGGAACCGGGGCGAAGGGGGCAGGATGAGCAGGTTGGCGGCACTGAGTGCCGCCAATAGGCCCAATGGTCGACCCCGAGTGCACTCTCCAGGGCCAAATGGGGGATGGTAGAGACAGTCAGGGCACCTCGAAGAAGAGGCACAACGTCGGTGAGGGATGACGTGAGCGACAACTCTGTAGTACTGCGGTACGGCGATGGCGAGTACACCTACCCGGTGATCGATTCGACCGTCGGCGACAAGGGCTTCGACATCGGGAAGCTCCGCTCCCAGACCGGTCTGGTGACCCTGGACAGCGGCTATGGCAATACCGCCGCCTATAAATCCGCCATCACCTATCTCGACGGCGAACAGGGCATCCTCCGGTACCGCGGCTACCCGATCGAGCAGCTGGCCGAGCGCTCCACCTTCACCGAGGTGGCGTACCTGCTGATCAACGGCGAGCTGCCGAAGGTCGACGAGCTCGCGACCTTCAAGAACGAGATCACGCAGCACACGCTGCTGCACGAGGACGTCAAGCGGTTCTACGACGGCTTCCCGCGTGACGCCCACCCGATGGCCATGCTGTCGTCCGTGGTGAGCGCGCTGTCCACGTTCTACCAGGACAGCCACAACCCGTTCGACGAGAAGCAGCGTCATCTGTCGACGATCCGCCTTCTCGCCAAGCTTCCGACGATCGCCGCCTACGCGTACAAGAAGTCGCAGGGCCACCCGGTCGTCTACCCGCGCAACGACCTCGGCTACGTCGAGAACTTCCTGCGCATGACGTTCTCGGTGCCCGCCGCCGAGTACGAGCTGGACCCGGTCGTCGTCGCCGCGCTCGACAAGCTCCTGATCCTGCACGCGGACCACGAGCAGAACTGTTCGACGTCCACCGTGCGTCTGGTCGGCTCCTCGCAGGCGAACATGTTCGCCTCGATCTCGGCCGGCATCTCGGCCCTGTGGGGCCCGCTGCACGGCGGCGCCAACCAGTCGGTCCTGGAGATGCTCGAAGGCATCCAGGCCTCCGGCGGTGACGTCGACACCTTCATCCGCAAGGTGAAGAACAAGGAAGACGGCGTGAAGCTCATGGGCTTCGGGCACCGCGTCTACAAGAACTTCGACCCCCGGGCGAAGATCATCAAGGCGGCGGCGCACGACGTCCTCTCGGCGCTCGGCAAGTCCGACGAGCTGCTCGACATCGCGCTGAAGCTGGAAGAGCACGCGCTGGCCGACGACTACTTCGTCGAGCGGAAGCTCTACCCGAACGTGGACTTCTACACGGGTCTCATCTACCGGGCCATGGGCTTCCCGACGGAGATGTTCACCGTGCTGTTCGCGCTGGGACGTCTTCCGGGCTGGATCGCCCAGTGGCACGAGATGATCAAGGAGCCGGGGTCCCGTATCGGTCGTCCTCGGCAGATCTACACCGGTGAGGTTCTTCGGGACTTCGTCCCGGTCGAGGGTCGCTGACCCCCGGTCAAGCGGAAAGCGCCCCGCCGCCGATCCCCCCACGGGTCGACGGTCGGGGCGCTTCCCTTTTTCCCGGTGCGGATTCCCCCCACGGGATCCGGCCGGGGGTCTGTGGCTGCCCTGCGGTCTGCCGGGACGCGTACGTACGGGAGGGCCGCTCAAAGCTCCCCGGTGCACGTGCCCCGGCAACGCAATTCCAGGAAACATCCCCCAAGATGTCCCCTGATGTCAGACGACGTCCCCCAAGACATCTTCTGGCATCGTCCCATTAGACTCGCGACCCCCCTAGATGGTTACGTTCGGATCACTGTGATCTGCGTCTCTTGCATATGTCCTGTACATACGCAAGGGCCCCGAAATGGGGATACGGAGAGGTCCGTGAGGATGCTGAAACGGATGTGTGAAGAGGTTATGTGAACGTCCGCAGCCGCAGGCTGTTCGTGACCACGAACACCGACGAGAACGCCATCGCGGCGCCCGCGATCATCGGGTTCAGGAGCCCCGCCGCGGCGAGCGGCAGCGCGGCGACGTTGTAGCCGAAGGCCCAGAACAGGTTGCCCTTGATGGTGGCGAGCGTCTTGCGGGAGAGCCTGATGGCGTCGGCCGCGACCCGCAAGTCCCCGCGCACCAGCGTCAGGTCGCTCGCCTCGATCGCCGCGTCCGTGCCCGTGCCCATCGCGAGGCCGAGATCGGCGGTCGCGAGCGCCGCCGCGTCGTTCACCCCGTCCCCCACCATCGCCACGACCCGGCCCTCTGCCCGCAACCGTCGTACGACATCGACCTTGTCCTGCGGCAGGACCTCCGCGTACACGGCGTCGGACGGGATGCCCACCGCGTCCGCCACCGCCCGGGCGACGGCCTCGTTGTCGCCGGTGAGCAGCACCGGCGTCAGGCCGAGCGCGCGCAGCTCGCGCACCGCCTGGGCGCTGGTCCCCTTGAGGGCGTCGGCGACCGTCAGCACGCCGCGCGCGGCGCCGTTCCAGGCGACCAGCACGGCCGTACGTCCCGACACCTCCGCCTCGTCCTTCAGTATGGTCAGCGCGTCCAGGCCGGTGACGCCCGAGTCCGCGAGGAGCCGCTCGCGCCCGGCGAGCACCTCGTGCCCGTCCACCGTGCCGCGCACCCCGAGCCCGGCGACGTTCTCGAACCGCTCCGGCGCGGGCAGCTCCCCGATGGCGGTGCCCAGCCGGTCGGCGGCGCCCGCCGCGACGGCCCGGGCGACCGGGTGCTCGGAGGCGTGCTCCAGGGCGCCGGCGAGGCGCAGCAGCTGCTTCTCGTCGGTGTCTCCGGCGGCGCGGACCTCCGCCAGCTCCATGCGGCCCGTGGTCACCGTCCCCGTCTTGTCCAGGACGACCGTGTCGACGCGGCGCGTGGACTCCAGGACCTCGGGGCCCTTGATGAGGATGCCGAGCTGGGCGCCGCGTCCCGTGCCGACCATCAGGGCCGTGGGCGTGGCCAGGCCGAGCGCGCACGGGCAGGCGATGATCAGGACGGCGACGGCGGCGGTGAACGCGGCGGTCGCATCGCCCGTGACGCCCAGCCAGCCGCCGAGCGTGCCGACGGCGATGAGCAGGACAACCGGCACGAAGACCCCGGCGATCCGGTCGGCGAGGCGCTGCACCCGCGCCTTGCCGGTCTGCGCGTCCTCGACGAGCCGCGCCATGCGCGCCAGCTGCGTGTCGGAGCCGACGCGGGTCGCCCGTACGACGAGACGGCCCGAGGCGTTCACGGTGGCGCCGGTGACGGCGTCGCCCACGCCCACGTCCACCGGCACGGACTCGCCGGTCAGCATCGAGGCGTCGACGGCGGACGCGCCCTCGACGACGGTGCCGTCGGTCGCGACGGTCTCGCCGGGCCGTACGACGAAACGGTCGCCGACGGCCAGCCGGCCGACCGGAATGCGTTCCTCCGTGCCGTCGCGCACCACGGTGACGTCCTTGGCGCCCAGTTCGAGCAGGGCACGCAGGGCCGAGCCGGCCCGCCGCTTGGAACGGGCCTCCAGCCAGCGCCCGAGCAGGATGAACGTGATGACGCCCGATGCCACTTCGAGATAAATCGTCGAGGCGCCCGCCCCGGGCGAGGCGGTGAAGCCGAAGCCGTGCCGCATCCCGGGCATGCCCGCGTCCCCGAGGAACAGTGCCCACAGCGACCAGCCGAACGCGGCGAGCGTGCCGACCGAGACGAGCGTGTCCATGGTCGCGGCGCCGTGCCGGAGGTTGGTGAACGCCGCCCGGTGGAAGGGCAGACCGCCCCAGACGACGACGGGTGCGGCGAGCGTCAGCGAGAGCCACTGCCAGTTGTCGAACTGGAGGGCGGGGACCATCGCGAGCAGCACGACGGGCAGGGACAGGAGGGCGGAGACGGTCAGGCGCTGCCGCAGGGTGTCGGGCTCGGTGATGTCCGCGGTGGTCGGCGCGGGGGCGGGGCCGGTCTCGGGCTCCGGTGGCGGCGGGACGATCTCCTCGGCGGTGTAGCCCAGCTTCTCGACCAGGGCGATGAGCTGGGGGACCTCGACTCCGTCGGCGTACGTGACCTTCGCCTTCTCGGTGGTGAGGTTGACCGAGGCGGTCACGCCCTCCAGGCGGTTCAGCTTCTTCTCGATGCGGGACGAGCAGGAGGCGCAGGTCATTCCGCCGACGGCGAGTTCGACTTCGGAGACTTCGGTCATGGCTCTTTCGTACTACTTCTGGCTACGTCTGTGGCTGGTGGGACGGCGGCGGGCCCTGTGGTGCCGGTGTCGGCACCACAGGGCCCGGGTTGCCCGGCAGGCCGCCCCTCAGGCCTTGACGCCGACGAGTTCGTAGCCCGCCTCGTCGACCGCGGCGCGCACCGCGGCCTCGTCCAGCGGCGCCTCGGAGACCACGGTCACCTGGCCGGTGGCGGAGACGGCCTTGACGGAGGTGACGCCCGCGATCTCCGAGATCTCGCCGGAGACGGCGCCCTCGCAGTGGCCACAGGTCATCCCCGTTACCTCGTACACCGTGGTGACGGCACCCTGCGGCGCCTCGGCGGCGCCGTCGGAGTGGCAGGAACCGCTGGGGGAGCAGCAGGAGCCGGTCGTCTCGGACGCGGCCTGCGGGAGCTCGGTCTGGGCGCTCATGTCGTTCTCCTCGGGGAGGCGTGTGTACGTATGCGACGTAATGTGCAGGAGGGATCCCGGGAGTACCCGGGACCTCCTGACACTCACCACACTATACCCCTGGGGGGTACTTCTCAACGGGACCGGGGCGTGCCGCCCTCAGTCCCTGCGTCCGCGGTTGCCCGGGCGGGCCGCCACCCAGGCGCGGACCGTGTCGGCGTACCAGTAGGGCTTGCCGCCCTCCACGTGGTCGGGGTCCGGCAGCAGACCGTGCTTGCGGTAGGAGCGCACGGTGTCCGGCTGTACGCGGATGTGCGCGGCGATTTCCTTGTACGACCAGAGCCTGCGGTCGGTCATGGGTGCACCTCCCTGCGCGCGCCCGGGGCGACTCCGGAGGAGCCGACGGGGGAGCCGGGCGCTGCGCGCGGCAATCACTGAGCCTGTGCCCGGTGAACGACGCACAGTGACCGGTGCGGGGTGCTTGTCGACGGCCTGTGACGTAAGCCTCACGGAGATGAGACATGTGTGACAGGAAGGGCCGGTCTGTAACAAAAGCGACGCATGGGTCGGCGGGGCGCGGGGCTTCGCGGATACGGCCTAGGCCCCGCAGGAGTGCAGAAAGGCGCGGGTGCGCCGGGCGATCGGCAGGGGCTTGTCCGGCGGACAGGGGTACATGTCCTGCTCCACGATGGCGAACAGCTCGACGCCGAGCCGCTGCGCCGCGGCGAGGACGGGCTCCAGCGCGGGAACCCCCGCGGGCGGCTCGCACATCACGCCGCGCGCCACCGCGGGCCCGAACGGCACCTCGTCCGCCCGCACCGCGGCGAGGATCTCCGGGTCGACCTGCTTGAGGTGCAGATAGCCGACGCGTTCGCCGTACGTCTCGATGAGCTTGACGCTGTCCCCGCCGCAGTAGGCGTAGTGGCCGGTGTCCAGGCAGAGCGAGACGAGGTCGGGGTCGGTGGCGTCGAGGAAGCGGGTGACGTTCTCCTCGGTGTCGATGTGCGTGTCCGCGTGCGGATGGACGACGACCTGGAGGCCGTAGCGCTCGCGGACCTCGTGGGCCAGGCGCTCGGTCTGGGCGGTCAGTTCACGCCATTGCGCGGGCGTCAGGACGCGGTCCTCCAGGACCTCGCCGGTCTTGTCGTCGCGCCAGAAGGAGGGGATGACGACGAGGTGTTCCGCGCCCATGGCCCGGGTGAGCGCGGCGATGCCGGCGACGTGCGCCCATGTCTTCTCCCAGACGGCGGGCCCGTGGTGCAGGCCCGTGAAGACCGTGCCCGCGGAGACCTTCAGACCGCGACGGGCCGTCTCGTCGGCGAGTTCGGCGGGGTCGGTGGGCAGATAGCCGTACGGGCCGAGCTCGATCCACTCGTACCCGGACCCGGCGACCTCGTCGAGGAAGCGGCGCCAGGGGACCTGTCGGGAGTCCTCGGGAAACCACACGCCCCACGAGTCGGGCGCCGAACCGATCCGGATGCGAGACAGCGTCGTCATGTCGGCCAGCCTCCCGGCCGCCTCGGAAGAGTGTCAAGGAGTGGTCCGAATGTAAGGACAAAATGTTGACAGGGTTCCTGGAGCGGGATTAGACCTGGGGCAGCGCCGCCGCCGCCGAGAGGGAGTGCAGGGTGACAGATCCGACCGATCCGGCTGATCCGGCCGATCCGGCAACAGACCCGACAGATCCGTACGACGTCATCACCATGGGGCGGATCGGGGTCGATCTCTATCCGCTGCAGAGCGGCGTGCCCCTCGACGAGGTCACCACGTTCGGGAAGTTCCTCGGCGGGTCGGCCAGCAACGTCGCCGTCGCCGCGGCACGACTCGGGCGCCGCACCGCCGTCATCACACGCACCGGCGAGGACCCCTTCGGGACCTATCTGCACCGGGCGCTGCGGGAGCTCGGCGTCGACGACCGCTGGGTGAGCGGGGTCGCGGGGCTGCCGACGCCGGTGACGTTCTGCGAGGTCTTTCCGCCGGACGACTTCCCGCTGTACTTCTACCGGCTGCCCAAGGCGCCCGACCTGGAGATGTACGAGCATGAACTCGACCTGGGCGCGATCGCGGCGGCGCGGGTCTTCTGGATGACGGGGACGGGGCTCTGCGCGGAGCCGAGTCGTTCGGCGACGCTGGCGGCGTTGGCCGCGCGGTCGGCCGGTGTCACGGTCTTCGATCTGGACTGGCGGCCCACTCTTTGGACGGACACAGCCCGGCCGGACCCGGCCGAGGCGCGGCTCCACTATGCCGCCGCCCTCGCGCATGCCACGGTCGCCGTCGGCAACCTCGACGAGGTCGAGATCGCCACGGGGTCACGTGAACCGCTTGTCGCCGCGCGGGCGTTGCTCGACGCCGGGGTCGAGCTCGCCGTCGTCAAGCAGGGTCCCGAAGGAGTGCTCGCGATGAACCGCGCGGGGGAGTGCGCGCAGGTGCCGCCGCTGCCGGTGAAGGTACTCAACGGGCTCGGTGCGGGGGACGCCTTTGGCGGGGCGCTGTGCCATGGGCTGCTCGCGGGGTGGGAGTTGGAGCGGGTCATGCGGTACGCCAACGCGGCGGGGGCGATTGTCGCTTCGCGGTTGGAGTGTTCGTCCGCCATGCCGTTTTCTGGCGAGGTCGCCTCGGCGATGGAAGCGGGGGGTGTTCTGTGAGCCCCCGCCGTGCGCACCGCCCACGGGGCTCCGCCCCGGACCCCGCTCCTCAAACGCCGGAGGGGCTGAACTTGGCCGCGGCTGCCCGCTCGCCGGAGGGGCTGGATGTGGGCGCGGCTGCCCGTTCGTCGGAAGGGCTCGCGTCTGTCGATATCGCTGCCCTCACCCATACCCGCGCCCACCACCCCGAAGCCATCGCCGAAGCCGCCGCGCGGCGGGGGCGGCGGGGGCTGCTCGAGGGGGGAGGGCGGTTGATGATCATCGCTGCGGATCATCCGGCGCGTGGCTCTCTCGGCGTCGGTGGAAACCCCCTCGCCATGGCCAACCGCCGGGACCTCCTCACGCGGCTCTGTCTCGCGCTGTCGCGGCCCGGGGTCGACGGCGTGCTCGCCACCGCCGACATCCTGGAGGACCTGCTGCTCCTCGGCGCCTTGGACGGCAAGGTCGTCATGGGGTCGATGAACCGCGGGGGGCTCGCGGGGGCCGCCTTCGAGTTGGACGACCGGTTCACCGGGTACCGGCCCGAGGACCTCGGGCGCCTCGGCTTCGACGCGGGCAAACTGCTGCTCCGCGTCGACTACGACGACCCGGGGTCGCTGACCACCCTGCACTCCGCCGCGCGCGCCGTCGACGCCATGGCCGAGCGCCGGCTGCCGGTCTTCGTCGAGCCGTTCCTGACCCGCCGCCGCGACGGCGGGGGGCCGCCCCGCAACGACCTGAGCGCCGAGGCCGTCATCACGTCCATCGCCATCGCCTCGGGGCTCGGCGGGACATCGGCGTACACCTGGCTGAAGGTCCCCGTCACCGAGAACCCCGACGACATGGCCCGCGTCATGGAGACGTCCACCCTGCCGGCCGTGCTGCTCGGAGGGGACATCGGGGACGATCAGGACGCCGCCTACGAGAAGTGGCGCGGCGCCCTGCAACTGCCCACCGTGCGGGGACTCGTCATCGGCAGGGCCCTGCTCTATCCGCCCGACGGGGACGTGGCGGGGGCGGTCGACACCGCCGTAGGACTGTTCTAGCGGGACCTATAGGTACATACAGGTACACACAGTACACACATGTACTCACAGGTGCACATAGGGATGTACCGGCTATGGAGGGTCACATGACGTACGTACCGAAAGGCAGTGCGGCCGACGGTCCGTACGCCGTCGACATCGATCCGAAACGCGCCGGGTGGGACTACTCGGCGCTGCGTGTCGTCGAGATCGGCCCCGGCGGCACGCACTCCTTCAGCACCGGGGAGAGCGAATGGATCGTGCTCCCGCTGACCGGCGGCTGTACGGTGCACACGCAAGGCGGGATCATCGAACTCCTGGGCAGGGAGAGCGTATTCAGCGGAGTCACCGATTTCGCTTACGTTCCCCGGGATGCCCGGATCCAGATCGCCTCCGGCGCGGGAGGCCGCTTCGCCCTGGCAGGAGCGAAGTGCGAGCGTCGACTCCCCGCCCGCTACGGCTCCGCGCCGGAGGTCCCCGTCGAGAGCCGCGGCAGCGGCACCTGCGCCCGCGAGGTCCGTAACTTCGCCTCCGCGGACGCCTTCGACTGCGACCGCCTCATCGCCGTCGAGGTGATCACACCCGGCGGCAACTGGTCCTCGTACCCGCCGCACAAGCACGACGAGCACCGCCCGGGCGTCGAGGCCGAGCTCGAGGAGATCTACTACTTCGAGATCGAGGCGCCGGGCGGGCGCGAAGGTTTCGGTTACCAGCGGGTGTTTCCCTCCCGCGACGGTGGTACCGATGTCCTCGCCGAGGTCCGCACCGGAGACGCCGTGCTCGTGCCCGACGGCTGGCACGGCCCGTCCGTCGCCCAGCCGGGCCACGCCATGTACTACCTGAACGTGATGGCGGGACCCGGCGACGAGCGGGAGTGGCGGATCTGCTTCCACCCCGACCACACGGAGGGATACCGATGACGGCCACCGAGACGGGCAGTGTGCGGCTCACCACCGCTCAGGCGCTCGTGCGCTTCCTGTCCCGGCAGTACACCGAGCGGGACGGCGTCCGGCAGCGGCTGATCGGCGCGACCTGGGGCATCTTCGGCCACGGCAATGTGGCGGGGATCGGGCAGGCGCTCGTCGAGTACGCCGATGAGATGCCCTTCCACCAGGGCCGCAACGAACAGGCCATGGTGCACGCCGCCGTCGGATACGCCCGGCAGTCCGGCCGCCTCTCCGCCCACGCCGTCACCACGTCCATCGGACCCGGCGCCACCAACCTCGTCACCGGCGCCGCGCTCGCCACGGTCAACCGGCTGCCCGTCCTCCTCCTGCCCGGCGACACCTTCGCGGCCCGGCCCGCCGACCCCGTGCTCCAGCAGCTCGAAGTCCCGTACGCGGGCGACGTGTCCGTCAACGACTGTCTGCGGCCGGTCTCGAAGTACTTCGACCGCGTGACCCGCCCCGAGGCGCTGATCCCCGCCGCCCTCGCCGCGATGCGGGTGCTCACCGACCCCGCCGAGACGGGCGCCGTCACGCTCGCCCTGCCGCAGGACGTGCAGGCGGAGGCGCACGACTGGCCGGAGGAGTTCTTCACCGAGCGGGTGTGGGCCGTGCGCAGGGCGGCCCCTGATCCGCGGGAGCTGGCCGCCGCCGCGGACCTGGTGCGCGCGGCGCGGCGGCCCCTGATCATCGCGGGCGGCGGCGTCCACCACAGCGCCGCCGAGGAGACCCTCGCGGCCCTCACCGAAGCGACCGGCATCCCCGTCGCCTCCACCCAGGCGGGCAAGGGCTCCCTGCGCTTCGACCACCCGGCGGACGTCGGCGGCATCGGGCACACCGGCACGGCGACCGCGAACGAACTGGCCCGCGCCGCCGACCTGGTGATCGGCGTCGGCACCCGCTACAGCGACTTCACCACGGCCTCCGGCACGCTCTTCGAGGAGCCCGGGGTGCGCTTCCTCAACCTCAACGTCACACCGTTCGACGGCCACAAGATGGCGGGCGCCACCCTGATCGCCGACGCGCGCGCCGGACTTGAGGCGCTCGCGCGCGAGCTGCGCGGCCACCGTGTCGATCCCGCCTACTCCTTGGAGTACCGGGGCGACAAGGCCCGCTGGGAGCAGCGCGTCGACGCCGCGTACCACGTGGACGAGCCGGACGTACGCCCGACGCAGGCCCAGGTGCTCGGCGCGCTGGACGAGTTGGTGACGGAGGACGACATTCTCATCAACGCCGCCGGTTCGCTCCCCGGCGACCTGCACAAGCTGTGGCGGACGCGGTCGGCGCGGCAGTACCACGTCGAGTACGGCTACTCCTGCATGGGATACGAGATTCCGGCGTCGATCGGTGTCGCGCTCGCCGCGCCCGAGCGCCGGGTGTGGGCGCTGGTCGGCGACGGGACGTATCTGATGAACCCGACCGAGATCGTCACGGCCGTCCAGGAGAACGTGCCGGTCAAGGTCGTCATCCTGCAGAACCACGGCTACGCGTCGATCGGCGGCCTCTCGGAGTCCGTGGGCGGCGAGCGGTTCGGCACGGACTACCGCTTCCGGGCGCCGGACGGGACGTACAGCCAGGACCCGCTGCCCGTCGACCTCGCCGCCAACGCGGCCTCGCTCGGGATGCGGGTGCTGCGCGCCAAAACAGTGCGTGACCTGCGCGGGGCACTGCGCGAAGCGCGTGACGCAGACCGTCCCACATGTGTCTATGTGGAGACGGAAACGGCAGACACAGTGTCGGGCCCGCCCCCGGCACAGGCGTGGTGGGATGTGCCCGTGGCCGAGACGGCGACCCGGGTGTCCGCGGTCAAGGCCAGGGAAGAGTACGACCGGCACGTCACTGCCCGACGCCGCCACCTGTGAGAGTAGGGATGCTTGTCATGACGAAGACCGTCAATCACTGGATCGGTGGAAAGCCCGTCGAGAGGGCCGCGGGCGCGTCCGGGTCGTACGGCTCGGTCACCGACCCGGCGACCGGCGCCGTCACCACGCGGGTCGCCTACGCGGACGTGGCCGAGGTGGACGCGGCGGTCGCCGCCGCCCGCGAGGCCTTCGCGACCTGGGGCACGTCCTCGCTCGCCAAGCGCACCGCGATCCTCTTCAAGTTCCGCGCGCTCCTGGACGCCAACCGCGACGCGATCGCCGAACTGATCGTCGCCGAGCACGGCAAGGTGCACTCCGACGCGCTCGGCGAGGTCGCCCGCGGTCTGGAGATCGTCGACCTGGCCTGCGGCATCACGGTGCAGCTGAAGGGCGAGCTGTCCACGGAGGTGGCGAGCCGCGTGGACGTGTCGTCCATCCGCCAGCCGCTGGGCGTCGTCGCGGGCATCACGCCGTTCAACTTCCCGGCGATGGTGCCGATGTGGATGTTCCCGCTGGCCATCGCGTGCGGCAACACGTTCGTCCTGAAGCCGTCGGAGAAGGACCCGTCCGCGTCGATGAAGATCGCGGAGCTGCTGAGCGAGGCCGGTCTGCCCGACGGCGTCTTCAATGTCGTGCACGGTGACAAGGTGGCCGTGGACCGCCTCCTGGAGCACCCGGACGTGGCGGCCGTCTCCTTCGTGGGCTCCACGCCCATCGCCCGCCACATCCACACCACCGCCTCCGCCAACGGCAAGCGCGTCCAGGCGCTCGGCGGCGCCAAGAACCACATGCTGGTCCTGCCGGACGCCGACCTGGACGCGGCCGCCGACGCCGCGGTCTCCGCCGCCTACGGCTCCGCGGGCGAGCGCTGCATGGCCATCTCCGCGATCGTCGCGGTCGGCTCCATCGCCGACGAGCTGGTCGGCAAGATCAAGGAGCGCGCCGAGAAGATCAAGATCGGTCCGGGCAACGACCCGACGTCCGAGATGGGGCCGCTCATCACCGCCGCCCACCGCGACAAGGTCGCCTCGTACGTCACGGGCGCCGCGGCCGAGGGCTGCGAGGTCGTCCTCGACGGCACGGGCTACACGGTCGAGGGCCACGAGGACGGCCACTGGATCGGCCTCTCGCTGCTGGACCGGGTGCCGACCACGGCCAAGGCCTACCGGGACGAGATCTTCGGCCCCGTCCTGTGCGTGCTGCGCGTCGACACGTACGAGGAGGGCGTGGCCCTCATGAACGCCTCGCCGTTCGGCAACGGCACCGCGATCTTCACCCGGGACGGCGGCGCGGCCCGCCGCTTCCAGCTGGAGATCGAGGCCGGCATGGTCGGCGTGAACGTGCCGATCCCGGTGCCGGTGGGCTACCACTCCTTCGGTGGCTGGAAGGACTCGCTCTTCGGCGACCACCACATCTACGGCAACGACGGCACGCACTTCTACACGCGCGGCAAGGTCATCACCACGCGCTGGCCCGACCCGTCGGACGCGCCGGCCGGGGTGGACCTGGGATTCCCGCGCAACCACTGAGTCATCGACGCGTGACAGCGCGTAGAGCGAGGCCGTCCGGTATCCGGACGGCCTCGTTTCTTTTTTGGGGCCGCGCTTGCGGTTCCCGTGCACAGGGCGCAATCCGGGCAGCGAAGGCTCTACGCGCCCTACGCCTGCGAAGGCAAGGTCAACATCCGTATTCGTGTACTCAAAGAGACCCCTTGTGGCAAACCCTTGGGAATGCCAGGTGAGTTGGGTGAGCCGGGCGCTGCGGATTCCGCAGGTAAATGACCGTTGACGTTCCGGTTATCGGCGGGGTTCCATGACGCGCCGGGAGCCACAGAAAACGCAGATCAGAAGCCTTCGGAGGCGATAGGGCTCCCGCCGCATCTCCTGCCGCACGAGTCGATCGGAATCGCGCTTCATGACCGACACGCTCCGCCCGCTCCAGCCACCCACCGCCGCGCCCCAGGCGCCCCTGGCGGCCCTGGGCGATCCGGAAAGTCCCCAGAAGCTCAAGCGTTCCATCGGCGTCGTCGGCGGCACCCTCCTCACGCTGTCCTGCGTGACACCCGCCTCCACGCTCTTCGTGGTGGTCCCCGACCTCTTCTCCTCGCTCGGCACCGCCACCGCGCTCACCATCGCGATCGGCTCGCTGCTCTGCGTGGGCGTCGCCTTCTGCTACTCGGAGCTGGGCACCCTCATCCCCAGCGCGGGCGGCGAGTACGCGATGGTCTCCACGATGGCGGGGCGCCTGGCCGGCTGGCTGGTCTTCGTCCTGTCGCTGCTCGTCGTGATGATCGTGCCGCCCGTCATCGCCATGGGCACGGCGGACTACCTGGCGCCGGTCATGCACCTCGACCCGTCCTACGCGGGCGCGGGCGTCATGATCTGCGCGACCCTCGCGGGCCTGCTCGACCTGCGGGCCAACGCGTGGATCACCGGCATCTTCCTCGTGCTTGAGGTCGTGGCGGCGGGCGTCGTGGCCGTCCTCGGCTTCGCCCACGCCGAGCGGGGCGCGGGCAGCCTGGCGGACCTCTCGGTGGCGGGCTCCGGCCCCGGCGGCGTCGACACCGTCACGGCCATGCTGATCGTCTCCGGCCTCGCGATCGCCCTCTTCGTCACGCAGGGCTTCTCCACGGCCGTCTATCTCTCCGAGGAGCTGGAGAACCCGCGCCGCAACGTCGCGCGCACCGTCCTCGCCACCCTCGCCATCTCCACGGTGATCATCCTGGTGCCGGTCGTCGCGATCACCATGGGCGCCGAGAGCCTGACCGCCCTGACCGAGGGCGACATCAGCGCGATGGTGACGGCCTGGTCCAACTCGGCGGTCGGTACGTTCGTCAGCCTCTGCGTGGCTCTCGCGATCATCAACGCGGGCATCGTCATGGTCATCCAGAACTCCCGCGTCCTGTTCGCCTCCGCGCGGGACAAGGCGTGGCCCTCGCCGGTGAACAAGGCGCTGTCGAAGCTCGGCGCGTCCGGCGCCCCCTGGGTGGCCACGCTCCTGGTCGGCGTCCCCGGCGCGCTCCTGTGCTTCGTCAACCTGGACACGCTGTACGGCGTGACCGGCGTCTCCGTGACCGGCATGTACCTCCTGGTGGCGGTCGCCGCGCTGCTCGCCCGGCGGGGCTCGCACGGCCACGGGGCGGCCTGGCGGATGCCGCTGTGGCCGGCGGTGCCTGTGGTGCTGATCGCCGTGCTCGCGTACGTGCTGAGCCAACAGGAGGTGGAGTACCTCGGGTGGACCGGCGGCATCGTGGTCGTGGCGACGCTGTACTGGGCGCTGTACCTGCGGCCGCGGCGGGAGACGCGCTGGCTGGTGAGCGTCCCCGAGGACGGGCAGGCGGAACTCAGCCCCTGATCCGCCGCTCCACCTCCGCCCAGTCCTCCGGATCCACCTCCGCGGAGCCGCCCACGCCCAGCAGGTCACGGTCCTTGAACCCGCTGGACGTGGACACGCACACCACGGGCCCGTCGGGCGCCGCCGCCCCCCGCTGCCGGTACCCGGCGAGGCCCGCCGCGGCCGAGAGCTCCGCCCAGAGGCCCGCCCCCGCCAACTCCGCCCGCGCGGCGGCCATCTCCGCGTCGGAGACGAGCAGCGCCCCGCCCCCGCTCTCGCGGACGGCGACCACCCCTCGGTATCCGCCGACCGCCGAGCCGATCGCGTACGCCGCCGTCTCCCCGACCGTGACCCGCGTCGCCGGGACCCCGTCCCGCAGCGCGGCGGCCAGCGGCCCACCGGCGGCGGGCTCGCAGCTGAAGAGGCGGGGCACCCGGTCGGCGAGGCCCAGGGTGACCAGTTCCGCGAAGCCCTTCCAGACGCCGAAGAGCAGCTCGCCGTAGCCGGTGGGCAGGAAGACCGCGGCGGGGACGCCCAGCTCGGCGTGGATCTCGTAGGCGAGGGTCTTGTAGCCCTCGGGCCCGAACGCGTGCCCGGTGTGCGTGGGCGTCACATTGCTGACGGGGTGGTAGCCGAACCGCTCCACGATCCGCCGCAGCAGCGGCCACCGCGCGTCCACGGGCACGGGCAGCACCACCGCGCCGTACGCACGCAGGAACGCGTCGACCGCGGGCGGTGTCCCCGCCGCGCTGAGCACCACGCACCGCAGGCCCGCCCGCGCCGCGTACGCCGCGGCCGAGGCGCCGTGGTTGCCGGACGAGGCGACGACGATGCCCTCCGCGCCCGCGCCGACCGCCGCGCTCACCGTGACGCGGTTGATGCGGTCCTTGTGGCTCCAGGTCGGATTGCGGGACTCGTCCTTGATCCACAGGCCGTCGCCGAGGGGGACGAGCGGCGTGCCGCCCTCGCCGAGACCGGGCGCGTGCAGCGGCGGCAGGAGCGGCGCCCAGCGCTCGTGGCCGCGCGGCCGGCCGGGCGCGGTGGTGAACAGGCCCGCGGGGACCTTGTCGTAGGCGTAGTCGACCTCGACCGGATACGACACGCTCTCCGTGCTGGTCACCGGGCACCCGGCGGTGAGCGGCGGCCACAGCGGGAACCGGACGGACGGATCACCGAGCGAGCGCTGGCCGGTGGCGAGGGAATCCCGGGATGTCATAGGTGCAGACTCTATTCACCCCTGACGCGGTATGTCTCCGATCACCTCGACGGACTGCGCTCGGCGATGCGTACCGCGTACCACGAGCGCGGTACGCGGGGCGCGGAGTCTACTCCCTGGGGAGACAGGGCAGTTCAGACCGGCGGCTGCCCCGGTTGTCAGTCGCCGCCCGTACCGTTGACGGCATGGATCTACGACTGCCCAGGCCCAGGCTTCCCGGACCGCGCGGGCCACGCCGGCTGATCGCCGCCGCGGCCGCCGTCGTGGTGCTCGCGGGGGCGGGCACCTGGACGGCGGTGGCGGCGGACGACGCCCCGGCCGTGCACCGGTCGGACGGCATGCTCGACACCGGCGGCGCGAAGATCGACACGTCCTACTTCACCGCGGGGGACCCCGGCGAGAAGCGCCCCGCCGTCCTCGTCGGCCACGGCTTCGGCGACACCAAGGAGTCCGTGCGCGAGCAGGCGCAGGACCTGGCCAGGGACGGCTATGCCGTGCTGACCTGGTCCGCGCGCGGATTCGGCAGGTCCACCGGGAAGATCGGGCTCAACGACCCCAAGGGCGAGGTCGCCGACGTCTCGAAGATGATCGACTGGCTGGCGAAGCGGCCCGAGGTGCGGCTCGACAAGGCCGGTGACCCGCGCGTGGGCGTCACCGGCTCCTCGTACGGAGGGGCGGTGTCGCTGCTCGCCGCCGGGTACGACCGGCGGGTGGACGCGATCGCCCCGCAGGTCACCTACTGGAACCTCGCGGACGCGCTGTTCCCCGACGGCGTCTTCAAGAAGATGTGGGCCAGCGTCTTCATCAACACCGGAGGCGGCTGCGACCAGTTCGAGAAGCGGCTGTGCGCCATGTACGAACGGGTCGCGGTGGCCGGGAAGCCGGACGCCGAGGCGCGCGACCTGCTCGCCGAGCGCAGCCCGGCCGCCGTCGCCGACCGGATCAAGGTGCCGACGTTCCTCGCGCAGGGCCAGACGGACTCGCTCTTCACGCTCGGCCAGGGCGACGCCATCGCCCGGGGCATCCGCGCCAACGACGCGCCCGTTACCGTCGACTGGATCGCGGGCGGCCACGACGGCGGCGCCCGCGAGCGGGAGCGTGGACGCGTCGAGAAGCGCATCGGCACATGGTTCGACCGCTATCTGAAGGACGACAAGAGCGCCGACACCGGCCCCGCGTTCCGCGTCACCCGCACCGGAGGAGTCGACTCCACCGACGGGGCGGCCCAGCTGCGGGGCGCGACCGGCGACACGTACCCCGGCCTGGGGAGCGACCGGCGCGCGGTGCCGCTCGGCGGGCGCGAGCAGACGTTCGACAACCCCGCCGGGGCGAGCCCGCCCGCGATCTCCACGCTCCCCGGCCTCGGCGGCGGCGGCCTCTCCCGGCTGTCCTCCCTCGGCGTCGGCGTCTCCCTGGACTTCCCCGGGCAGAACGCCACGTTCGAGTCGAAGCCGCTGGGCGAGGACCTGCGGATCACCGGGGCACCGACGGTGCGGGCCCATGTGAAGTCCTCCCGTGAGGACGCGGTGCTCTTCGCGAAGGTGTACGACGTCGGGCCCGACGGGAAGCAGCAGGTCCTGCCCTCGCAACTGGTCGCCCCGGTGCGGATCCAGGGCGCGGGCGCCAAGGGGGGCAAGGACGTCGAGCTGCGGCTGCCCGCCATCGACTACGAGGCGCAGAAGGGCCACCGCCTCCGCCTCGTCCTCGCCTCCACCGACCTCGGCTACGCGTCACCGGCCGAGTCCGCCGCGTACACCGTCTCGCTGAAGGGCGACCTGATGGTGCCGACGGCTCCCGGTGTGAAGACCGCCGCCGCGCCGCTGCCCTCCTGGGTGTGGTGGCTGCCGGCCGCCGCAGCCGTGCTCGCCCTCGGCCTGCTGCTCACCGGACGCCGCCACACGACCGCCCCCGCGCCCGACCCCGCGCTCGCCGAAGTGCCTCTCCGGATCACGGACTTGAGCAAGCGGTACGCCAGGTCCAGCGACCGGTACGCCGTCCGTGACGTCTCCTTCAGCGTCGAGAAGGGCCAGGTCCTCGGCCTCCTGGGGCCGAACGGCGCGGGCAAGACGACGACGCTGCGCATGCTGATGGGCCTGATCCGGCCCGACGCCGGCGAGATCCGCGTCTTCGGGCAGGCGATCCGGCCGGGGGCGCCCGTCCTCTCCCGGGTCGGCGCGTTCGTCGAGGGCGCCGGATTCCTGCCGCACCTCAGCGGCCGGGAGAACCTGGAGCTGTACTGGAAGGCGACCGGCCGCCCCGCCGAAGACGCCCACCTGGCCGAGGCGTTGGAGATCGCCGGACTCGGCGACGCCCTGACCCGCGCGGTACGGACGTACTCGCAGGGCATGCGGCAGCGCCTCGCCATCGCCCAGGCCATGCTCGGCCTGCCGGACCTGCTGATCCTCGACGAGCCGACGAACGGCCTCGACCCGCCGCAGATCCGCGAGATGCGGGAGGTCATGATCCGGTACGCCCGCGAGGGGCGCACGGTCATCGTCTCCAGCCACCTCCTCGCCGAGGTCGAGCAGTCCTGCACGCACCTGGTCGTCATGGACCGCGGCCGTCTCGTCCAGGCGGGCCCGGTCGCCGAGATCGTCGGCTCCGGGGACACGCTCCTCGTGGGGCTCGCGGCGGACGTCTCCGACCCGCTGGTCGAGAAGATCGCCGCGCTGCCCGGCGTCACCTCGGCGGTCCGCGCGGACGGCGGCCTGCTCCTGCGGCTCGACGGCACGGAGGCAGGGAGCGGCGCCCGGCTGCTGCCCGAACTGGTCCGCCTTGACGTGCCCGTGGAGTCCATGGGCCCGCACCGCCGCCTCGAAGACGCGTTCCTGACCCTGATCGGAGGCACCGCATGAGCGCCCCCACACTGGAGCGCCCCACGGCGCCCGGCTACCGCGCCGGACGCACTCTTCCCCTGCGGGTCGAGGCGGTCCGCCAGCTGAAGCGGCGCCGCACGCTCGTGATGGGCGGCGTCATGGCGCTGCTGCCCGTCGTGCTCGTCATCGCGTTCGCCGTCGCCGGTTCGCCGGGGGCGCGCAACAGCGAGGTGACACTGATGGACACGGCCACGGCGTCGGGCGCCAACTTCGCCGCCACGTGCCTGTTCGTGTCGGCGGGCTTCCTCCTGGTCATCCCTGTCGCGCTGTTCTGCGGGGACACGGTGGCGTCCGAGGCGAGCTGGTCGTCCCTGCGCTATCTGCTGGCGGCCCCCGTGCCGCGGGCCCGCCTCCTGTGGTCCAAGCTCGCCGTGGCGCTCGCTCTCAGCGCCGCCACCATGGTGCTGCTCCCGCTGATCGCGCTGGCGGTCGGCACGATGGCCTACGGCTGGGGGCCGCTGGAGATCCCCACCGGCGGCGCACTGCCCGCGGGCACGGCGGCGCAGCGCCTGCTGATCGCCGTCGCGTACGTCTTCGTCTCCCAGCTGGTCACCGCGGGCCTCGCGTTCTGGCTGTCGACGAAGACCGACGCCCCGCTCGGCGCGGTCGGCGGCGCGGTCGGCCTGACGATCATCGGCAACGTCCTGGACGCGGTGACCGCGCTCGGCGGCTGGCGCGACTTCCTCCCGGCGCACTGGCAGTTCGCCTGGGCCGACGTGATCCAGCCGCGCCCCGAGTGGGGCGGCATGATCCAGGGCGCGGCGATCTCGGTGACGTACGCGCTGGTGCTGTTCGCGCTGGCATTCCGGGGGTTCGCGCGGAAGGACGTGGTCAGCTGAGGACGTCCACAGCGGGCCGTACGCCCAGAGATCACCGTAGCCGCGTCGAGCCGCATCGAGACGCATCCGAAACGTCCCCGAGCGATCGTTCGAGACGGTCCGCGCGTCACAGTCAGGAAAGCCGACGACGCGAGGGGGAGAGATGCGGACCCGGAAGATACGGCACGGGGTGCTCGCCGTGGCCATGGCCGGTGGGCTGCTGCTGAGCGGCTGCAGCGGTGGCGGCGGGGAGAACCGCTCCACCGCGGACGGGAGCGGCAAGAGCCGGCAGGACGGCGGCGCACCGCTTCCCGCGCCCAGCTCGCCCGGTACCGGCGGCGCGGCGGCCCCCGGGGAAGAACAGGGCGACGACGAGAAGGAGTTTGCGCGCGACTACCTCTCCACCTTCGCCCTGGACGTCGACACCGCCTCGTACGGCTACGCGCGCCGCACGCTGGCCGAGGGCCGCCTGCCCGACCCGGCGACGGTCCGCCCCGAGGAGTTCGTCAACAGCTTCCGGCAGGACTATCCCCGGCCCGACGGCGACGGCTTCTCCGTCAGCGTGGACGGCGCCCGCACCGGCGACGACCGCTGGTCGCTGCTCAGGGTCGGCCTCGCCACCCGGGAAGCCGCCGACGAGAGCGAACGTCCGCCCGCCGCCCTCACCTTCGTCATCGACGTCTCCGGCTCCATGGCCGAGCCGGGCCGCCTCGACCTCGTGAAGAAGTCCCTCGGCATCATGACCGACCGGCTGCGGCCCGACGACTCGATCGCCCTCGTCACCTTCAGCGACACCGCCGAGACGGTCCTGCCGATGACCCGCCTCGGCGACACCGGTGACGGCCGCGCCCGCGTGCACACGGCGATCGACCGTCTGGAGCCCACCCAGTCCACCAACCTGGAGGCGGGCATCACCACCGGCTACGACACGGCGGTGCGCGGCAAGAGGCAGGGCGCGACCAACCGTGTCGTGCTGCTCTCCGACGCCCTCGCCAACACCGGCGAGACCAGCGCCGACGGCATCCTGGACCGGATCTCCGACGCCCGCCGCGCCCACGGCATCACCCTCTTCGGTGTCGGCGTGGGCAGCGACTACGGCGACGCCCTGATGGAGCGCCTCGCCGACAAGGGCGACGGCCACACCACCTACGTGTCGAACGTCGAGGACGCCCGCGATGTCTTCTGCGGGCAGCTGCCCGCCCACGTCGAGCTGCGCGCCCGCGACGCGAAGGCGCAGGTCGCCTTCGACCCGGAGACTGTCGAGCGGTTCCGTCTGATCGGCTACGAGAACCGCCAGGTCGCCGACGACGACTTCCGCGACGACTCCGTGGACGGCGGCGAGATCGGCCCCGGCCACACGGTGACGGCGCTGTACGCGGTGCGCGCCAAGCCGGGCGCCGACGGTCACCTCGCGACGGCGAGCGTGCGCTGGCTCGACCCGGACAGCCGTACCCCGCACGAGGAGTCGGGCCGCGTCGAGGCCGCCGACCTGGACACGTCGCTGTGGCGAGCCGGCGACGGCCTGCAACTGGCCGCCATCGCCGCGTACTTCGCCGACGGTCTGCGCTCCGGCACGACCGACGGCTACACCAGGCCGCACGGCACCACCGCGCTCCCCGGCACGCCCTCCCTGCGTGAACTGGCGGGCCGCGCCCGCGAGCTGTCCGACCAGGGCAAGCCGGTACGCGACCTGGCCACCGCCATCGGCCGGGCCGCTGCCCTCACCCGCTCGAAGACCCCGCCGGAACTGGAGCCGCAGTCACCGAGCGGCGAGGTCCCGCCCCACCTCGTCGGCTAATCCGCCGCCCGCAGCCGATACCCGTACGCGTACGTCCGCCCCGAGTGCAGCAGATACGGCTCCTCGGGCGGCGCGCCCCACGAGTCGTTGCCGCCGACACCCATCTGCCGGTGGTTGACCCCGAGCACGGTCTCCGCGCGCCGCTTCACCTCGTACGGATGGCGCGGCCCGTCCAGGTCGAACGGTGTGTGGTGCAAGGCGCTGACCTCCAGGAACGGCTCGCCGTCCGCCGGGTCGGCCAGCACGGCGAGGCCCACGCCGGACCGGTCGGCGAGCGCGATACGCCGTACGTCGGTCATGTTGCCGGTCTGCTGCGGCCGGACGTACGGAGCGACCTGCGCGTCGACGGTCGAGCGGTAACGCCCCACAAAAGCGGCCGACTTGCGGTCCGAATAGTTCTCGTGCGGCCCACGCCCGTACCAGTCGAGCCGCTCGAACCCGACGGGTACGGTCAACAGGGCGCCCACCATGGGCAGATCGGGCAGCCCGAAGGCCGCCTTCAAGGTGTGCCGCACCCGCACCTCGCCGTCGCCGCGCACGGTGAACACGGTCTGCCAGCGCGACGCCCACGGCGCGGTCGGCAGCACGGCGCTCACCGCGATCGTGACCTCACCGGGTGAGGGCTGCGCGACCTTCACCCCGGTGACCTTCGCCCTGGCGCCCGCGTTCCGCCACGTGGCGGCGCGCTGGTGGTACTTGCGGCCGATGTCGTTGTCCGTGGGCGCGCGCCAGAAGTTGGGTACGGGGCCTTCGGCCAGCAGCAGCCGGCCCTTGACCTTGTACGAGGAGAGGGTCCCGGTGGCCTTGGACAGTACGACCTCGACGTCCCGGCCGCCGACCCGCACCTCCTTCCGGTCCTCGTCCAGCTCCAGGCGGGGCAGCGAGCCGGGCGCCGGGTCGGCGGGCGCGGGGGCGTGCCAGTCGAGGGGGAGCTGCTCGGCGGCGACGGTGTGCCCGGCCTCGGCCCAGCTGGTCTTCTTCCGCAGCACGAGGGCGAGGTTCAGCCAGTACTCGGCGCCGGGCGTCAGCCGGTCGGGCTTCTCGTACGGGACGCGCACGGTCCCCGAGGCGCCGGGCGCCACGTCCGGCGCGGCGAGGGTCCCACGCTGGATCTCCTCGCCGTCCCGCGTGAGGGCCCACCGCAGCTCGTACGCGTCCAACGTGCTGAAGAGGTGTTTGTTGCCGATCCGCACGGTCCCGGCGGCTCCGGCGCCCCCGGCGGCCGGGTCGGCCGTGGTGAAGGACGCGGGCTGGTAGACCTTCTTGATCTCGAAGAGTCCGGGGTGGGGCTCGCGGGTGGAGGCGACGAGACCGTTGCAGCTGAAGTTGCCGTCGGTCGGATATCCGGGCTTCCAGTCACCGCCGTACGACAGATAACTGCGTGTGCGGTCCCCGGGGGTCGGCCGCCGGATGTTCTGGTCGACCCAGTCCCACACGAACGCCCCGTGCAGGTTGGGGTAGGTGTCGAAGAGCTTCCAGTACTCGGGGAGGTTGCCGCTGCTGTTGCCCATGGCGTGCGAGTACTCGCACAGGATGTACGGCTTGGGGTTGCCGGACTTCCCGTACCTCTCGACGTCGGCGGGCTTCGCGTACATCTCGCTGTGGAAGTCGGCGACGGAGTTCATGCCCTCGTAGTGCACGGGCCGTGAGCCGTCGCGGGCGCGCACCCACTCGGCCATGACCTTGAAGTTGTCACCCTGCCCGGCGTCGTTGCCGAGCGACCACGCCACCACGCTCGCGTGGTTCTTGTCCCGCTCCACCATGGACCGCAGCCGGTCCACGCAGGCATCGGTCCACTCGGGCAGCGACCCGGGGAGCCGGTCGCGCACGCCGTGCGTCTCCAGGTTCGTCTCGTCGATGACATACAGGCCGTACTCGTCGCACAGCTCCAGCCAGCGGGGGTGGTTGGGGTAGTGGGAGGTGCGTACGGCGTTGATGTTGTGCCGCTTCATCAGCAGCACGTCCTGGAGCATCACGGACTCCGGGACCGCCTGCCCGTGGTCGGGGTGGGACTCGTGCCGGTTGGTGCCGCGGAACATGACGGGCCGGCCGTTGACGGTGAACTTGCCGGGGCCGCAGTCCACTTGCCGGAAACCCACCCGGGTCCGCTGTACGTCCACGGCTCTCCCGGCACCGTCCCGCAGGGTGACGACCAGGGTGTAGAGATAGGGCCGCTCGGCGGACCACAGGGCGGGCTTCTTGAGGTCGGCCTTGAGGGTGAGCGGCTCACCGGGCACGGCCTTCCCGCCCAGCCGCCCGCCCGGAACGATCCGTCCGTCGGCGTCGTGGAGCACGGCGTCGACGCGGTGGTCCGCCTTGCCTGTGCGCCCCTCGCCGCCCCGGTCCCTTACGGTGACGGTGACGGAGAGCGCCGCGTCCCGGAACGCCCCGTCGAGGTCGGTCCGCACGCCGAGGTCATGCACATGCACCTCGGGTACGGAGTACACGTAAACGTCCCGGAAGATACCGGACAGGTCGATCATGTCCTGGTCCTCCAGCCAGCTGCCGTCGGACCACCGGTAGACCTCTACGGCGAGTGAGTTGTCGCCCGGCCGCAGGTACGCGGTGATGTCGAACTCCGCGGGGGTGTAGCTGTCCTCGCTGTAGCCGACCTTCTTGCCGTTGACCCAGACGAAGAACGCGGACTTCACGCCCTGGAAGGAGATCAGCGTCCGGCGCCCCTTCCAGCCGCGCGGCACGGTGAAGGTACGGCGGTAGGAGCCGACGGGGTTGAAGTCCTTGGGCACGTCGGGGAAATCGGGCTTCTCGTACCCCTCCCACGGGTACTTGATGTTGAGGTAGATCGGCTCCGGATACCCCTCGATCTCCCAGTTCGAGGGCACGGGGATGCGGTCCCACCCGCTCACGTCGTAGCCGTCGGCCTCGAAGCCGACCGGCCGTTTCTCCGGGTTCCTGGCCCAGTGGAAGGCCCAACGCCCGTTCAGTGAGCGGTAGTAGGGCGACTTCGTGTGCTCGCCGCGCAGGGCGTCGGCGGCGGAGGCGTACGGGACGAGCCGGGTGCGGGCGGGCTCTCTGTTGACCTGGAAGACGCGGGGGTCGGCATTCCACTCGGGTGTCTCCATGTTCCCGGCAGCGGACGTGGCGGACGCTGCGAAGGCCTGCTTCTGCGCGGCGAAGGCGGCCCAGCCCGCCAGCGCGGTACCGGTGGCGAGGAAGGACCGGCGGTTCGGACGGTAGGCGCTCATGTGGCAGCTCCGAACGTAAGGCAACAAGAACCATCAGCGTCCGACGCGGCCACTCCCAGCACAAGGCACATGCAAGCCACGGAAGTCACCAGGTGCCTCACCGGCTTCCGTCCGCGTTCATGTGCTGTCTACCCGCACAACTCCCGCTCGGCCCGTACCGGATCATTGGGAAACCGGAAGGAAGTGAGCCCCACGGCACCCGTCAGATTCCGCCAGAACCGCCCGGCCGTCAGCGGCGCGCGCGTGGCCGCCCGCAGCTCGGCGAACGGCGCGCAGCGCAGGGCGCGGCGAGCGGCGTCGACGTGGTCGGGGTCGAGCCACGCGGGCGGGGCGCCGGCGGCGCCGCGCTCGGCGACGATCCACGCGTCCGGCAGCCGTTTGTCGTGCCCCACGCGGCCGTCGTCCAAGCTCTCCGAGTGGGCCGCCAGCGGATAGGCGAGCCCGATGGGGTCCAGCGCGGCGCCGGACAGCGGGACGGCGGCACCGCTGAACCCGAGCGTGTTGTAGACCCCCGTCACCCCCGGCCGCGCGGCCGCGACCGGCGTCCGGGCGAGGAGCAGCGTGGGCGCGCCGCCCCGCACCCGCTCCCGTACGAGACGTGCGTACGCCTTGTTGCCCGGGTGCCCCGCGAAGTCGTGGTGCAGGGGGTGGGGGTCGGCGTTCTGCCGCGCGTACACCCCGCGCTCGTCCGCGACGCCGACCGGCCCGACCTGGCCCTCGTACGGGACCCGCAGCACCGACGCGCACGCCACGGCCCACACCGCGACCCCGGCGGCGACGATCGTCCACGCGCGCGTGACGGGCACCAGGAAGACGGGCAGCAGCATCAGCAGCAGCCCCGGCAGGAACATCCGCCCGTGCATGAAGTCGCCGCCCACCTTGATGACGTAGACCCAGCACAGTGCCCCCGCGACGACGGGAGCGGCCACGACGACGCGCCCGCGCGCCCGCCCGGAGGCCGGGACGGCCATGACGACGCGCCCCTGCTCCCGCCGGGACGCCAGGACGGCCGCGACGACCATCAGCAGCGGGAGCCACAGGACGTACGGCCCGGTGAAGTCCCACAGGTAGTCGGCCCCCCGCCCCCACAGGCTCCGCGACGCCTCCTTGGTGACGCCCGGCAGCGGCACCAGATGCCCGTAGTACCCCATGCGGAAGATCTCGTACGAGATGGGGAGCGCCCCCGCGACACCGGCGCCCGCGAGCGCCCCGCGCCACGAGGGGCGCGCCACGGCCCACTGGGCGGCCAGAAAGACCACCGACACCAACGCGAGTTCCGGCCGCACGAGGGGACCGAGGCCCAGTACCGCGCAGGTGGGCAGGGTGCGGGGCCGAGCGACGAGCGCCAGCCAGGCGCCCGCGATCCAGCAGGTGGCGAGGCCCGTCTCCAGGCCGGACGTCGCGAAGTCCCAGACGGGCGGCAGCGCGAGCAGCACGAGGGCGCCACAGGGCAGCAGGAACCTGGCCCCGGCCCCGGCCCCGGCATCGCCATTGTCATCGCCATGGACGCGGAGTGCCGCGACTCCGGCGAGCGCGAAACCGGCGGCGGTCAGCAGCAGGCCGCCGTACATCGCCGCCGTGGCGATGTCGGAACCCGGCGCCCCGGCCGCCACGAGCAGCCACTGCCAGAGGGTTCCGGTGGACGACTCGGCCCGCTCCCCGGCGTTGAACACGGGCCCGTTCCCGGCCAGCACCTGGCGGACCGTCCGTACGTAGATGTGCCCGTCGTCGGACATCCACCGGCGCTGGAAGCCGGCGACGGCGATGACGAGGGCGGGCAGGAGGGCGACGCCCAGACGCGCGTGGCGCAGCCGGCGGCCGCGCCGGGTGTCGACGGGGGACGGGGACGTTGCTTCACGGACATCCGGGGAGTACGTAGACGTCATGCCCCTACATCGGCGTGGCTCCCTCGGGGCTTAAGTTCCGTGCCCCGCACCGACCCGGCACTCCCATCGACTCAGACCTCAGCAAACGCCTTGAGCGACCCTGCCACCTCCGGCTCGACAGAGGGATTGTATTTCTCCTACGCACAAGTAAGTTGACTCGATAGTAAGTACGCACCCACACCCACACCCACCCGCACACCACGGAAGCCGGGGAACCGTCATGGGCGTACGCAAGGATCTGCGAAGAGCACAGCGCCACAGCGACCTCGCCGAACGCGCCGAGGTCGAGCTGATCAGAGACGAACACGGCACCGTACGCGAGGCCCGCACCGCCCCCCTCGCGGCGAAGGCCACGGCGGGCAGCACCGCCGACATCCCGTTCACCAACGCCGCCGAGGCCCCCGACGCCGTGGTGCTGCGCCGCGAGCGGGGCGACCAGTGGCACCCGGTGACGGCGGCGGCCTTCGCGCGCGAAGTGACCGACACCGCCAAGGGGCTGATCGCGGCGGGCCTGGAGCCCGGCGGCCGCGTGGCACTGATGTCACGTACGCGCTACGAGTGGGCGGTCCTGGACTTCGCGATCTGGGCGGCCGGCGGCCAGACCGTGCCGATCTACGCGACGTCATCGGCGGAGCAGATCGAGTGGATCGTCCGGGACTCGGGCGCCCGCCTCCTGATCGCGGAGACGGCGGAGAACGCGCAGACGGCCGAGGAAGCTGTACGCACCCTCGACACCCCGCCACGGGTACGGCACATCGACGGCGGAGACGCGATGGCGGAACTGACGGACCTCGGCAGGGAGTTGACGGACGAGGAGGTGGCAAAGCGGCGCTCCGCGCTGACCCCGGACTCCATCGCGACCCTCTGCTACACCTCGGGCACGACGGGCCGCCCCAAGGGCTGCGTCCTCACACACGGCAACCTGCACGCGGAGGCCGCCAACACGGTCGACCTGCTGCACCCCGTCTTCAAGGAGATCACCGGACAGGTCGCCTCCACGCTCCTCTTCCTGCCGCTCGCCCACATCCTGGGCCGCACCCTGCAGATCGCCTGCATGCTCGCCCGCATAGAAATCGGCCACTGCCCGAGCATCAAGCCGGACGAACTCCGGCCACAACTGCGCTCCTTCAAGCCCACGTTCCTCGTCGGCGTGCCGTACCTCTTCGAGAAGATCCACGACACCGGGCGGGCGACCGCCGAGAAGATCGGCCGTGGCGCGTCGTTCGACCGGGCGGAGCGGATCGCGGTGCGGTTCGGCGAGACGTATCTGAACAAGTTCCTGAACCCGCGCGACCCCGGCCCCTCGCTCGGCCTCCGCCTCGGCTGGGCGCTGTACGAACTCCTCGTATACCGCCGTATCCGCAAGGAGGTCGGCGGCCGCCTGCGCTACGCGATCAGCGGCGGCTCACCCCTGGACCGCGACCTCAACCTCTTCTTCTACGCGGCCGGAATCATCATCTACGAGGGGTACGGCCTCACCGAGACCACGGCGGCCGCCACCATCACCCCACCGCTGAGGCCACGTCCCGGGACGGTCGGCCTGCCCGTGCCCGGCACGGCCGTGCGCATCGCGGACGACGGGGAGGTGCTGATCAAGGGCGGCATCGTCTTCGGCGGATACTGGAACGACCCGTCGGCGACGGACGCCGTGCTGAGCGACGAGTGGCTCGCCACCGGCGACCTCGGCGCGCTGGACGAGGACGGCTACCTCACCATCACCGGCCGCAAGAAGGACATCATCGTCACCTCCGGCGGCAAGAACGTCTCGCCGGCCGTCCTGGAGGACCGCCTGCGCAGCCGCGCGCCCGTCGGCCAGTGCATCGTCGTGGGGGACAACCGTCCGTACGTGGCCGCCCTCATCACCCTGGACCCGGAGGCCGTCGAACACTGGCTCACCGTGCGCAAACGTCCCAAGGACACACCGCTCGCGGAACTGGCCCACGACCCGGAGATGATCGCGGAGGTCCAAAGGGCGGTGGACCACGCCAACGCGGCTGTCTCCAGGGCGGAGTCCATCCGCGGCTTCGCCATCGTGGAGGGCGAGTTCACGGAGGACAACGGCCTCCTCACACCGTCCCTGAAGATCAAACGGAGCGCGGTGACGGCGGCGTACGGCCGGCAGATCGAGGCGCTGTACGGTCACGTACGGTCTTGAGCCCCTGCTCTCCACTGTGGGGACGTCCCCCTTCCGAAGCCGTCCCGGCAGGACATGAAGGCGCCTGTTCTTACGGTCGCTTCATCGCATGTGCCGTTGTGGCATCGACGACTGCGGCCCCTTGACGCAGCAAGGCCTCCCGCAGCGCATCCCGGTCCTCGTCATGGGCGGTCAGCAGCGCACGCTGCTGTTCGGCGACGTACGGCCAGGTGGCGAGGGCGATCAGGGTGAGGACGAGGTGGGCCGCCTCGCTGGGACCGGCCAGATCCAGGGCCTTGCTCAGTCGGCCGCACTTCTCCTTGTAGTGGGCGACCCGCGCCTCCCGGCTGGGAAAGTCCTGTCCTCCGTAGTAAAGCCCTTCCCAGGCGATGAGCCGCGCGAGCGAGGAGTCCCGGGCGTGGAAGTCGAAGATGTCGCCGACATAGCGGCGGCTCGCCTCAAGAGAGTCCGGGACGGGCACGTGGCGAGTCAGGTCCTCGTACGCATCGCTGATGACTGCGGAGAACAGACCCTCCTTGTTGGCGAAGTTCGCGTAGATGCGCTGCTTGTTGACGCCGGAGACGGTGGCGATGCGGTCGACGCGTGCGCCGGCGATGCCGTACCGGGCGAACTCGATCCGGGCCGCGTCCAGCAGCTTGCGGCGGGTAACTCGACTCTTTTCCGTACGCATGGGGTCCGATTATACAAAACTTCCAACCATCCAGTTAGTTCAAAAGAGAGCAAAGAACCAACTGGATGGTTGTGGCTGGGAACCGCCCTTCCTAACATGATCGACATCGCGAGGGTCGACGGCGCGACACGGTCACGTCTCTGAGCAGAGGCATGCCGAGCGGCGTTCGCGGTGGTCCAGTCATTGCATAAGGGGGGGTAGCTATGTCGGCAACGCCGCAGGTAGTCGTGGTCGTCGGGGACCGGTTCGCCGGGTTCGCCGTTCAGGAGGGTGTGGCCACGGTGTCGCAGTTCCTCGCGGGACTGCACTCCGGTGAGTACGGGGCGAGATCCGGCCACGCGGTGGTACGTGCCGGTCAGGGAGTAGGTGACTTTGAGTGGCAGCTTGTGTGCGAGCAGGTCCGCGCACACAAGCTGGAGGACCGAGTGCGGCCCGTGCGCCCACAGTCCCAGCTCGCTTCCCGTACGGAGTGCCACAAGCGGAGCGAGCCCAACGCGCTGATAGCCGAGCTGCGGCGCGTGGACGAGGAACTGTTCGAGGCGTCGCTGCGCCTGCACAACGACAACGAGCTGCTACTCGACCACCAGACCGGGCAGCACGTGCAAGGCATGGTTGCCGTCGAGGCGGCGCGGCAGATGTTCCTCTCGGTCAGCGAGCGCTTCTTCGCCTCGGCGCACCCCGAGCGCCGGTACTACTACGTCATCGAATCCATGAACACGGACTTCGAGAACTTCCTGTTCCCGGTGGACGCGCGGATCGAGTACCGGGTGGAGGCCGCGAACGTGAGCGACCCCGAGCGGCTGTCGTTCGTGGCAGAGATCAGCCTGCTGCAGGCCGGCCGCCGGGCCTCGGTCACCCGCGTCGTCTTCAGCGCTTTCGACGAGCGGGCGCTCAAGCCGAGGGAGCACCGCCGCGCGGTGCACACCGTCGCACACACCGTCACAAACGCCATGGCGGAGATGCGGGAACCCGCCGGTGTCTGAGCCCACGAGCACCGCCGATCCGGCCGTCGCGTTCTTCGACGTCGACGAGACCCTGATCGCGGGCAAGAGCATGTTCCGGTTCCTGGCCTTCTACCTGGAGGCCAAGGGCGAGGAACCGGCCACCTACCGGCAACTGTCCGGAGAACTCTTCGGCATGGCCGCCATGGGAGCCACGCGCGAGGACATCAACCGCGCCTACTACCGTCTGTACGCCGGGGAGTCGGAACGCCGACTGGCTCGTCTGGGAGCGCAGTGGTTCGTCCGGGAGAGCCGGGACGAGGCTTTCTGGCTGTCGGCGTCCGTCGCGGAACACGCCCGGCTGCGGCGGCGGGGCGTGGAGACGGTCCTGGTCTCCGGGTCCTTCTTCGCCTGTCTCGACCCGATCGCGGAGAAGTTGGGCGTGAGCGACGTCCTGGGCGCCCCGGTCGTCGTGCGCGACGGGCGGCTGACCGGTGAGATCACCGAGCCCATGATCGGAAACGGCAAGGCTCGTGCCGCTCGCGACTGGCTGGCCCGGCGGGGTGTCGCGCCCGAGCACTGCGCGGCGTACGGGGACCACGTAAGCGATCTGCCGCTGCTGGAGACCATGGGCGTGGCGGTCGTGGTCGGCGACGACCCGCAGATGATGCGGCTTGCCGAGCAGCGGGGCTGGCCCCGGCTGCCGGGCGTGCCCGCCACGGTCTGAACCCGCCGGGCCCGCCGGCACCCCGGGCTTCCCGACATCCCTTCACCCGTTCACTCACTCATTCCTTGGAGGAACTCTTCATGGCCGCTTCACTGATCGTCACGTCCGAGCTGTCCGTCAAGCCGGACCGGGTCGACGAGGCCGTCGCCGCGTGGCTCCGCCTGCACGCGGACAGCCCAGCACCGGACGGAGCCCTGTACCGAGGGCTGGACGGCACCTCGCTGCTGGAGTTCACGCCGCTGTCCGCCCTCACCGAGATCGAGGCACTGCGCCCGGACTGGCAGCAGCAGTTCGAGGAGCTTGCTCCGTTCGCGGAGGGTGACTTCTCGCGTGAGCTGCTCGAGTTCGTCGAGGCCCCGAAGCCGACGGACCTGGTGCTGCCCGGGACCCGCTACGTGCAGATGAGGCACGTCGAGGTGAAGCCCGCCCAGTACCAGGCGTACCGGGCCTGGCGCGACGAGACCATCTACGACGTGGTGCGAGGCCACGACGACGTGGAGGTTTTCTTGGCCTACCACTCCGTCCTGAGCAGTGCGCCGGGCGTCATGTTCGTCTCCGGCTTCAACTGCTCGCCCGAGCAGTACAACACCGCGTTCACCTCGCCCCGCTACCAGGAGATCGTCCAGCAGGCCGGTGACCGGTACATCACCGGCGGGGACCGCGGCCTGTACACGAAGTTCTACGAGCGGGTGGAGCAGTGACCGCCAGCCGTTCCTACGACCTGAGCGTCACCACGCAAGGGCCGGCATATCCGCCCAGCGAAGTGATGGACGAGAACGGCGACTTCGTCGTCATCGGCCGCCTCAACACGCCGTCCGGGCCGCGCTGGGGACGCGCCGTGGTCTCCGCCGCGAGCCCGGTGCCGCCGCTCGGCGAGGACCTGCCGTACACGATCGTGCGGGAACTGCCGGAGGACCCCGACGAGCGCGACCGGCAGATGGAGCTGTACACGTTGCCGCTGCCGCTGCCGTGCAACAACTACCCCATGCTGTTCGCGCCGGAGCAGCGTCCGGACGCCCACGAGGTCGAGCGCCCGAGCCACCCGCTGCATCGGGCGCCCATCCCGGACCTGCGGGAGGCCGACGGTCCCCGGCTGAGGGACCCGATCACTCTGGAGCAGTGGGTCAAAGCGCGGGGCCAGCTCGACGTCACGGTGGCGCCTGACCGGCGCGGCGCTCGCTTCACCTTCGCGTTCACCGGGCTGATCCCCGACAGCGTGTACACGGTGATGTCGCTGCGCGAACACGACCTGGACCCCGCCGGCCCCACCCGCCCCGGCCCGCTGGGCGTGCCGAACGCCTTCTACAGCGACGAGCACGGGATGGGGCATTACCAGGCCACCCTGCCCAACCCGTTCCCCGCGTCCGGGACTCCCGGCGCGAACCGGGTGATCAACGTGGTGGTGCTGTGGATGAGCTATCAGCAGAACTACGGCGGAGCCATCGGCCACTTCGGCCTGGGCGGCGACATCCACGCCCAGCTCAAGCTCCGTGGACCACACTTCAGCGAGTTCACCACCCGCGACTGACACGGGCCGCGCCCGCACGGGCCGCGCCCGACACAGCGTGGCCCCCCGAGCCGAGCCCGGCGCCCGCGACGGTCATCCGCCCGGACCGCGGGCTCACGGGCGAGACCGCGGCGGTGATACCCCCGCGCCCCCCTCTCTGTACACGAAGGAATTCGTCATGCCTGAACTGACCGGCCGCACAGCCCTGATCACCGGAGCCGACCGCGGCATCGGACTCGCCCTGGCCCGCCGCCTCGGCGCGGAAGGCGCCAACCTCGTCCTGCACTCCAATAACGCCGAAGGCCTGCGCGAGAGCGTCCAGCGCGAGAAGTGGCCCGAAGAGCGCGTGCATACCAGCGTCCTGGACGTGGCCGACGCGGACGCCGTGGAACAGTCGGTGGCCGATGCCGCCGAACGCTTCGGCGGCATCGACTACCTGCTCAACGTCGCCGGCATCGTGCACTTCGGCGGCATCGAGGAGTGCACGGTCGAGGAGTGGCAGCAGACACTGGGGATCAATCTGACCGGCTACTTCCTCATGGCTCGCAGCGTGCTCCCGCACATGCGCGAGGCGGGCTCCGGCGTCATCGTCAACATGTCCTCCATCTGGGGACGACGCCCCGCCCCCGGCACCCTCGCCTACTCCGTGTCGAAGTACGGCGTCGAGGGCCTGACCAAGTGCCTCGCCGAAGAGGCCCGCCCCTGGGGTGTCAAGGTCTCGAGTCTCGTCCTGGACAAGGTGG
The DNA here is from genome assembly GCF_053591415.1 of Streptomyces sp. NPDC003032. NCBI lineage: Bacteria > Bacillati > Actinomycetota > Actinomycetes > Kitasatosporales > Streptomycetaceae > Streptomyces > Streptomyces sp. NPDC003032. The sequence goes on along the minus strand of NZ_JBSFTT010000004.1, from coordinate 309,580 downwards.
ACACCAACTTCCGCGACGACATGGCCGCTCACGTCTCGTACGACGGCGAGCAGCGGGAGCGGATGCTGTCCGCCGAGGACGTGGCCGACGCCACCTGGGCCATCCTCACCAGCTCGTCCCGCGCCCACCCCTCCTCGATCGAGCTGGACGCCTGGCGCTGGGTCTGACCCCACATCCGTTCCCCCGACAGCCGACAGACGGAGCACCACCCACCATGTCCCCATCCAAGACCCTCACCGGAGCCGCAGGCGGCCTGGCCACCGCGCTCGCCTGGGGCGGCATGTTCGCCGTCGCCCAGTCCGCGTACCACCACCTCGACCCCTTCCACCTCACGGCCGCCCGCTTCACGCTCGGTGCCGTGATCTTCCTGACGCTACTCGCTCTCAAGGAGGGCGTCGCTGCCTTTCGTTATGAGGGCAACCTGGCCAAGCTGTGGGTCCTGGGCACGGTCGGCTTCGCCGGTTTCAACCTGCTCACCTATGTCGGCCTGCAATCGATGCCCGCGCAGAGCTCCTCCCTGGTCGTGGCCACCATGCCACTCGTCACCGTGATAGTGCTGTGGATCAGGACCGGGAAGGCACCCGCGCCCCTCGCGCTCGCCTTCGTCGTCTTCGCCCTGATCGGCCTGACCATTGTGCTCGGCAACGGCAACCCGCTCACCGTGTTCTCCGGCGGCCTGGGCACCGGCGGACTGCTCACCCTCATCGGTGTGATCTGCTGGGTCATCTACACCACCAGCGCCTCCCAGTTCCCGGCCTGGTCTCCCCTGCGCTACACCGCGCTGAGCTGCCTGCCCGGAACAATCAGCATCCTGGTCGTCACCGCCGTCAGCCAGGCGGCCGGATGGACCGACAGCTTCGGCGTCACGGACTACACGGCCGCTTGGTGGCAGATCCTCTACGTTGCCGTGCCCGCCACTGCCGTGGCGATCCTGACCTGGAACATCGCCAACAGGAACCTCGGACCGGCCAATGGGGTGCTGTTCATCAACCTCGTCCCCGTCACCGCGTTCGTCGTCTCCGCCTTCCAGGGCCACACCCCCACCGGCGCCGAACTGACCGGCATCGTCCTCGTCATGGTCGCCCTCCTCGGAGCCAACATCGCCAGCCGCCGGCACGCCGCCCGCGCCCTCACCGCCGCTGTCGGCGAACGCACCGGGACGGCTCCGGCCCCGGCCCCGGCGACCCCCGGCCGCTGACACTCCCCGGTACGCCCGCGGGGCGGCGCCCGCCGTTCGCACCGCCCCGCGGCGCTCAGCCCTGCCCGCGGCCCTCCCCTTCGTACGATCAGGAGTGACCCTCCATGGACACGCGCCGCCTGGGCACCGACGGCCCGCTGGTCTCCGCACTCGGACTGGGCTGCATGGGCATGTCCGCCTACACAATGAGCGCCTCCTCGGCAGCGCCCTCGTCGCCCACCGCGACCGGATCACCCTGGACGAACTCTCCGCCGACGACTACCGCCACCACGACCCGCGCTTCCAGGGCGACAACCTCGACCACAATCTCGCCCTGGTCCATCACGTACGCGCGCTCGCCGACCAACTCCAGGCCGCCCCGCCTCAAACCGCACTCGCACCAAGCGCCACACCCACCTGCGTGAGAACGCCGCCGCCACCGGCCTCCACCTCACCGACGAGCAGCTCGACATGCTCACCCGGGCCGTTCCCCGCGGCGCCGTCCACGGCCGACGCTACGGCGAGCAGGCCCTCCGGCTCCTCAACACCTGACACCCGTCTCCGGACAGAAGGCGACGACCATGTCCTGCTCCACCTCGCCCTGTACGTCCGACACCTGGTACACCCAGGGCGGACCGCTCGAAGTTCCCCCTGCCGCGCCGCGCCGCCACGGCATCCTCGGAACCGGTTCCTACCTGCCCTCCCGCACTGTCGGCAACAGCGAGATCGCCACGCGCACCGGCGTCACCGAAGAGTGGATCCTGCGCAAGACCGGCATCCGCACCCGCCGCTACGCCGCCGACCACGAGGCCACCTCAGACCTCGCGGCCCACGCCGCCCGCGCTGCCCTCGCGGACGCCGGCATACGCGCCGGACAGCTTTCCTACATCGTGGTCGCCACCTCGACTCCCGACCACCCGCAGCCTGCCACCGCCGCGATCGTCCAGAAGCTCATCGGTGCCGATGACGCCGCCGCGTTCGACGTCAACGCCGTGTGCACCGGCTTCCTCTTCGCCCTCAACGCGGCCTACCGTATGGTGCCCGACGACGGATACGGCCTCGTCATCGGCGCCGACATCTACTCACGCATCATCAACCCCACCGATCGCCGTACCGCCGTGCTCTTCGGCGATGGAGCCGGCGCTGTCGTCGTCGGCCCCGTAGAGGTACCGGGGGGTCTGCTCGGCACCAACCTGCGCACCTTCGGCAATCTGCACCGCACCATCGAGGTGCCCGTCGGTGGAAGCCGGCTGCCCGCCCGTCACCACGGACCGAACGACCCGGCCCACTTCTTCGCCATGCAGGGCCGCGCCGTACGCGACTTCGTCGCCGAGCAACTACCCGTGGCCGTGAAGGAGATCCTCCAGAGCACCGGCACCCGTCCCGACGACGTCCGCCACTTCGTCCCGCACCAGGCGAACGGGCAGATGCTCCAGGAGATCGCTCCCACACTCGGCCTCGACAATGCCATGCACCACCTCGTCGTCGAGGACACCGCCAACACGGGTGCCGCGTCCGTGCCCCTCACCCTCGACCTTGTCCACCGCCAAGGCGAGCTGAAGAGCGGCGACAGCGTCCTGTTGTGTGCTTTCGGCGGCGGCATGTCCATCGGTGCGACCTTGCTCCGCTGGTCGCCATGACCGCCGGTGGTGACCAGTGGCAGCACGAGGACAAGGACGAGGAGGAGGGGTCCGCGAGCCTGGACCAGGTGCTGCGCGCCCTGGGCGATCCCGTGCGCCTCACCGCCGTACGAGCCCTGGCCCTGGCCGGCCGGCCATTGCCGTGCCGAGCCCTGGGTCTGCCCGTCAGCAAGTCCACGATCACCCACCACCTGCGTGTCCTCAGCCAGGCCGGAATCATCACGCGGCAGCGCAGCAGCTCCATGGTGCTCAACCGGCTCAGCCGGGAAGACCTCGAAAGGGACTTCCCCGGTCTGATCGATCTGCTCCTCACCCGGTGGCCGACGCCGACGCCGACGCCGCGAGAGGGAACAATCCTCATCGAGGAAATCAATAGCAGGGATTCCATGTCCCACATCAGGTAAGTCGTCGGCCCAGCCTTGATTCCTTTAGGAAGGTTTACAGTCGTGCGTGACCTCAGTAAAGTGGCAGAAGAGTATTCTGAGCAAGGCTTCGCCATTATCAGGGACGTCATCCCGATGGATCTCATTGAGGAAGCCCGCTCTCACATAGCGTGGCTCACGGAGAAGTATCCGGATGTGCGGCCCGAACACCTGCACCACCCCCTGATTCGCAACGACGCCTTCTGGGTCCGGCTCATCACGGACCCACGATTGACGGACATCGCCGAGTACTTCCTCGGCCCGGATATCGCGTGCTTCACAGCGCACTACATTTGCAAGCCGCCCTTCGACGGCCAGCCGGTGCTGTGGCATCAGGACGGCGCGTACTGGAAGCTCGAGCCGATGCAGGCACTCACCGTGTGGCTGGCCGTGGACCGGAGTACAACCGAAAACGGCTGCCTCCGCATGGTCCCTGGTAGCCACCGCCTGCCACTCCACACTCCCTCGCTCCGTAACGATACGCCGAACATGCTGTCCTCGATGTCCGACGAAAACATCGTGAGCGAATGGGTGGAAAAGCACGGCATCGTCGATATCGAACTCAACCCCGGTGACATCTCGATCCACCATCCCCACCTGCTGCACTGCTCCGAAGCGAACACGTCTCCCATGCGTCGCTGCGGGCTCGACATCGGATACATCTCGACCTCGACGCGCATCAGTAGCGACGGCCTTTACCTTGACCCCGTACTGGTGCGCGGTGAGCCGGTCGAAGGCGTGAACAACTACCGACCGCTTCCTCGGTACACGCCCGGGGAGACCATCCCCTTCGCGGGACATGAGGAGTGGAACGAGCGGATCGATACGCACGGAGGCGTCGCCCCGACTGCCGCTCGTACCGGCGAGGAGACGCCGATCGAGGTCACCCAGCGGATGATCACGCGACTGCGGGAGGGATCGGTCGCGCGGTGACCCCATGCGGGTCCGCCGGAGGTGCCGGCGGACCCGCATCGATTCCCGGCGAACATGCTCGATGTTTTTCAAATAAGTCCGGGGGCCGGTCGGGCATCGTGACGATGCCTGCCCTGAGAAATTCACGAAACTCCCTCTGGCGTCGTCGAGGTCCGAGGAAGAGGTCGAGACCGGATTCAAGCCGGTGCACGACACCGGATCGTCGGAGTAGCCGCCGTCGGAGGCGGAAGAACGGAGTGTTCACATGGAGCAGCGTCACCAGTGGTACGCCGTACGCAATGCGGAGGACCAGTACTCGGTCTGGCGTGACCACCTGCCCGTCCCGGCGGGCTGGGAGCCCGTCCACCAGGCCGGCACGAAAGAGGCATGCCTGGAGTACATCGCCCGGACCTGGACTGACATCCGACCCGCCAGTTCCCGCTGACGTCCTTAACGGCGTCGACCATGCCTTCGGACGAGAGACGAGCATGAACACAGAGATCGCAGAGCCCACACCGAACGTGGCGCACGCGGAGATCCGGACCCTCCCCGCTTCCAGTGGCCAAGAGAGGCTCTGGCTGACCGCCGAGGCCGACGGGACCACCGCTCCCTACGCGGCCCCATTTGGTTACCACGTCGCCGCGCGGCTGACCGCCACCCGGCTCGAAGAAGCGATGGAGTACCTGACCGCACGACACGATGCCCTGCGCACCGGCTTGTTCTGGACGGGCGATGGATTGGTGCAGCAGGTGCACGCGACCGTGCGACCTGACGTGAGAGAGCTTTCCTGCGCCAGCACGGAGGAGTTCGTCGAGGCGCTGCGATCGGCGGCGGAAGAGCCGTTCGATCTGTCCCAGCCTCCCCTGGTCCGCGCGCTTCACGCCGAGATCGCGCCGGACGAGACCGTGTTCGGGTTCGTCTTCCACCACTCCATCTGCGACTCCTGGTCCCTGGAACTCTTTCTCAGAGACCTGACGTCGGTGCTCGACGGTGGCATTCCGGACACCGCGCCCGGCGACCACGCCGCATGGTCCCTGGATGAGCGGAGTTGGCTGGGGACCGCAGAGGCGGAGCGGGACCGCGCCTACTGGCGGGAGCGGCTCAAGGACGGTGCGGCTCCCCTGCGGCTGGGCCGCCACGATCGGAACCCGACGCGCCGTGGGGCGGCGCACCGTTTCGAGGTGCCGGCTGCGGTGGTGAACCGGCTGGTGAAGCAGACCGCCGCGTCCCCGTTCTCGATCACGCTGGCCGCGTTCGGGGTGCTCCTGCATCGATACTCGCTCAACGAGCGGGTCAGCATCGGTCTTCCGCTCGCCGGGCGCGGCACAGCCGACGCCGAGCGCACCTTCGGCTATCTGAGCAACACCGTCGTGGTCCTGGAGGAGTACACAGAGGGCACCACCTTCCGTACCGCGGTGGCCTCGGCCTTCCAGCACGTGGCGGACGGCCTCGAACACGGAAGGCTGCCCTTCCAGGAACTGGTGCAACTCTCCGGGGTGCGCCAGGAAGGCGCTGTCCCGCTCTACCAGGCGATGTTCGGACCACAGAACACGCCGGTCGAGACCACGCCCACGATCGGCGGTCGCCCGCTGACGCGGCTCGCGGTACACAACGGGACCGCGAAGTGCGAACTGACGCTCCTGGTCGAACGGGTGGCTGACCGGTTCGACTTCGAGCTGGAGTACGACACGGCCCTGTTCGACCCCGCCTGGGCGGAACGGCTTGCCGCCGCCTACGTACAGCTGGTCACGGCAGCCTCGCAGGACCCGGACACGCCAGTGGACGAGCTACCGCTGCTTACGGCGGAGGAGATGGCAGCGGCCTTCGCCGAACGAGTCGACGCCGACAGCTACCTGGACGAGGAACCGGTGCACGTCGACATCGAGGCGCAGGCACGCCGTACCCCTGACGCCATCGCCGTCCGCTGGGCCGGGGGCCGGCTGACGTACCGGCAGCTCGACCAGAGGGCGAACGCGCTCGCGGCGCGGATCACGCGGTCCGGCATCGCGCCCGGCAGCCGGATCGGCATCAGGCTCGACCGGGGGCCGGACCTGATCTCCGCGGTACTCGGGACCCTGAAGGCCGGCGCGGCCTTCGTGCCACTCGACCCGAAGTTCCCGGTCGCGCGCGTCCAGGCGATCTGCGCGGACGCCGCCGTGTCCGCCATCGTGGCCGATGCGTCCGAAGCGGCGGAGCTGGCCGCCGTCGCGCCCGTACTGGTGCCGGACGACGACGCGACGGAGACCGCCCCCGGCGCGCGGGTGCGTCCGGACGATCTGGCGTGCATCTACTACACCTCCGGCTCCACGGGCACTCCGAAGGGTGTGGTCATTTCCCACCGCGGCATGGGCTCGCGTATGGCGTACTTCAGGGATGCCTACCCGGTGAGGGCGGGTGAAGCGGCTCTGTTCAAAACCCCGCTGGTCTTCGACATCTCCGTCTGGGAGTTCCTCCTGCCGTTGTTCGCGGGCGGGGAGGTACTGGTTGCCGAACCGGGGCGGGAAGCCGATCCCGACTACCTCAGCTCAGTGCTCCGCACTGAACCCGTCGTGCTGGTGCACTTCGTGCCCGTCGCGCTGGAGACGTATCTGGGAGCGGCCGAAGTCGCTGCCTACCCCCGGCTGCGCTGGGTCATCGCGAGCGGCGAGGCGGTGTCGACGAGCCTGCTGCGGCGTGCACAGGACCACTTCGGTGCTCCCGTGCACATCCAGTACGGACAGACCGAGACAGCCGAGGTCACCGTCTGGGACGGCTCCGACGATCAAAGTCCGGCAGCGGCGACGTTGCTGGGACGCGAGGTCGGCGTCTACTCGATGCGAGTCGTCGACCGCGCGCTCCAGCCGGTACCCACGGACGTGCCGGGTGAGCTCTGCGTCAGCGGTCCGGGCGGCGTCGCCTGGGGGTACCAGAACCGGCCGACTGTCACCGCCGAACGGTTCGTGCCCCATCCCGGCAACCCCGGCGAGCGTCTCTACCGGTCAGGAGACGTGGTTCGGCGGCTCGACTCCGGCCTCTTCGAGTTCCTGGGCCGAGTGGACCACCAGATCAAGATCCAGGGTTGCCGCGTCGAGCCCGGTGAGATCGAGAACGTGCTCTGCGCGCATCCGGCCGTCACGGGTTGCGTGGTGCTGGCCCGGAAGTCCTCGGACGGGAACGTCCAGCTCATCGCCTACGTCGTCGCCGGTGACAGCACGCCGTCTCCGAGCGACCTGGCCGACTTCGCCAGGCAGCGCCTGCCTTGGTACATGGTCCCGGGAGCCTTCGTCGTGCTGCCGGACTTTCCGCGCACGACGAGCGGGAAGATCGCGCGGGAGAGCCTTCCTGAACCGGACCGACAGGCATTCTCGCTGGAAGCCGGGATTGAGGGACCGATTGGCCCGGTGGAAACGGAGATCGCGGCCGAGTGGTCGCGTGTGCTCGGTGTCCATGAGATCGGCCGCCACGACGACTTCTTCGCGGTCGGCGGGACCTCACTCAGTCTGGTGCGGGTACTCGGGGCTGTCGGAAAGCGCTTCGGGATCACGATGCGGGCAAGCCGGTTCAGCACTCGTCCTACCATCGCGGCGCTCGCGGAGGCCGTCCGGGACGGCATCGAAACACTGGTGAGCGACCTCACCGAGGAGGAAACGCTCCACATGCTGGAGGCGTTGCGCGCTCATGACTGAGATACCCGTACGACGCAGGGAACTTGTCGAGCTGCTGCTGCGGGGCCACGGCACGCAACAGGGAACCGCGACACAGCCCGTGGCCTCGGCCCGGCTCAGTCGTACCCAGCAGCGGCTCTGGTTTCTCGAGCAGCGGTATCCCGGTACCGCGCAGAACAACATCGCGTTCCGGCTCGACTTCGATGACGCGCCGGACCGGGCGGAGCTGCAACGTGTGCTGGCCCGGCTTCAGGAAGTGCATCAGGCGCTTCGGCTGAGGGTGGTCGGCTCGCCGGATACCCCGGTGCAGGAGGTGACCGCTTCCCGCACGGTGCCTCTGGACTGGCACGACCTGACGAGCCATGCGCCTGCGCCGGCCCAGGAGCGCGCCGACGAGCTTACGGCGGCCGCCGCCCGCCGTCCCCTCGACCTGAGCAACCCCCCGTTGTACCGAGCTACGGCGATCATGCTGCCGGACACGGGGTGGCGGCTGGTCCTGGTCTTCCACCATCTCGTCGTCGACGGCTGGTCGGTCGGCGTTCTGTTCGAGGACCTGGCCCGCCTGCTTTCCGGTAAGGAGGTGGAGGAGCCGGTCATGAATTTCGTGGACTGGGTGGCCCAGCACGATGACGAGACCGCTCCGGACTGGGTGCGCGACTACTGGGCAGCCCAGTTCGCGGACTCCCCAGCCGCCAGCACGCTCGCCTTGCGTGAGGGGGCCGGCGACGATCCCGCTCTGTGCGGAGGGCTGATTCCCTTCGACATCGACGCGGACCTTGCCGACGCCCTGCGCTCGCTCGCCCGGCAACTCGGTGTGACCCTGTACGCCGTGTGCCTGGCCGCCTTCAAGGTGGTGCTGCGCCGGTTCGCCGACTCCTCGGCGGTGGTGGTCGGGTCCCCGGCCGCGGGCAGGGAGGACCCGGTGCTCGACCGGGTCGTCGGCTTCTTCGTACGGACGCTCGCGCTGCGCACCGACATCGCGCTGGACGACACCTTCGCCGACGTGGCGCGCCGTGTGCACCAGGTGGCCATCGAAGCCCTGGACCACCAGCCGATGCCATTCGACGAACTGGTGGCGCTGACGGGGTCGAGCGGCTTCGAGTCCTCCAATCCGTTGTTCCGGACGATGTTCGCCTATCAGGGCGCCACAGCGGAGGCGCCTGAGTGGAACGGCCGGTTGCGCGGCATGCAGGACCTCGACAGTGGGACCGCCAAGTTCGACCTGACATTCGCTCTTACCGAGCACGCGGACGCCATTGCAGGGTGCGTGGAATGGGCGGAGCGCGGAACGGACGAGCTCGCGGCCAAGGGCGCGTTGGAAGCCTTCCTGGCGATACTTCGGCTGGTCGTCCGGCAACCAGAGGCTCGGGTGGATGCGATCCCGCTTGCGGAGCCCCCCGTGGAGGAACAGCGAGCGCGGCCGGGGCGCGTCGGCACGGAGCATCTCAGCCTGGCAGACGGACTGTTCCGTCAGGCTGACCTGACGCCGCGGGCCGTAGCGCTGATCGACGAGCACGGCGGCACCCTGGATTACGACGAACTCGCCGACCGGGTGGCCCGCACCGCGGTGCAGCTGCGCCGACGCGGCCTGCGGCCCGGTGACCGGGTGGCCCTCCTCCTGGAGCGGTCGGTCGATCTCGTCGTCGGCGTCCATGCCGTCACCGCGGCGGGCTGCGGCTACGTCCCGATCGACCCGACATCCCCACCGGCCCGCATCGCCGAGCTCCTCGCAGCGGCTGACGTCGCGCTGGTGCTGTGCCACGAGCCGACCCGGGCGCTGCTGCAGGACGGCCCCTGGGGGACTCTGGACGCCGCCGTCAGTCGGAGCGCCTCGGTTCCGGCGTTCCGACGCACCACGCCCGCCCATGCCGGCGACTCCGCCTATCTCCTGTTCACCTCCGGCTCGACAGGCCGGCCGAAGCTGGTCGCCTTCCCGAGTGACGCCTCGCAGGCATTCCTCGACTGGATGCAGAGCCGGATGCCCCTGGGCGCGGACGACCGGGTGCTGCTGAAGACGCCGTATGGCTTCGACGTCTCGGTCTGGGAGCTCTTCTGGCCGTTGCAGCACGGAGCGTCGCTCGTCGTGGCGGAGCCGACCGGGCACGCCGACCCGGCCTACCTCGCCGCACTGATCCAGCGCGAGGGAGTGACCGTGGCCAATTTCGTTCCGTCGGTCCTGGAGTACTTCCTGGATCAGCCGGAGGCGGGGGAATGCACCACACTCAGGTACCTGCTCTCGGCCGGAGAGGCACTTACTCCCTCGCTGCGGGACCGTGTCCTCAACCGACTCCCGGCCACCCTGGTCAACCTGTACGGCCCCACCGAGACGAACGCGGTGACCGCCTACACCTGTGTGCGGGGCCGCGACGCCCAGACCGTTCCCATTGGTGCGGCGCTGCCTCACACGAGGCTGCACGTCCTCGACGAGAACCTGCGCCCGGTCCCGCCCGGCCTTCGGGGAGAGCTGTACATCGGCGGTGAACTGGGGACCGCGATCGGCTACTGGGGACAGCCTGCCCTGACGGCGGAGCGCTTCCTGCCCGACCCGTTCAGCGCCAAGCCGGGGCGCCGCCTGTATCGGACTGGCGATGCCGCACGGCAGCTGCCCGACGGTGGCTACGAGTACCTGGGTCGGCTGGACCGCCAAATGAAGTTGCACGGAGTGCGCATCGAGCCGGCGGAAATCGAGGAGGCTCTCACCCTGTATCCGTCGATCACGTCAGCCAGGGTGCTCGTGCTCGGCCAGGACGAGGCAGCGGAGCTGGTCGCCTTCTACATACCGGACCATGGCACCACGGTTGGCTCCGACGCGCTGCGCAGCTGGGCCGCGACGAGACTGCCGCGGCAGTTGGTTCCCCGTACGCTGCTGTCGTTGCCACGGCTGCCGCTGAACACCAACGGCAAGACGGACACGTACGCGCTGACGGCGATCTGGCGAAACCACCATGCCGAGCAGCGCAGCAGCACGGTCGGCGTCGAAGGCGACCCGGTCGAGCAGGAGATCCATGCCGCCTTCGAAGAAGTGCTGGGACACGAACTCTCCGACAGGGAGTCGACCTTCTTCGCGCTGGGCGGCAACTCGCTGCTGCTGCTGAGGCTGGCCGTCGTGGTGGAAAGACGCACTGGCTTCCGACCGGACATCGCGGACCTGGCTCGCCGTCCAACGGTTGCACTCCTGGCCGAACTGGTTCGCTCGCGCTCGACCTCGGACGATCTGCTCGTCCCACTGGCAGGCGCCTCGGATGCGCCGAAGCTGCTCCTGCTGCCTCCCGCGTCCGGTTCGGCACTGGCCTACGTCTCGCTGAGCCGGGAGCTCGCGTCCGCGTTCTCCGTCCTGGGCTTCAACGCCCCCGGCCTTGTCGGAACGCCGCCACGGACGGTGCCCGGCTTCGTCGCAGAGCTGTTGCCGTCAGTGGAGCGCCTGGCCGCAGAAGAGCCGGTGGTCCTCGCCGGCTGGTCCTTCGGCGGGATCCTGGCGTACGAGTTGGGCGTGGCCCTCGGCCTCCGCGGCATCCAGCCGACAGCCGTGGTCATGTTCGACAGCTGGGTGCCTGCGCCGGGCGGTGAACTGCCATCGGACGACGCGGACGGTCTCACCATCCTGCGCGCGCACGGCCTCATCCCTGACCAGCTCCCCGCACCGGATCTCCAGGCGCTGACAACCATGGTCGCCGCGACGAGCAAAGCGTTCAGCAGCTATCGACCCAGCAGGGGGGCGAGCTTCCCGGTCCATCTCATCCGGGCGGGCCACGGCTATCCCGGAATCGTCGACAGCGGATATGACGACCGCCGCGGCTGGGCCGACGTCGCTCCGCGGCTGCGGGTCAGTGAGGTGGCGGCCGACCACTTCGAGCTGCTGGCCCCGGCCACTGTCCACGAACTGGCCAAGCAGTTGTGTGCAGCGACCACACACGCCCTGCTCGGTGACAACCCGAATACAGAAGGAGACTCACGATGAGTTCAGCAAAGGAAGCGCTTCACAACGACGGCGTCGTACTGCTCAGAATGGGCGAGTACCCCTACTCGCCGGAGGAGATCGACGAGCTGGTCACGCTCTGCCAGAAGCTGCCGCACCCGGAGGGTATCGGGGAGGAGAACCGGCTCGGCGTCGGACGGATCCTCGTCGATCCCGTTGACGTCGGCCGAGGAGAGCGTGGCTACGAGCCCGCGAAGGTCGAAGCACCCGAGACCGCACAGATGATCCTGGGCATCGTGGCCTCGGAGAGGGCAATGGCGTTCTGGGCCGACTGTTTCGGACTCGAAGAGGCGACGATGCGCCGGGCGCAGACCAACTTCCTCTACGAGGGCGACGAGGTCGGCTTCCACAACGATCACGAGGCGAACCCGGAGTATCGGATCAGCATCGTGATCGGCCTGACCGACGACTACACCGGTGGCGACTTCGTCGCCCAAATCGCCCCGGAGGACCAGCGTCGCTTCCGCGTAAACCGCGGGGACATCCTGGTGGCCAAGCCAGAGCTCCAGCACGCCGTGAGCATGGTGGAGTCCGGCAAGCGGATGTCCTTGGTCCTCTTCATGTCCTGAGCCCGCGTGTCCCCCGTTTCCACGCTTCAGCGTTGGCCGACCGGCCCGGTCCCTGGGACGGCCCCTTACGAGAAACTACAAGAGGGAGATTTTAGGCCATGCGCACTTATCGCGAACTCTTCCGAACGCCGGAATTCACACCACTCTTCCTGACAACTTCCGGGCAGGTGGCCGCCCAGACGGTAAGTGGGCTGGCCTTGAGCACGCTGATGTACAAAGCGACCGGCTCACCACTGCTCTCCGCTCTTGCCATGTTCGGTCCCTCCCTCGCCCAGGTGATCGGTGCGACAACCTTGCTGTCGGGAGCCGATCGCCTGCCACCGCCACCGCGCGCCGCGCTGACCGGCATGGCCCTGATCTTCGGCCTCAGCACCGCCGCCCAAGCCATTCCGGGCCTGCCCGTGTGGACCGTCTTCGCCATCCTCCTGGGCCAGGGAATGATCGCCTCGCTGGGCGGCGGGGTGAGCTTCGGACTGCTCAACGAAATCCTCCCGAGCGACGGATACGTGCTTGGACGCTCGATGTTCAGCATGTCCAGCGGCATCATGCAGATCTGCGGGTTCGCCTTCGGCGGCGTGCTGACGGCGACCCTGTCACCGCGCCGTGCGCTCCTCATTGGTGCCGGCCTCTACCTCATTGCCGCAGTCGTCACACGGTCCGGCCTCAGTCACCGGCCGCCGCGCACCGCCGGGCTGCCGTCAGCCACCGAGACCTGGCGGAACAACGCGCGACTGTGGTCTTCCAAGCCGCGCCGTTACGTCTACCTCGCTTTCTGGGTGCCCAGCGGACTGATCGTCGGCTGCGAGTCCCTCTACGTCGCCTACTCACCGCGCTACGCGGGGCTTCTCTTCGCCTGCGGCGCACTCGGCATGCTGTTCGGCGACATCCTGACGGGTCGGTACCTCCCCCAGCGGTACAGGGCGCGGCTCGGCGTACCGCTGCTGCTGCTGCTTGCCGCTCCCTACCTGATCTTCGTGCTGCGTCCGGCACTGCCCTTTGCCATGGCGGCCGTCGTGTTCGCCACAGTCGGGTACTCGGCCAACTGGGTTCTTCAAGAGCGTCTGTTGGCCATGACGCCCGCGGAGTTGAGCGGGCAGGCACTGGGGCTGCACTTCTCCGGGATGCGCACCATGCAGGGCGTCGGAGCCGCCCTCGCAGGTGCCGTGGCTCAGTACACCTCGCCTTCGACGGCGATGGCAGTGATCTCGGCAGCCGCCGTCGTCGTCACGCTGGTCCTGGTGCCGGGGCTGCGGCCCGATCACCGCCGGAACTCGCCCGACGGAGCCGACCCGGCTGTGGTACCCGAGCAGCTGCGGGAGGGAGCCGCGTAGCGCCAGTGAGGTCGGGACGGCAGCGCCGGCGCTCCGGTAACGGTGCCCGCCAAGGTGAAGGAGCCGCCCGTCATCGCAGGGGCCTCGATGCAGAAGCGACCGGGCCGAGCCGCCTCGCGGATGGTCAGCCCGGTGACCACTACGAGCCCGGCAGCGAATGTCGGCCTCATCGGACTGCCCTCCCATGAACTGAACACGCATCACTCCCGAGGGAAACACGACATGACCGCAGCACCGCAGAGAGCGTTTGCATTGTCCAGCATCAAGACGCCTGTCGGCCCTCGCCGTTCGCATCAGCCATGGTGGAATCCTCAGCGTGGGTCCTCCATGCCCTTTCAACGCTACGAGCGACCCGAACGTCGGCTTCCGCATGGGCTGACCGACCGTAGCTGGCCGACTAAGTCCCTTATCAAGGCTCCACTGTGGGCTTCGGTCGACCTCCGGGACGGGAACCAGGCGCTGAGCAGCCCGATGGACATCGAGCGCAAGAGTCGCATGTTTGAACTGCTCGTGCGCATGGGATTCAAAGACATCGAGGTCGGTTATCCCTCCGCGAGCGATGCAGACTTCTCGTTCGTCCGCACTCTGATCGAGAACGACAGGATCCCCGATGACGTCACCATCTCTGTCTTCACTCCGGCGCGGCCAGAGCTGATAGACCGGACCTTCCAGGCCATCGAGGGCGCCGACCGGGCGATGGTCCATCTGTGTAATGCGACCGCCTGCCTGTGGCGTGATGTCGTGTTCGGTATGAGTACCGATGAGGTGCAGGCGATGGCCGTCCAGTCAGCTGAGCGCATTGCTCGTAGGGCGAGTTCCGCCGGGGGAATGGACCTACGGTTTGAGTACTCGCCGGAGACCTTTAACGTAACCGAGCCTGATTTCGTTCTCCAGGTGTCGAACACCATAACGGCTCTATGGGACGCCAGCCCTGACCGTCCAGTTACGCTGAATCTCCCGAGCACGGTGGAGACTGACTCTCCAAACATCTTTGCCGACCAGGTCGAATGGATGCACAAGAATCTCGATAATCGGGGCGGTATCATCCTTTCGGTGCACCCGCATAACGACCGCGGTACGGCTGTGGCTTCTGCCGAGCTGGCTGTGATGGCGGGAGCCGATCGAATCGAAGGCACCCTCTTTGGTAACGGTGAGCGTACCGGCAACGTATGCCTGACAACCCTCGCGCTAAACCTATTCAGTCAAGGAGTCGACCCACAGCTGGATTTCTCCGACATAGACGAAATTCGCCGCACGGTCGAGTTTGCCAACCAGCTTTCGGTCCCTGCCCGTCACCCCTACGGTGGCGACCTCGTCTATACCGCATTCTCGGGTACGCACCAGGATGCTATTGCAAAAGGTCTCGCCACCATCGAACGCCAAGCCGTTGAAGCCGGCATCCCTGAGGTCGAGGTGCCCTGGGATGTACCCTATCTGCCCATTGACCCCAAGGACGTGGGGCGGACGTACGAATCAGTCGTCAGGGTCAATAGTCAGTCCGGCAAGGGTGGCGTGGCGCACGTACTCAAGGGCGCTTATGGGCTGGACCTGCCTCGTGGACTTCGAGTGGAGTTCGCCAAACGCGTTCAGCGTGTCGCCGACGGCGGTGGCTCGGAGCTGACGTCCCGCGACCTCCGTATGATCTTTGCTGAGGAATATCTTGACTTCGCACAGCCATCACTACTGCTGAAGGACTTCCGGATTGCCCGGCAGGAATCAGCGACGAGCATCGAGGCCCTTGTCGCAGTAGGAGATGGTGAGGAAGTCTTCCTGAGCGGGACCGGAGCTGACACAGCCGCCGCCTTTACAGACGCTCTTTCGCGTGCCGGTTTCGCATGTGAACTCATAGAGGCGACGGAGCACACCGTCGATGAGATATTTGGCAGCGGCTTCGCCGCTTATGCGCTGATTAGCCTGAATGGAGAGCCCTGGTACGGTGCCGGGCTGGCCGCTGATCGGGACACTGCCCGGCTCACTGCCGTGACTTCCGCTGTCTGTCGAGCCCTGGCGTCCTGCGAATCTGCTGTAGCCATTTCCTGACCGTATGCGACCCACTGCAAACCCCGGAGAGGAACTGTAACGAGATGGCTCTCAAAGGTCGGCGCGTCGCCCTTCCTAGAAATCTGCTCGTCCACCGAGTATTCGAGTCCCACGCGCGGCGAGCCCCCGAGCAGATCGCCCTGACCTGTGGTGGTGCACAGCTCACTTACGCAGAACTCAACGAAC
Source organism: Streptomyces sp. NPDC003032 (assembly GCF_053591415.1). Taxonomy (NCBI): domain Bacteria; kingdom Bacillati; phylum Actinomycetota; class Actinomycetes; order Kitasatosporales; family Streptomycetaceae; genus Streptomyces; species Streptomyces sp. NPDC003032. Next base: position 293,683 of record NZ_JBSFTT010000004.1, on the reverse strand, counting down.
AGGCAAATCGCCTCGCTCACCACCTGATATCGCGTGGTGCAGGGCGTGGTTCGGTCATTGGCGTGTGCCTGGACCGGACACCGGAGATGGTCGTCAGCATTCTCGGTATTCTGAAGGCCGGCGCGGCATACGTGCCGCTGGACCCAACCTATCCAGGTGATCGGTTGCGCCGGATGGTGTCCCAACTCGACCAGATCAAGCTGAACATTGCCTCTACGGATACCCTCGACTTGCTCAGTGAGGCACCCGGTGAGCTCATACTCATCGATGAGCAGGCCAGTGCTCCAGTTGTAGAGCCCGTGTCGAACCCACAAGTCGACCTTGGTAACGAAGACCTGTGCTACGTGGTATTCACCTCGGGTTCGACTGGAATACCCAAGGCGACAGCCATTCACCATGGTGGCTGGTACAACCTGCTCGAATGGCTGCGCTTGGAGTATCACCTGGACAGCAGCTCCAGCGGGCTGACTGTCAGCTCATTCGGCTTTGACATAAGCCAGCGCGGCCTGATGGCGCCGCTGTTCTGCGGAGCCACCATCCATTTGCTACCCAGTCGTGTATTCGATCCGGGAATGGCCTATCGGATCATCGAAGAGAAGCGTGTCAGACAACTCCACTGCGCTCCGAGCACCCTATATGTGCTGATCGACCACGAGCTTGCAGTGGGAGGTACTGCTCTGACCGAAGTGGGTCACGTCTTTATCGGAGGCGAGCCACTGACCGTGTCACGCATTGAGGAATGGGCCGCCCAGGACAACAACTCATGTGTCCTGCTGCACCAGTACGGGGTAGCCGAATGCACCGACGTGGCCAGTTCCCACGTGCTGGGTGACTATCCCCGATATCAAGGGTCCGCGACTCCTGTGGGGTCCCCGGTGTACAACACCGAAATTCGAATCCTTGATGAAGACATGACAGAGGTCCCCAACGGGGTGACCGGGGAGATCTGTATCTCTGGCCTGAGTGTTAGCGCAGGTTATCTCAACGCCTCGTCAGCTGACACCCTGCGCTTCGGTGAACTGCTCACGGCCAGCGGTCCGACCAGCATTTACCGGACCGGTGACCGTGGCTATGTCACTGCAGGCGGAGAGCTGGTGGTGGTTGGACGTGTCGATGCACAGGTCAAAATCCGCGGCATGCGCATGGACCTTGGCGATGTGGAGCACGGTGTGCGTAGCCATGAACTCGTGGACGACGTCGTCGTGCTGGCCCTACCGGATCAAGCCGAGGAGCTGCAATTGGTGGCATACATACTGTCGGCGACGAGCACACTCAATACTCGGAACTTGTACAGGGATCTGATGCATGTGTTGCCTCGCAACATGATCCCGCAGGACTTCGTAGTTCTGGATGCCTTTCCGCTCAACCCGAATGGGAAGACCGATCGCCGGGCGCTGGCCGCCATGAAGCCCACTGCCCCCAGTCTCTCAAAAAATAGGAAAGAGAAGGCTTACCAATGATTGCATCGAAGGTTCATGACATCTGGAGTCGCGCGCTCAATCTCGATGAGTTCTCCGATATTGACGACTTCTTTCTCCTGGGTGGCCACTCGCTGATCATGACCAGGATTCAGCGGGATATTCAGAGCGAGATCGGCGTAGCGGTTCCGATGGACCAACTCTTCCGTAAATCCACTGTCGCTGAGATCTCCGAGTACATCGAGACGGCCCTGTCCTCCGCTTGATGACGCAAACGGTTCCGAAGCCTCTGGGGTCGGGATGAACCCGACGCGAACACGATTGGATGATCACCGTGGACAAGCTCGCCGACGAGCTACTCGATGTTATTGCCGAAGAGGACCCGCTCAGTGAGTTCATCCAGGGCTTGCCGGGCTATGACCATCTGCTGAGCGACCTCGATGAGGCAGCGGAGGCGCGATTGCGGGTCCGAGCGCTGGATATCGCCAACGCCGCAGCCCAACTGGATCCGGACGGGCCGGACTGGGTGACTCGGGCGGTGGTGATGCAGCAGGCTGGCGCGGTGGTGGACCGGATCGACTGTCGACTGGTCGAGCACACCATGGCCGACTACTTGATCTCGCCGATCGCTCGGCTCCTCACCATGATGCCGCTGGCTCAACCGGTCAGCGAGGAGCAGGAACGTGGCTACCTCACTCGGCTGGCCGCGATTCCCGAGTACCTCAGGAAGGCGGCAGCCCGGCATCGGAGCGGGGTGGCCGCCGGCCGGTTCCCGGTGAAGGAGCGGGTGCGTTATGCGATTTCCCGTCTGGACAGCTATCTCGCCGACGTGGCGGGTGACCCCTTTCGAGGGCCGGTGCTGAGTGGGTCACGGGTGGCCGAGCGGGATCGCCTGCTTGAGGACGTGGTTCGGCCCGCGTTCGCCACGTACCGCGAGATACTGGACGCGGAGATCGCACCGCACGGTCGTTCGCCGGAACGGGTGGGAATGTGCTGGTTGCCGGATGGGGAAGCCAATTACGCTGCTCTCGCACGGGTGCATACGACGACGGACCGCACCCCTGAGCAGTTGCATCAGACCGGCCTTGACCTGATTGAGCGGCTGGCCGATGAGTACGTGTCGATCGGGTCCAGAGTCTTTGGGCTGCACACGGTCGCCGAGGTACAGGACCGGTTGCGCACGTCTACCGCGTTGCGTTGGGGCAGCGCGGAGGAGCTGCTGGCATCAGCGCGGGCGTCGATCGATCGCGCGGAGCAGACGGCGCCGGATTGGTTTGGCCTCATGCCTTCGCATCCATGTGTTTTGGAGCCCACCCCGGCAGCGGACGCGCCCAATGCGGCCGCCGCCTGGTACAGCCCGGCGGCGCTCGACGGTTCGCGGCCGGGCACGTACCTCGTCAATACCCATCGTGCGACCGAGCGGGACCGGTACGTGTCGGAGGCCCTCACCTTCCACGAGGCGGTGCCTGGCCACCACTACCAGGTCACGGTGGCCCAGGAGCTGACGGAGCTGCCGAAGCTCCGGCGCTTCGCGTTGATCAGTTCCTACAGTGAGGGCTGGGGGTTGTACGCCGAGCGGCTGGCCGATGAGATGGGCCTCTATTCGGACGACATCGCGCGTTTGGGCATGCTCGCGATGGATTCGACCCGTGCGGCTCGACTTGTGGTGGATACCGGATTGCATGCCTTCGGTTGGAGCCGTCAGCGGGTGGTGGAGTATCTGCGGGCCAATACGGTGATGGCGGAGGTGGAAATTCAGTCCGAAACCGATCGCTACATTGAAATGCCTGGCCAGGCGCTGTCCTATATGGTCGGACGATTGGAGATTCAACGGCTGCGGGCCCGGGCCGAGCGGGAACTGGGAGCTGCCTTCGACGTTCGAGCCTTTCACGACCTGATACTTGGTGGTGGAGCCCTGCCGATGGCGGTGCTGGACGCTGTGGTGGCCGAATGGACTGCGAAGGTGGCCGCCTAGTGTTTTGACCGCGTTGGTTCACCAGGTTTCTACCGGCGCCGGGTCGCGGCCGGTTGGATGAGGGCTGAGCTGAGCCAGCGACTGGGTCCACGAGCAGGCCACCTGTCCACGCGGCGCGACGAGTGTGTCCTGGACCAAGCTGAACATCTGCGGCCACACCTGTCTTCAGGCGCGCTTCGCCTAGGCCAACCTGATCGCGTTTTCGCTTTCGAGGAGTGGAGCCTCCTCGGCCTTCCCGACTACGGTCGGCCTGCCGACGGCCATGACGTCGATGGTGAAGCTGACGGCGGATGTCACATCGGGGGGAGGCTCATCGGCAACTGCCTTTTATGTTCCGTTGCTTGATACCTGCGCGCGATCGTCTCAAAGGCACGCTCACTCACCGGCTTGCCCTCCAGGAAGTCGTCGATCTCGTCGTATGTCACCCCGAGTGCTTCCTCGTCGGTCTTGCCGGGGTCGAGCGTTTCCAGGTCAGCCGTTGGTATCTTCCACACCAGCGAGGTAGGCGCCCCCAGCGTCTCCGCGACGGCCCGCACCCGGCGTTTGTTGAGCCCCGCGAGGGGTAGTACATCCGCCGCGCCATCGCCGTACTTGGTGAAGAAGCCGGAGACCGCCTCGGCCGCATGATCGGTCCCCACGACAAGGCCTTCATGCGCCCCCGCGACCGCGTACTGCGCGATCATTCGCTGCCGCGCCTTGATGTTGCCGTGCACGAAGTCCTGGTGCCGCTCGTCGCAGAAGATCACCCCGCCCGCGAGACAAGCCTCCAGCGCGGCGTCGCTCGCTGCCTTGACGTTCACGGTCAGGACTTGGTCGGCCTGGATGAAGTCGAGCGCGGACTGGGCGTCCTGCTCATCGGCTTGAACACCGTAGGGCAGCCGCATGGCGTTGAAGGTCGCGTCGTGCCCGGCACTACGAGTCCGCTCCACCGCCAACTGACACAGCCGTCCCGCAGTGGTGGAATCCACTCCTCCACTGATCCCGAGCACCAAGGACCGCAGTCCGGTAGTCATCAGCCGCTCGGCCAGGAACGCCACTCGGCGCTCAATCTCCGCCTCCGCATCGAAGGTCGCGGCGACGAGCAAATCCCGGGCGATCTCCTGCTGTAGGCCAATGGGCGCCGGATCTGTCACGACTACTCCTCGCGGTCGGGTCGGGATGCAGATTCTATGCTGGCGGACCAGCATTGTGATCTTGGACATCGGGCGTCGCCGATGAGCTGGTCGATGCGCCGGCAGTGGCCACTGAGTTGACCTGCTGCGATTTCGGGACCGCGACGACGTAGGGGCCCGCAAGGTCCACGCCGCCCTGGTCCGCGAGGGCGCCGTGGTGGCCCGCTGCACGGTCGAGCGCCTCATGCGCCAATCCGGCCCGCGGCCGAGACCGACCGGCCTGCCGACCTGGTCGAGCGGCAGTTCACCGCGAGCGGACCGAACCAGCTGTGTGTGGCCGACATCACCGGCATCAGAACCTGGGTGCCCCCGGCAGGACTCGAACCTGCGGCCAAGCGCTTAGAAGGCGCCTGCTCTATCCACTGAGCTACGGGGGCCGGGTGTGGCCGGGTGGCATGGGGGCGGATGTGGGGGAGATCCGTGACCTTTGCCGGGGACAAGGATAGGGCTCCCGGGGCCCTGTCCCTGGTGCTTCGCCTCCGCGCCGCGATGTGGAGGTTCGGTGAAGCGGTCCTGATAATCGCAGGCAGGTGCGAATCTCGCATCGCTTTTGGCGTCTCGCGCCCCGGGTGTTGTGCACTCGTTATGCCTCTGCCCCGGTCGCCCCTTCCATCCCCCGTGTCCGATCGGCGCGCAGAAGCGACTATATGCTTCAGAAAGCCGCCAAAATTGGGCATTCTTCGCATGTGGTGACCTTGGACGTACGGCCTCAATTGCTTGACGCACTCTCCGCCCTGCGCGAGCGTGTCGCCGCCGCACGCTTTCCGCTCCCGCTGCCGGGGGCGCCACGCGCGCGTGCCAACCGGGACGAGTTGCTCGCACAGCTCGATGACTATCTGGTGCCCCGGCTCAAGGCACCCGAAGCGCCCCTGCTCGCCGTCATCGGCGGATCCACCGGAGCGGGCAAGTCCACGCTCGTGAACTCCCTCGTGGGGCGGCGGGTCAGCGAGGCGGGTGTGCTGCGGCCCACGACGCGCACGCCGGTGCTCGTCTGCCATCCGGACGACCATCACTGGTTCGCCGACATGCGGATCCTGCCGGACCTCACGCGCGTGTGGATGCCGCGACAGGAACCCGCGGAAGACGGCGACGGGGAGGAGGAGGGAGGGGACAGCGGCGTCGACCCGCCCGCGATCGGGGGCGAGCTGGAGCGCGCCCTGCGGATCGAGACCGTCCACAGCCTGCCGCGCGGGCTCGCCCTCCTCGACGCCCCCGACGTCGACTCGCTCATCGCCGAGAACCGCGTACTCGCCGCCGAGCTGATCTCCGCGGCCGACGTATGGGTGATGGTCACCACCGCCTCGCGGTACGCCGACGCGGTGCCCTGGCATCTGCTGCGTACCGCCAAGGAGCACGACGCCACCCTCGTCACCGTCCTCGACCGCGTGCCCCACCAGGTCGTGACCGAGGTCTCCCGGCAGTACGGCGCCCTGCTCGCCAAGGCGGGCCTCGGCGACGTGCCCCGCTTCACCGTGCCCGAGCTGCCCGAGTCGGCGGGCGGCGGCGGGCTGCTCCCCGCCACCGCTGTCGCGCCGCTGCGCGCCTGGCTCACCCAACGGGTGCAGGAGCCCTCGGCCCGCTCCCACGCCATCGCCCGTACGGCCCACGGCGTCATCCGTTCGCTCGACTCCCGGCTGCCCGAGCTGGCGGGTGCGGTCGCCACCCAGTACGCCGCCGCCCTGCGGCTCACCTCCGCCGTCGACGAGGCGTACGACAACGAGCACGCGCGCGTACAGGGGCGATTGCAGGCGGGCGCCGTACTCGCGGGGGACGCCCTGAAGCGGTGGCGCAGCTATCCGCTCGACTGCGGGGCCGGCGAACTGCTCGACGCCATCGCCGAGAGCCTGGAGGCGCTGCTGCTGTGCGCCGTCACCGCCGCCGACGAGCGCATCGACGAGGCCTGGCGGCGCGAACCCGCCGCGGCCGCCCCCGGCCTCGCCGACCGCGACCCCCGGATGGAGAGCGCCGAGCACCGCATCGGGATGGCCGTCCGCAGATGGCGGCGCGTCCTGGAGGAGTACGCCGACGACGAGGTGCGCGGGATGGAGAGGGTCGACAAGACCCCGCTGCCCGACCCCGAGGCGGTCGCCGCGCTGCTCGCCACCACCCTCCTCGGCGGGCACCGCGCCCGGGCGGCCGGCGAGATCCTCGCCGAGCGGATCGGCGCCCAGGGCGCGGTCCGGCTGCGCGACCGTGGCGGGCGCCTGCTGACCGCGTACCTGGAGAAGGTCCTCGCCGCCGAGCGGGACCGGCGGCTCGCCCCCTTGGACGCCCTCGAAGTGCACCCCGAACCCCAGGCCGAACTGATCGCCGCCCTGTCCGTACTGCAGAAGGAGAGGTGACCGCGGTGACTGCCGTCACTGATCACACCGAGCGCGACGAGCGGGAGAAGCGGGAGGAACGGAAGGAGCGAGAGCATCGGGAGCACCGGGAGGAGCGAAACGGCCGCGAGGAGCGGGGGGAGCGAAACGGCCGCGAGGAGCGGGGGGAGCGGGAGGGGCGGAAGGACCCCTCCGGCCGGCCGGACGACGACTCCGAAGAGGCCTGGGACGACGGCCTCATCGCCCGCCGCGTCGCGGACGGCACAAAGCCCCCGGGCACCGGTACCGGGATCGGGATCGGGGCCGGGGCCGGGTCGGGGTCCGGGCTCGGAATGGGGACCGGATCCGGGGTCCGCGCCTACGCTCCCTCCAGGAAGCCCACTTCGTACGAAGGCCCCCTGAGGGGGCGGCTCGACGCGTTGCGCGAGCTCGTCGGGCTCTCCCGCACCCGCCTCGACAGCGGCACCCTCGCCGAGGCCGGCCGCGTCCTCGACGAGGCCGCCGCCCGGCGCAAGCTCTCCGACCGGCACACCGTCGTCGCCATCGCGGGCGCCACCGGCAGCGGCAAGTCGACGCTCTTCAACGCCCTCGCCGGCGTGATGATCTCCGAGACCGGCGTACGCAGGCCGACCACCGCCGCGCCCATCGGATGCAGCTGGACGGACGGCGCCGCGGGGCTGCTCGACCGGCTCGGCATCCCGGGACGGCTGCGCCGCCGCCCCCTTCAGGGGCCCGGCGCCGACGAGCTCCAGGGGCTCGTACTGATCGACCTGCCCGACCACGACTCGGCAGTCGGCGAGCACCGCGAGCACGTCGACCGGATCCTGGCGCTCGTCGACGCCGTCATCTGGGTCGTCGACCCGGAGAAGTACGCCGACGCGATGCTCCACGAGCGCTATCTGCGGCCCATGGCCGGGCACGCCGAGGTCACCTTCGTGGTCCTCAACCAGACCGACCGGCTCCCCGGCGACGCCGCCGACCAGGTCCTCGACGACCTGCGGCGGGTCCTCGACGAGGACGGCATCGCGCTCGGCGAACACGGCGAACCGGGTGCCACGGTGCTCGCGCTCTCCGCGCTGACCGGCGAGGGCCTCGGGGAACTGCGCGAGGCGCTCGGCCAGTTCACACAGGAGCGGGGCGCCGCGGCCCGCCGGATCTCCGCCGACCTGGACGCCGCCGCGGAACGTCTGCGTCCGGTGTACGTCGCCGGGTCGCCCGGCGGCCGGAACCGCGGGCGCGTCGGGCTCAGCGAGGAGGCCCGCGAGGAGTTCGCCGACCGCCTCGCGGACGCGGTGGGCGCCGCCGCCGCGGGGGACGCGGCGGAGCGGGCCTGGCGCAGGCACGCGGGCAAGGCGTGCGGCGACCCGTGGTTCAAGCTGTGGCGGTGGTACGAGGCACAGCGCTCGCCGGACAGCTCCTCGACGCCTCTCGTGCCCGCCCTGGTGGACGAGGAGGCGACGGCGCGCCAGCGCGTGGAGCACGCCGTGCGCACGGTGGCCGACGAGGCGGCGGCGGGGCTGCCCGTGCCCTGGGGACAGGCCGTGCGGGAGGCCGCGGTGCGCGGCGCCGAAGGGCTGCCCGAGGCGCTCGACGAACTGGCGGTGACGGCGGGCGTGCCGACCGGGCGACCGCCGCGGCCCGGCTGGTGGCCGGCCGCGGTCCTCGCGCAGGCGGCGATGACGCTGCTCCAGGTCGTGGGCGGCCTCTGGCTCGTGGGGCAGATCGTCGGCATCGCCGAGCCGAACCTCGGCGTGCCGGCGCTGCTGATGCTGGCGGGCATCGTGGGCGGCCCGTGCGTGGAGTGGGCGAGCCGGATCGCGGCGCGGGGGCCCGCCCGCAGATACGGGCACGAGGTGGAACGGCGGCTTCGGGAGGCGGCCGCCGGGTGCGGGCGGGCCTGGGTCCTGGATCCGGTGGCGGCCGAGCTGCTGCGGTACCGCGAGGTCATGGAGCAGTACGTGCGGGTGACGGGGGCGTCGCGTGCCGGGCTGAGGTGATGTGGGCGCGCCCGTTGGGGTGGTGGGGGTGCGCCCGTGAGGGTGGTGAGGGCGCGCCCGTGGGGGTGAGGAGGGTGACGGAGTTTTCCACAACCGGCGGGTAGTGCACAGGGCTCAGCGGGCCCGGCGCGACCGGTGCAGTCTGAGATCGCAGCCGCGGAAGGCGCGGCGGCGCGGACGGACGCATGGGAGGGGCTGGGCATGAACGAGACGCAGGTAACGGTGGTGGGGAACGTGGCGACGACGCCGGTGTACCGGGAGTTGCCGTCGGGGCCGGTGGCGCGGTTCCGGCTCGCGGTGACGGCGCGGTACTTCGACGCGGTGAAGGACACCTGGATCGACGGGCACACCAACTTCTTCACGGTGTGGGCCAATCGGTCGCTCGGCAGGAATGTGCAGGGCTCGCTCTCGGTGGGCGAACCGGTCATCGTGCAGGGGCGGTTGAAGGTGCGTGACGAGGAGCGGGGCGGGCAGCACTGGACCTCGGCGGACATCGACGCGCAGGCCATCGGCCACGATCTGTCGCGCGGCACGGCGGCGTTCCGGCGGGTGTCCAAGGCGGACGCGTCGCTGACGGAACCGGTGTCAGCGCGGGAGGCGGAGCCGGAACCGGTGGGGTGACGGCAGGTCAGGTGGGCACGCCCACCAGGGTGCGGGGCGGGGCGATACCGACGGCGACCGATGCGCGGCTTATCGACGAATGGATGCCTGCAAGGCCGATCAAGGCTGCCCAAGGCCGTTGATTTGTCGATAAGCCCAGCTCGGGACGGGTGTTGGCGATAACGATTCCGAGTCGGATCGTCTATCCGACGGTATGACTGGGGGTCGTGGTGTGCCGCTTCCTTAGGATGCCGAACGTAGCTCACGGGGCAGTCGGCAGGAGATGCCACGCAGGTGACAGGTGATCCTGCCCCTTTCAATCTGCTGGCGGGACCACCCCCCATCGTCGTGAACGGGTCCCGCCCGGAGGGGAATTCAGTGTTTTCTGCGTTGTCCATACGTAGTCGAGGCGTCGCCCGTCTCGCCGTCGTGACGGTGGCTTCCGGCCTCGCCGCCGCGGGGGCGCTGGCCGGCGCGGGAGCGGCCGCGGCGGAAGAGGTGCCGCGGCACCGGGGCGGTGCGACCGCGACGCTGGGCGGATTGCAGACGTACGACCAGGCGGTCATCCGTGACAACGGCAGCTCGCAACAGGTCCCCGCCGGGCTCTTCGAGATGTCCGTCGAGAACGGCGGCACCCTCCAGACGTACTGCGTCGACATCCACAACCCCACGCAGAAGGACGCCAAGTACCAGGAGACCCCCTGGAGCGGCACCTCGCTGAACGGCAACCGCGACGCGGGCCGGATCCGCTGGATCCTCCAGCACTCCTACCCGCAGGTGAACGACCTCGCGGCGCTCGCCAAGAAGGCGGGTGCCACGTCCCTCACCGAGCAGACCGCAGCGGCCGGCACCCAGGTGGCGATCTGGCGGTACTCGGACGGCGCGAAGGTCGACGCCGTCGACCCGCAGGCCGAGAAGCTCGCCGACTACCTGCACAAGAGCGCGCGGGGAGGCGCGGAGCCCAAGGCGTCACTCACGCTGGAGCCGCCCGCGGTCTCCGGGAAGACCGGGGAGCGGCTCGGCCCGGTCACCGTGCGGACCGACGCGGACGCGGTGACGGTGACACCGCCCACGGACTCCGTGGCGAGTGGTGTGAAGGTCGTCGGCAAGAACGGCAAGCCGGTGAAATCCGCGCGCGACGGCAGCCGGCTCTACTTCGACGTCCCGAAGGACACGCCGGACGGCTCGGCCGCGATCTCCGTACAGGCGTCGACCACCGTGCCGGTCGGCCGGGCCTTCACCTCCGAGACCAGGAGCCAGGCGCAGATCCTCGCGGGCTCCAGCGAGTCGACGGTGTCGGCGACGGCCACGGCCGACTGGGCCGCCAAGGGCGCGATACCGGCGCTCTCGGCGGAGAAGAACTGCGCCAAGGGCGGCGTGGACATCACCGCGAGCAACAAGGGCGACGCTCCGTTCACCTTCCGGCTGATGGGGTTCAAGCACACGATCAAGGCGGGCACGTCGCAGACGGTGACGATCCCGTTGCAGGAGGACCAGCCCTACGACTTCACGATCAAGGGTCCGAACGGCGTCGACAAGCGCTTCAAGGGCGTACTCGACTGCCGGACCGAGGCCAGCACGATCGGCACCAAGGCGCAGCCCGTCTCCGAGCCGAGCCCCGCGTCGGCGGGCGGCACCTCGGGCGGCACCGACCTGGCCGAGACCGGCAGCTCCAGCAATACGCCGCTGATCGCCGGCATCGCGGTGGTGTTCGTCCTGCTCGGCGGCGCGGTGGTCTTCTTCCTGCGCACCAAGAAGGACCCGGCACAGACCCCGGAGGAGACGACCACCGAGAAGTGACGAAAGGGCCCCCGACCCCCAGCCCCGGCCTCCGGCCCCCCGGCGGCGAACCAGCCGGTTTCCGCCGAGGGGTGGCCGTCAGGCAAGATGGGGTGTATCTGCCCACTCACTGATTGCCGGACGGTTTCTCTTGGCTGAGTACATCTACACCATGCGCAAGACGCGCAAGGCGCACGGCGACAAGGTGATCCTCGACGACGTCACCTTGAGCTTCCTTCCTGGCGCGAAGATCGGTGTCGTGGGCCCCAACGGCGCCGGCAAGTCCACGGTGCTGAAGATCATGGCCGGGCTCGAGCAGCCGTCCAACGGTGACGCGTTCCTCTCGCCCGGGTTCACCGTCGGCATCCTCATGCAGGAGCCGCAGCTCGACGAGTCGAAGACCGTTCTGGAGAACGTCCAGGACGGCGCCGCCGAGATCATGGGCAAGCTCCGGCGCTTCAACGAGGTCGCGGAACTCATGGCGACCGACTACTCGGACGCGCTCATGGAGGAGATGGGCAAGCTCCAGGAGGACCTGGACCACGCCAACGCGTGGGACCTGGACGCCCAGCTGGAGCAGGCCATGGACGCGCTGGGCTGCCCGCCCGGCGACTGGCCCGTCACCAACCTCTCCGGTGGTGAGAAGCGCCGCGTCGCGCTCTGCAAGCTCCTCATCGAGGCGCCCGACCTGCTGCTCCTCGACGAGCCCACCAACCACCTCGACGCCGAGTCGGTGAACTGGCTGGAGCAGCACCTCGCGAAGTACGCGGGTTGCGTCATCGCCGTCACCCACGACCGGTACTTCCTGGACAACGTCGCCCAGTGGATCCTCGAGCTCGACCGCGGCCGCGCCATCGCCTACGAGGGCAACTACTCCACGTACCTGGAGAAGAAGCAGTCCCGTCTCAAGGTCGAGGGCCAGAAGGACGCCAAGCGCGCCAAGAGGCTCAAGGAAGAGCTCGAGTGGGTGCGGTCCAACGCCAAGGGGCGGCAGGCCAAGTCCAAGGCGCGCCTGGCGCGCTACGAGGAGATGGCCGCCGAGGCGGACAAGATGCGCAAGCTGGACTTCGAGGAGATCCAGATTCCGCCGGGCCCGCGTCTCGGCTCGATCGTCGTCGAGGTCGAGAACCTGTCGAAGGCCTTCGGTGACAAGGTCCTGATCGACGACCTGAGCTTCACGCTGCCGCGCAACGGCATCGTCGGCATCATCGGTCCCAACGGCGCGGGCAAGACCACGCTGTTCAAGATGATCCAGGGCCTGGAGACGCCGGACTCCGGCAAGATCAAGGTCGGCGACACGGTCAAGATCTCCTACGTCGACCAGAGCCGCGCCAACATCGACCCGAAGAAGACGCTGTGGGCCGTCGTCTCGGACGAGCTGGACTACATCAACGTCGGCCAGGTCGAGATGCCGTCGCGGGCGTACGTCTCCGCCTTCGGCTTCAAGGGTCCGGACCAGCAGAAGCCGGCCGGGGTGCTCTCCGGTGGTGAGCGCAACCGCCTCAACCTGGCGCTGACCCTCAAGGAGGGCGGCAACCTGCTCCTCCTCGACGAGCCGACGAACGACCTGGACGTCGAGACCCTGTCCTCCCTGGAGAACGCGCTCCTGGAGTTCCCGGGTGCCGCTGTCGTGATCTCTCACGACCGGTGGTTCCTCGACCGGGTCGCCACGCACATCCTGGCGTACGAGGGCGACTCCAAGTGGTACTGGTTCGAGGGCAACTTCGAGTCGTACGAGAAGAACAAGATCGAGCGTCTCGGCGCCGACGCGGCCCGTCCGCACCGTGCCACCTACAAGAAGCTGACCCGAGGCTGAGGCGGCCGTGGCTCGACACATATACCAGTGCCCGCTGCGCTGGTCGGACATGGACGCCTTCGGGCACGTCAACAACGCCGTCTTCGTCCGGTACTTGGAAGAGGCGCGCATCGACTTCATGTTCCGGCTGGCGCCCGGTGACGGGTCCCCGTCGTTCTCCGGCGGATCGGTCGTGGCCCGCCACGAGATCGACTACGTACGGCCGTTGGTGCACCGGCACGAGCCGGTCACCATCGAGTCGTGGGTGACGAAGATCGGTGCGGCGTCGCTGACCATCGCCTACGAGATCAAGGACGCGGACCAGGTGTATGTGCGGGCCTCGACCGTGGTCGTGCCGTTCGATCTGGAAGCGCAGCGGCCGCGGCGGATCTCCGCAGAGGAGAGGTCGTTCCTGGAGGCGTACGTCGACGACGGTTCCGACAGCGGCTCGGGGGCGCTTGCCGCATGACAGCGCGGCTGCACTTCGTCGATGCCGGGGAGGCGGCGGACCTCGCCGCCTTCCTGGCGCGGCTGATCCACTACGACAAGGCGGCCGCCGTGCGGCTGCAGGCCGCCGGGGACACGCTCGCCGTGTTCGGGCGGCCGCCGTCGTTCGAGGTGCTCGCCATCCGTACGGCGCGGCTCGCCAAGCCGTACGAGAACGCGATCCACACCACGCTCGACGTCACCGTCTCCGCCGGTGAGTTCCTGGAGTCCGTGGGCGAGTCGGCGCAATCCGTGACGGCGGCGGGTGTCGCCGCCGTGCCCGAGGCCGTGACCGGGCCCCCGTGGGCGGGCGTGCTGCCGCCGCGGGGCGGCTGGCGCCAGGAGCCGGGGCTTCCAGCCGCGGACGCGGTGCGCGGCCTGGTGGCGGCCGCCGTCGCCGAGTTCAAGGCGCGCGTCGAGGAGCTGCCGACGGAGCGGCGCGTGCGCGCCGAGCTGGATCGCGTGGGCCGGGAGATCTGGTCCCGCACGATCGGCGAGACGGGGCTGCCCGTCCGCGCCGCGCACGCCGCGCAGTCGCTGGGTTTCCTGCGGGGGGACACGCTGACCCTGCTGTCCTCGGGGGCGTGGCTCCGACTGCGTACGGCTTATGGGTCCGTCGCGGTGCGGCGGGCCGGCGTCGGCGGGCTCTCGGTCACGCCCGCCTGACGTTTCTAAGGGCGCGGCCGGGTCAGCCCTCGGAGTTCACCATCGACGCCGCCGCGTACGTCAGGTAGTTCCACAGCGTCCGCTCGTGCTCCTCGGAGAGCCCGAGCTGGTCGACCGCCGCGCGCATGTGCTTCAGCCAGGCGTCGTGCGCCGCCCTGTCCACGGTGAACGGCGCGTGCCGCATGCGCAGGCGCGGGTGGCCGCGGTTGTCGCTGTAGGTGCGGGGGCCGCCCCAGTACTGCATCAGGAAGAGCGCGAGGCGCTCCTCGGCCGGGCCCAGGTCCCCCTCCGGGTACATCGGCCGCAGCAGCGGGTCCTCCGCGACCCCCTGGTAGAAGAGGTGCACCAGGCGCCGGAAGGTCTCCTCGCCGCCGACCTGTTCGTAGTAGGTCTGCTCCTGAAGCGTGCCGCGCGGGATCTCTTTCACACCGTCCATGGTCTCAGACGGCGCGACCGAGGACTGAAGGCTTAGGACCATCCCCCTTCGGCCCCCCGAGAGCCGCACGGGATCATCCCGCTCCCGCCACTCGCATCGGCGGCGTCCGCGCAGCACAGTGGACTCATGGAACCCGATCCTGCACTCGTGGCCGAGGTCCGCACCGCCCTCGTGCGTGAGATCGAGGCGAGCGGGGCCTGGCGCGCCGATCCCGCCTGGCGAGCGGCGTTCGAGGCGGTGCCGCGCCATCTGTTCGTGCCGTACTACTACATCATCGGCAGGGGCGGCGCCTACGAACGCCTGTGGGGCGAGGACCCCGACGCCGCGCGCCGCACCCGCTGGCTGCGCGGCGCCTACGCGGACGCGCCGCTCGCGACCCGCGTACGCGACGGGGAGCTGGTCTCGTCCAGCAGCCAGCCGTCCCTGATGGCGAAGATGCTCACCGAGCTGGAGGTACGTGAGGACGACCGCGTCCTGGAGATCGGCGCCGGCACCGGCTACAACGCGGCGCTGCTCGCCCACCGGCTCGGCGACGACCACGTCACCACCGTCGATCTCGACCCCGAGATCACGGAGTCCGCGCGGCGGCACCTCACGGCCGCCGGGCACCGCCCGGCCGTGGTGACGGGCGACGGGGCGGCCGGCTGTCCCGAGCGCGCGCCCTACGACCGGATCATCGCCACCTGCACCCTCACCTCGGTGCCCCGGCCGTGGCTCGCCCAGTGCGCCCCCGGCGCCCGTGTCCTCGCGCCGCTGGCGACCGGCCTGATCGCGCTGACCGTGCGCGACGCGGAGCACGCCGAAGGGCGCTTCCTGCACACGCCCGCCTACTTCGTGCCGCTGCGCGGTGGCAGCGGAAAGGCCCCGCACGAGCAGCACATCGGAGGGCTGCCGCGCAGGGCCATGCAGAACGAGCTGTTCCGTTTCCTTCTGGAGCTGACCGGGGGCAGCCTCGACCCGCACGAGGCGCTCGCGCTGTGGGAGCGCGAGGGCCGGCCGGTGCGGGAGCGCTTCGGGGTCAGCGTGCGCGGGCGGTACGAGTGGGCCTGGCTGGACGACCCCGAAGGGCCGTACGCCTGGCCACTGTGACCGCCCGCGACGAAGGGGTGGTCGTGGTCAGTCGCGGCGGACCGTGATCGTCGTCCAGGCGCCCACGTGCACCTGGTCGCCGTCCTGGAGCGGGACCGGGACGAACGGCTGGATGGGCTCCTCGCCGCCGTTGACCGTGGTGCCGTTCGTGGAGTTCTGGTCGACGACCGCCCAGCTGCCGTCCGGCTGCTGGACAAGCACCGCGTGCTGGTGCGAGACGCCCGGGTCCTCCGGAGGCACCGACAGGTCGATGTCCGGGGTGTCGCCCGTGGAGTGACGGCGGCGGCCGATGCTGATCTGGTTGCCGGCCAGCGGGCGCTGCTGCTCCGGGGAGTACGCGGGCAGGTTCAGGCTCGACGCCTCGGGGCCGCTGCGCTGCATCATCGCCATGAAGTACTCGCGGTCGGGACCGATCGTCGCCGTCCACGTGCCGGGGCCCTGCGGGGCCTGCGGCTGCGGGGGCTGCGGCTGCGACACCTGCGGCTGCGGGGGCTGCTGCTGTGGCGGCTGCGGCGCCTGCTGCTGCGGGGGAACCTGCTGGAAAATGTCCTGCCGCTGGAACGGCTGCTGCTGCGCCGGGGACGACGGGGGCGAGATCACCCAGTCGTCGTCGCCTCCGCCGAAGGACGGGCCGCCGGAGCCGGGCTGCGGCGGGGGAGGCGGTCCCTGCGGGGCGCCGGTCTCCTGCGGGAACGCGGGCGGACCCGGCTGCTGGAAGGCCTGCGGGGCGCCGGGAGGCGGGGCCTGGCCGGGGCCTTGCCCGCCGTAGCCCTGCTGGCCGGGGCGCTGCTGACCCGGACCGGGCTGACCCGGACCAGGCTGACCGGGACCGGGCTGACCGGGACGCCCGCCGTTGCCGTTGCCTCCGCCGTTGCCGAACGGCGGGATCGGCTCCGCGGGGCGGTTCATCTGCGAGGGGCGCGAGCCCTGGTACTCGTACGGGCCCTGCCCGGGGTGCTGCGGAGGCACACCGGGACCGCCCTGGGTGCCCGGCAGCGGCGGGTTGGGCGCGGCCGGGGTGTACGACGTCGCCGTGTTCGTCAGGAAGTTCCAGCGGCACTCCTCGCAGAACGGCGCGTTCGCCTCGCGGGGCGTGCGGCACTGCGGGCACAGCTCCGCCTCGGGCGCCGGTTCCGGCACGGCGGCCAGACGCGGGCGCCCGGGGCCGGGCTGCGGGAAGTTCGGGTCCTGGCCGGGGGGCGGCGGCGGATAGCCGTACCCGGCCGCGGGCGGCGGGGGAGGAGGGGGCGGCGGTACGGCACCGGCCATGCGGTGACCGCAGACCTCGCACCAGTCGTCGGAACCCGACTGGTGTCCGTTCGGGCAGGTCGGCATGTCGGCGCTTCCCCCTCTCCTTCTCCGGCCCGAGGGCCGTACGTACGCGGACGTTCTTCCACTGCTGTTACTGCTAGCGCTTCTTCACGCGAACGGTCTTCGTCGAGCGAGTCTCAAGTGTCATCTCGTCCGCTTCGGCGACCTTCGCCTTCAATCGAACAGTACCTTCCGCGGCATCCACCACGTCCACCACCTTCGAAAGCAGTTTCGCCGTATCCGCGTTGCCCGAGGCGGCCGCCAGCTGGACGGCGCGGCCCAGTTTGGCGGTCGCCCCGTCGACATCTCCCGATTTGCGGGCGTCGAGTCCCTGCTGGATGACTTGCGCCAGTTCCGCCTGGCCCGTGTAGTGCGCGACCTGCGGATTGATGGAGGTGGAGGCCGCCATGTCGTCCGTCCACACCGCCCGCACCAGGCCCTGCGACAGCGTCTGCGCGCTGCCGTCACCCTGCGGTACGACCAGGGAGACCCGGGCCGCGAGCATCTCCTGGCCGAGGTCGGCGGTCGGCACCTGTACGCAGATGTGGTAGTCGCGGGACTCGTCGCCCCAGGACCCCGTCGGGTAGTCCCCGGCGCGCGGCCCCGCCTCCGTACGGCGGTCGGTCAACTCCTCGACCCTGGGCGCCACTTGCTTGACGAATTTGATCTCCACGCCTACTGGCGTCCACAGCCGCAGGCTGACGTCGGCGACCTCCTTGCCCATCGCCGTCTCCATCATCTGCGTGAAGTCGGCACAGAGATGGGCCGGGTCGGCGACGATGTCGGCGGTGCCGAGCAGTGCGGAGGCTATGCCTGTGACCTCCTTCACCTCCCAGTCCGTGCCGACGCCGCGGGCGTCGCAGGTGAAGCGGCCCGCGCAGGAGTCGAGCGCGGCCTTGAGGGCGTCGGGTGACTCGTGTTCATTGCGGCCGTCGGTGAGCAGGATGCCGTGCCGCACCGCGGAGTCGGGCACGTCGGCACAGGCCAGCAGGCGGTCGGCGAGCCGCAGCCAGGTGCCGATCGCCGTGCCGCCGCCCGCGCTGAGCCTGCGCAGCGCCTGCCTGGCCTGCTCGCGGGTCTCCGCGCTCGCCACCGCCAGGCGGCCGTTGCCCGGATAGACCTCCTTGGCGACGTGCGTACCGCCGATCACCGCGAAGCGCACGCCGTCGCGCACGGCGTCGATGGCGGCGGCCGTGGCGTCCCTGGCACCCCGCATCTTCGTCGGCGGATAGTCCATGGAGCCGGAGCAGTCCACCATGATCGCCACGGCGGCGTCCGGGCTCTGCCCCGCGGAGTACAGATGCGGGGCGCTCACCGCGGTGCCGATGGTGCCGCCTCCGGTGGAGGTCACCGTGGCGATGGCGTTGACCTCGCGGCCGCCCTCCGGCAGGAACTCGTTCTGGTAGACGTCGACCGAGAACTGCGGCACGTTCGACTTCGAGAAAATGGCCATGGATGCTGCTCCCCCTCAGATCCTCAAACTCCCGACAGCCCCGGTGCGGCCCCCGGCCCCCGTCCGGCGCTAGGCCGATCCTGCCCCTTGTGGCGCGTACCGGAACGGGACGACCGCCACTGTTACGTTGTCGTGGCCCCCGCCGTCCAGCGCGTGGCCGACCAGCACCTGGGCGCTGTGCAGCGGCCGGTCCGCGGCGTCGGCGGGCACGGCCCGCGCCATCTCGTCGACCGCTTCCGCGTAGTTCCACAGCCCGTCCGTGCACACCACCACTACACCCGCCCGGTCCGGCTTGAAGGAAGCGGTGTGCGGCTCCAGTTCGTACGCGTCCGCGCCGAGCCAGCCCGTGATGGCGTGCGCGCGCTCGTCGGCGTACGCCTCGGCCTCGTTCATCAGTCCCGCGGCGACCATCTGCGCGGCCCACGAGTCGTCCTCGGTGAGGCGGACGGTGGGGCCGCTGCGGTCGTCGGGCACCCAGTAGGCGCGGCTGTCGCCGACCCAGCCGATCACGAGCAGCCCTCCGGCGACGACCGCGCCGACCAGGGTGCAGGCGGGCGCGTTCTGGTGGGGGCTGTGCTCGCGCGCGGAAGTGGGCTCGTCGGCCAGCGAGTTGACGGCTTCGGCAGCCGACAGGATGGCGTCGTGCATGGCCTGCTGCGGATGCGTGCCGCGCGGCAGCGCGCCTTGCAGGGACTCGTTGGCGGCGCGGGAGGCGGCGAGGGAGGCCTCGTCCGGGCGGGTCGCGGAGGAGACGCCGTCGCAGACGATCGCGACGACGGCGGGGGAGCCGTCGGCCAGCGCGGCCGCGGAGATCGCGAACGCGTCCTCATTGCGGTGGTGGCGCAGGCCCCGGTCGCTGACCGCGGCGACCGCGTCCAGCTCCTGCTCCATGTGGTCGCGCTCGCGCGGCTGGGCGTGCCCGCAGTTCTCGCAGTACCCGTCCGGGTCGACGCGGCCGGAGCGGCAGGCCACGCAGAGCTTGGCGTCCGCGGACGGGGCGGGGCCGGGTGCGCCGGTACGCGGGTCGACCGCCGCGGCGTCGGGGCTGACCGTCGCGCCGGGGCAGGCCATCGCGTCCGGCGCGGGAGGCGTGCCTGGAGCGGCAGGTGTCCCTGGGGCGGCTGGCGCGTCGGATGCGGCGGGTGTACCCGGCACGGCAAGCGCGTCCGGCGCGGGAGGCGTACCCGGGGCGGCGGGTGTACCCGGCGCGGCAGGAGTGCCTGGGGTGGCGAGCGCGTCCGGCGCGGCAGGCGTCGGTAGTGGGTACTCGTCCGGTTCCGTCAGCTCCGTCCCCGCGGAGTCCGTGCCCGGCAGGTCGGTGGAGAGATGCGTGGGCGCCGGGGTGTCGGAGCTGTCGGCCTCGGGCGCGACGGGCCACTCGGAGGGCCGACCGGCCGCGGCCCCGTTGGGGGACGTGACGGGACGCGCCGGCACCGCCGACAGGTCGTACCCGCACGCACCACAGAACAGGTCACCCGACTCCAGCGGCTCCTCGCAGCTGGGACAGGCAGACAGTTGGGGCATCCGCGGCATCTGCGACATCACTCACACCCACGTCCGGGGGCGGAAACGGTTGGCCCGCTCCACCAGTTCGATCCTCTCCTCGCCACCCTGTGCGAGCCGGGCCAGTGTCCGGTACGAACGCTCCAGACCGAACCGGAGACCGCGCTCGTCCAGATCACTGCCGAGCAGCACGGTCCGCGTTCCGGTGGTGTCCGGTGGCGCGGAGACGTGACCAGAGTGCCTACCGGAGAGTACCCAGTCGAGCGCGGTCCCCAGCACCTCGGTCGACAGGCGCTCCCTGCGCACCGCGTCCAGACCGAAGCCCGCGAGCGCCTCGATCTGCCCCGCGGCGGCCGTCAGGTCGTCCAGGAACGCCGAGCCGGGCGACGCGGCCCGCGACTCCATACGGCGGCGAAGGCGCGCCCGCACCGCCGCGACCCGGGCCGCGGTGTAGTGGATGGACGACTCCGGCACCGACTCCAGGGTGCGCACCGCGCCCGTCCTGTCGTCGGCGGCGAGCCGCACCCGGGCCAGGCCGAACGCGGCGCTCACATAGCTGGGGTCGGTGGTCCACACCAGGCGGTAGTACTCGGCGGCGTTGTCCAGCTGGCCGAGGACCTCCGCGCAGACGCCGAGCGCCAGCTTCGGCGCGGCCTCGCCGGGGAACGCGTCGTAGACCGCGTCGAAGGAGAGCGCCGCGCTCTCGAAGTCGCCGGTCGCCAGGGCCGCCACGCCCCGGTACCAGACCACCCGCCAGTCGTCGGGGTGCCGGCGCTCCAGGTCGGCCAGCGCCTCGGCGGCCGGGCCCACCTCGCCCATGGCGAGCCGCGCGCGCAGCCCGCGCAGCTGCAGCTCGACGGAGTCGGCGGGCGCCGCCCCGAGCGCGGTGATCAGCTCGGCGGGCGCGGACGTCATCAGACCGGCGAGGAAGCCCGCGTTCGGGTCGTTCGGGTCGACGCGCGGCACCGGCAGCGCGAGCGCGGTCGCGGCGGCGTCCAGCGGCCGGACGATCGCGGCGGGCGGCGGCGCGGGCGGCAGCTCACGGCGGCTGCCCGAACCCTCCGGGACCAGCGGACGCACCCCGAACCGCGACACGTCGCCCGACAGCTCCGCGAACAGCTCCGTGTCCGTGACCTTCACCTCGGGGCCGAAGAGCGTGGAGAGCGAGGGCCGCGGCTTGCCCGTCTGCAGCGCCACGACCTCCCGCAGTACGCCCGTGAGCTGCTCGGCCATCTCCTGCGCGGAGGCGAAGCGGCGGGCCGGGTCCGGGTCGGTGGCGCGCACGAGGAGCCGGTAGAACGACTCGTACGTACGGAAGACCTCGATGTTGTCGGGGTCGGGCAGCGAGTCCACGAACACGTTCGTATAGCCCTGGAAGTCGAACGTCAGGACGGCGAGGGTGCGCGCGACGGTGTAGAGGTCGGAGGCCACCGAGGGGCCCACCTCGGCGACTTCGGGGGCCTGATAGCCGACCGTGCCGTAGATCGCGGACTCGTCGTCGTCCATCCTGCGGACCGCGCCCATGTCGATGACCTTGAGCTGGCCCTCGGTCTGGATGGCGTTGTCGACCTTGAAGTCGCAGTACAGGAGGTTGCGGCTGTGCAGATGGCCGAGGGCTTCCAGCGCCTCGATGCCGTACGCGCACGCCTGCTCGACCGGCAGCGGATCGCGTCTGCCGCCGGCCGTGCGGCGGTCGTTGGCGATCTCCTTCAGGGACTTCCCGCCGACGTACTCCATGACGATGTAGCCGTCCATGGAGCCCGTGCGCTGGTCGAGGTGCTCGACGAAGTTGTAGATCCGCACGATGTTGGAGTGCTCGATCTCGGCGAGGAAGCGGCGCTCGGAGATCGCGGCGGCCATCGCGTCCTGGTCGCCCGTGTCGAGCAGGCCCTTGAGGACCACCCAGCGGTCGGACACCGCCCGGTCGATGGCGAGATAGACCCAGCCGAGACCGCCGTGCGCCAGACAGCCCACGACCTCGTACTGGCCGTGCACGATGTCGCCGGGGTTCAGCTTCGGCACGAACGAGTACGGGTGGCCGCACTTGGTGCAGAACCCCTCGGTCCGGCCCGGCCGCTCCCCCCGCGCGCGGCCCACCGGCGCCCCGCAGTCCGAGCGCGAGCAGAACCGCTTGCGCTCGGGCACCTCCGGGTTCTCCTGCACCGCCCCGCGCGGATCGGGGCGCGGCACGTCCGGCACGGTGACCAGACCGACGCCGAGCCGTCCCCGGCTCGACGACGAGGCCGCCGAGCCCGAACTGCGCACCGACACCGAACGCGACGTCGAGCCGCCCGACACGGAACGGGAGAGCCGCCCCGACACCGACCTGCGCGAGGACTGCGACCGGGACGACCGGGACGAGCGCGAGGACGCGCGGGAAGAGGAGCGGGCGCTCGAACTGCCCGACCCCCGCGCCCCCTTGCCGCCGCCCGTGATGCCCGTCGGCGGCGAACTCACCCCGCCGTCCGGCGCGACGACCGGGGCCAGACCGCACGTGTCGCAGTACAGCTCGCCGCCGCCGACGTCCTCGTACGACCCCGGGCATCCGGGCCGCTGACACTGCCGCTGGCTCACGCTTCCCCCCTCCGGTCGGCGGGCCCGCCCTGCTGCGGGACCCTCGGCACGAGCACCTCGGCGGCGGCCTGCTGATAGCGCAGCACCGCCTGCTCGGCCACGCGCAGATCGCAGGGCGCGCTCCACAGCATCCGGCGCGCCGCGTCGTACCGCTCGATCAGGAGCGGGTCCTCGGCGTGGCCGTGCCGGGCGACCTTCGCCTTGTACGCGTCCAGGCGGCCGCGCAGCTCGGCGCGGACCGCGAGCGGCGCCGTGACGGCGGTCAACGACTCGCGGGCGCGCAGCAGTTCGTCCTCGGCCTTCCGCTCCAGGGACTCCAGGAGCGGCGAGAGGCGGTGCCACTGGGCGTGCCTGCGGTAGTCGGAGGCCATCGCCAGCTGCTCCTGGAGCACGGTCGGCGGGCCGCTGACCACGGGCACCTCGGAGGCGGCGATCTTCGCGAGGACCTCGCCGCGGGCGCTCCTCGCCTCCGCGAGGGTGCGGTCCGCGCGGGAGAGCACGTCACGCAGCCTGCCGAGGCGGGCCTCCGCGTCCTGGCGGACGGTGAGCACCGCCTCGATCTCGCGGCGCACCTCTTCCAGGGCGCGCGCCTCACGGTCGTAGCGGTCGGTGTGCGGGCGGCCGCCGCCGGGCGCCGAACTGCCCTCGGCACGCTGCCAGAAGGCGAGCGGGTCGCTGATCACCTGCTCGCGCAGGGCCGTCAGGGCGCGCGTGATGCGCTCCAGGTCGTCGCCCGAGGGGTGCTCCCCGGGGCGTACGCCGACGGAGTGCGCGAGGTGACGGGTGCGGGCCAGCTCGGCGGCGAGCAGGTCGATGCGGGCGGGCAGCGCCGACCACACGGCGTCGGCGGCGACGACCATGTCGAGGGAGTGCGCGTACAGGTCGTTCATGCGGGTCACCAGCTCTTCGAGCGTGAAGCGCTCGGTGAGCTTGGCCGGTCCGGTGATCGACGGGGACGTGCCGGACGTGGAGCCGCCCGCGACCGTGACGGACTCGCCGCGCAGCAGCTCCGTCAGCTCGACCAGGTCGTCGCGGTTGAGCCAGCGTCTGCGGGCGCGCAGCTCGCGTGCGGTGTTCAGGGCGCCGGCGTAGGCGTCGAAGTAGGCCCAGAGCAGGGTGATGCGGCTCTCCGTGGCCACCCAGCGCTCCTGGGTGACGCCGGTGAGCCGGGCGCCTTCGAGCAGGCGGCGGCCCGCGTGGTCCTGGAGGGCGAGGAGCGAGGTCTCGATCGCCTCGTGCTCGGCGTCGAGCCGCGCCAGCGCACGGTCCACCTCGTCCCGGTCCATCAGCGGACCGGGGGGTCCCGTGACGCTCATCGATCACCTCTCCGCTCTGCTGCGTTGCCGTAACACTTCAGTGGTACCAGGTCGGTTGCCCGCGTCAGTCGCGGTACTCGGGGGCCGGTGGGCCGGACGTCTCGCCGAGGCCCTTCTCCAGCCACTTGTCGTAGGACTTCCGCCAGCCGTGCTTCTTGTCCTCGCGGTAGTCCTCCAGGACCTTGTTGACCCGGCGGACCAGGTCGTCCGAACCTTTCTTCATCGCCACGCCGTAGTGCTCCGTGGTGAACGGTTCCTCGCCCTTGAGTTCGACCGTCGGGTCCTGCGCGGCCTGGCTCGCGGCGAGCGCGCTGTCGGTCACCACGGCGTCCACCTCTCCGAGTTGGAGCCGCACCAGGCAGTCGAGCTGGTTGGGCACCGTGGTGGAGATATCGGCGCCGAAGTTCTCCTTCTTGAGCTCCTCCAGGGCGATGGAGCCCACGGCCGAGCAGATCTTCTTGCCCTTGAGCGTTTCGTTGTACCCCGTGATGTCGGACTTCGGCTTCCTGGGGGCGAGGACCTGCTGGCCCGTCTCGAAGTACCCCGTGGAGAAGTCGACGTCCTTCAGGCGGTCGCAGTTGACCGTCATGGTGCGTACGACCATGTCGACCTGGCCGCTCTTGATCGCCGGGATGCGCTGGTTGGTGGGTATGGCGCGGAAGACGACGGCGTCGCGGTCGCCGAAGATCTCCTCGGCGATCTCGCGCGCGAGGTCGATGTCGAACCCTTCGAGCTCGCCGCCCTCCTTGTTCGGGTCGCGGTAGCCCCAGCGGTAGCTGTTCTGGTCGACGCCTACGACGAGCTTCTTCACCTCGCGGTTCTTGATGGCGTCGATCGTCGGGCCGTCCTCGCCCGAGGGGGGCAGACTCCGGTCGTTGCAGTCTCCGGCGTCGGCCCGCGCGGGAGCGGCCACCGTGACGCCGGAGCCGTGGCCCGCCGCCGCGCCGTCGCCCTTCTGCGGAGGGAGGGCCAGGACGAGTGCCCCCGTCACGGCGCAGGCGAGCCCCATCGCGCCGACTCCGCCCCAGCCGCGCAGCCTGACGCCCGAGCCACGCAGCCTGACCGTGCCACGTCGTGTACGCATCGTCCGCGCGCCCCCTTCCACCTCTGACCCCATCACCTGTACTCCGAAAGCCTGCGGCCGATGCCGAGCACGGCGCCCGCCGCGGCGAGGACCGCGAGCACGGCGGCGCCGACCGGCAGTCCCGTCATGGCGCCCCTGCCGTCCTTGGCTGCCTGCTTGAACTCACGCTGTTCGTGCGCCAGGGCGCGGTCCAGGGCGGCGTCCACATTGTCGAAGCACTCGCCCGTCGGCTTGACGTCCTCGTCGTTCTTGTCGCCTATGACCTTGTCGAGCGCGCCCTGGTAGTCGCCGGAGTCGTCGCTGGAACGGGCCTCCTTGTGGCGGTCCTGCCAGACGCCCACGTTCTCCACGGCCTCGTCCACCGGAAGCCCGCCGGCGTCGTCGTCGGCCAGATCGGCCGCCTTGCCGAGCAGTCCGCTCTCGGCGTCGCCGAGCTGCTTCATCTGCGCGCGGTAGGAGACGTCGAACTTGTCCTTGGTCTCGCCGCCCACCTCGGTGGTCTCCGCACCGCGGCTGACCAGCGTCAGGTTCTCGTTGCCCCGCGCCTTCAGGGAGCTGATGCGGGCGTCGTTGAGGACGTTCAGGGACCGCACGCCGTCGTCGTACGACTCGTTCAGCCCCGAGCGGGCGAAGGTGTGACCGGCGACGAGCCAGAGCAGTACGACCGTGGTGGCGGCGGTCGCGGCGAGCAGGCCGTGGTTGAAGACCCGGTTCGTACGGCGGTAGTTGCGGCGCTGTGCCCAGGCGAGGGCGGCGAGCGCGAGGACGCCGAGGGCGATGGCGAACCAGGGGTACGGCTTGGCCTTGCCGTAGTCCGAGCTGAGCCTCTCGTTCTCCGCCTTGTAGAGCTTCTCGGCGGCCGGGAGCATCTGCGTCTGCATCTTGTCGTTGGCGTAGCGCAGATAGGCGCCGCCGAGCGGCAGGCCCTGGCGGTTGTTCGCGCGGGCGCGCTCGATCAGGCCCGTGTACTGGGGCAGCAGCTTGTTCAGCTTGCCGACGGCGGTGGCCGACGAGGAGTCCGAGCCCGCGTTCGACGCGGCCGTCGCGAGCTTCTGCGAGGCCCGCTCGATGTCGCGCTCGTACCGGTCGCGGACGGTCGCCGGTTCCTGGCCCCCCGCCAGGAAGCCGCTGGACGCCGCCGTGTTGGCGTCCGCCAGTGAGCGGTAGATGGCCGCGGCGTCGGCGCTCAGCGGCTGGCTGCGGTGCAGCACGTCGTCCGCGGCGGCCGAGCGGTCCGTCATCTGCCAGGTGGTGACCGCGCCGAACGCGACGACGAGCAGGGCCAGGACGGCGCCGATGATCCGCAGCCTGCCCGGCTCCGTGGTCGCGGCGGCGCGCAGCCGGTCCGTGCCCTCGGCCCAGGCGGTGCGGCGCGGGCCGGTCGCGGTCGGCTGCGTGGGCTGCCGCCGGGTCTGCGGCGGGACGGCGGGCATCGTCGGCACGGGCTGCCCCGGGGCGTGCCCAGGAGGCACGGGCGGCACGGGCGGACCCGGCGGCACCGCGCTGCCCTTCGGCGGATATGTCACCTGGACCTCGACCTCCCCCTTGGTCATCTGGTCATCGGACGGTTGCTTCCGCCCGACGCGCACGGCGCGGGAAGAAGTGCACGGCCGCAAGTATCGCCGCAGGCACTGACATCCGCACAGGCCTTGGCCCGATCTTGCGCGGATCCCCTGCCCTGGAACACGAGTTTGGCGGCACACCGGTTCCCGCCCGCGTACACGGCGCGTGCGGGAACCGCCGTCAGCGCCGGTGCGCGCCGCCTTCGTAGTGCCCCCGCACCCGGGCGTGCACCCCGGTAGGCGCCCCCGCCCGGTCCAGTCCCAGCAGCGCCGCGCCCAGCACCGGACGGGCGGCGACCACCCGCGGCTCCGCCTTCGGTGCGCGCTCGGCGAGCAGGGCGCGCACACGGTCGTCCAGTTGGGGGTGGCGCGCCGCGAGGACGCTGCCGCCGAGGAGGACCGGGGTCTCCTCGCCGAGCAGGTCCAGGCGGTCCAGGGCCACGGTGGCCATGGCGACGACCTCGTCGGCCATCCGGTCCACCAGCGAGCGCGCCACCGCGTCGCCCGCCGCCGCGACGGCGAAGAGCACCGGCGTCAGCTCATGCCGCCGGACGGGGGCGATGCGCCCCAGGTGCAGCGCCTCGATCAGCGCGTACATGGACGGCAGTCCGAAGTGCGCGGGCAGCGCGACCCGCAGCGCGGTCGGCCCGCCGCGGCCGTCCTCGGCCCGTGCCGCGTGCCACAGCGCCTCCTCGGCGAGGCCGCCGCCCCCGCCCCAGTCGCCGGAGATCCGGCCGATCGCGGGGAAGCGGGCGGTGCGTCCGTCCGGCAGCATGCCCACGCAGTTGATGCCCGCCCCGCACACCACGGCGACGCCCCGCGGCTCCGCGTCCTCCAGGAGCCCGGCGCGCAGCACGGCGAACGTGTCGTTGTGGACGTCGACGGACGTGCCCCAGCCGCGCCGCCGAAGCGCCTGGGCCAACTCCCGCTCCTCCACCGGGAGGTCGGCATTGGCCAGGCACGCGGACACATGGCCCACGGAGTCGACGCCCGCCTCGGTGAGCGCCCGCGTCACCGCGTCCGCGAGCACGTCCACCGCCGGCTCGACACCGACCTGGGGCGGCTGGAACCCGCCGCCGCGGGCCGCGCCGACGACCCGCCCGTCGGCCGCGACCACCGCGACGTCGGTCTTGCTGTTGCCCGCGTCGATCGCGAGCACGCTCGTGCCTACGCCCACGCCAGGTGCTCCCGGTTGTGCGCGATCAGGCGGTCGGTGAGCGCTTCCGCGTGCGCGTACTGCCCGACCAGCGGATGGGCGAGCAGCGCCTTGAAGACGCGGTCGCGGCCGCCGTGCAGGGCCGCCTGGAGCGCCAGGTCCTCGTAGCCGGTGACGTGGGCGACGAGACCCGAGTACAGCGGGTCGAGTGCGGGCACGGCGAGCGGCTTGGCGCCCGTGCCGTCCACCGTGGCCTGCACCTCGATGACCGCGTCGTCGGGGAGGAACGGCAGCGTGCCGTTGTTGACGGTGTTCACCACCTGGTAGGGGCTGCCGCCGTTGCCGAGCAGCGACGCCGCCAGGTCCACGGCCGCCTCCGAGTAGAAGGCGCCGCCGCGCTTGGCGAGCAGCTCCGGCTTCTCGTCGAGCGTCGGGTCGCCGTACATCTTCAGCAACTCACGTTCCATCTTGGCCACTTCGGCGGCGCGCGACGGCTTGGTCCGCAGCTCCTCGACCACCGCGTCGTGCTGGTAGTAGTAGCGCAGGTAGTACGAGGGCACGACACCGAGCCGGTCGACGATCTCGCGCGGCATGTGCAGATCCTCGGCGACCGCGTCGCCGTGCTCGGCGAGCAGCTTCGGCAGTACGTCACCGCCACCGGGACCCCCGATACGTACGCCCGTCTCCCAGGTGAGGTGATTGAGCCCCACGTGATCGAGGTGCACCTCGCCCGGCGCGACATCGAGCAGCTTCGCGAACTTCCGCTGGAAGCCGATCGCCACGTTGCACAGCCCGACGGCCTTGTGCCCGGCCTGGAGCAGGGCCCGCGTGACGATGCCCACCGGGTTGGTGAAGTCGATGATCCAGGCTTCCGGGTTGGTCCGGCGTACGCGCTCGGCGATGTC
Organism: Streptomyces sp. NPDC003032; assembly: GCF_053591415.1. Classification (NCBI taxonomy): domain Bacteria; kingdom Bacillati; phylum Actinomycetota; class Actinomycetes; order Kitasatosporales; family Streptomycetaceae; genus Streptomyces; species Streptomyces sp. NPDC003032. Next base: position 265,085 of record NZ_JBSFTT010000004.1, on the reverse strand, counting down.
CAGGACGACGGGCACCGTGCGCAGTGCCTTCGCGAGCCCGCCCGCGCCGGTCGTCTCCTGGCCGACGCAGCCGCACTCCAGCGGCCATGTCTCGTCCTGGTCGCGGGCCGCCTGCCCGCCGACGCGCAGTTGCAGAAGGACCGCGTCGGCGTCGGCGACGCCCGCGTCCACGTCGGACGTGGTGACGACGCGGCCGGAGTGCCCCTGCTTGGCGAAGATGCGCCGCGCGAGGCCGCCCACCAGCTCCAGACGGTCGGCGGCCGGGTCGACGAGAACGAGTTCCTCGATCGGCAGGGTGTCCCTCAGACGAGCGAATCCGTCGATGAGTTCGGGTGTGTAGGTCGACCCTCCGCCGACCACTGCGAGCTTCATTGCGTGTCTCAGCCCTTTACTCCGGTGAGGGTGACGCCTTCGACGAAGGCCTTCTGTGCGAAGAAGAAGACGGCGATGACCGGCGCCATGACGAGCAGCGTCGCGGCCATGGTCAGGTTCCAGTTGACGCTGTGGGCGCTCTTGAAGGATTCGAGGCCGTACGACAGTGTCCAGGCGCCGGGGTTCTGAGCCGCGTAGATCTGCGGCCCGAAGTAGTCGTTCCAGCAGTAGAAGAACTGGAAGAGCGCGATGGCGGCGATGCCCGGCTTGGCCATCGGCACGACGATCTTGACGAGCGTACGGAACTCACCGCAGCCGTCGACCTTCGCCGACTCGATGTACTCCTTGGGAATGGTGAGGAGGAACTGCCTCAGGAGGAAGATCGAGTACGCGTCGCCGAACGCCATCGGGATGATCAGCGGCCACAGCGTGCCCGACAGGTGCAGCTGCTGCGCCCACACCAGGTACATCGGGATCACGATGACCTGAGGCGGCAGCATCATCGTCGAGATGACGAGCAGCATCGCGGTGCGCCGGCCCCGGAAGCGGAACTTCGCGAGCGCGTACGCCACGGGTATCGCCGAGCAGACCGTGAGCAGCGTGCCGAGACCCGCGTACAGCAGGGAGTTGCGCCACCACTCCAGGAAGCCCGGTGTGTCGAACACCGTCCTGTAGTTGGACCAGTGCCAGGAGTCGGGCCACAGGTCGCCGCTCATCGCCTGGGAGTCGCTCATCACCGACGTCAGGAAGACGAAGACGAACGGCAGTACGAAGAGCAGCGCGACCGCGATGGCCACACTGTGTACGGCGATCCAGTGCAGGATCCGCTTGCGGCGGGCGCGGGCGGCGGCGGGGCCCCGGAGCGGGGCGGTGCGTTGGGGTGCGGCCGGCGCGCTGAGAGCGGTAGTCGTCATGAGTCCTCGGTCCTCAGTTCTCAGTTCTCAGTCGTCCGCCGCGAGCAGCCCGGAGCGCTTGCGCATCAGGAGCGTCGTCACGGCCATGGCGATGGCGAAGAGCACGAGCGAGAGCACGCACGCCGCGCCGGTGTTGAAGTTCTGGAAGCCCATCGAGTAGACGAGCTGGGGGACCGTGAGGGTCGAGTGCTCCGGGTAGCCGGGCTGGATCACCGAACCGGGGCCGATGGAGACTCCGGAGGCGACCTTCCCCGCGACCAGGGCCTGTGTGTAGTACTGCATGGTCTGCACGACGCCGGTGACCACCGCGAACATCACGATCGGTGTGATCGACGGCCAGGTGACGTACCGGAACCTGGCCCACGCCCCGGCGCCGTCCAGCTCGGCCGCCTCGTACTGCTCCTTCGGCACGTCGAGCAGCGCGGCCATGAAGATCACCACCAGGTCGCCGATGCCCCACAGGGAGAGCAGCACCAGAGAGGGCTTGGCCCAGTCGGGGTCGTTGAACCAGTTCGGCGCGGATACGCCGACCGCGCCCAGGATCTCGTTGACCGGCCCCGAGCCCGGATTGAGCAGGAAGACGAACGCGACGGTGGCGGCGACCGGCGGAGCGAGATACGGCAGGTAGAAGGCGGTACGGAAGAACCCGGCGCCCGTCTTGATCTTCGTGATGAGCAGCCCGAGCGAGAGCCCGAAGACCACCCGGAGCGCCACCATGATCACGACCAGCCACAGGGTGTTCCACAGGGCGGGCCCGAACAGTGGCATCTGCTCGAACACGTACTTCCAGTTCCGCAGGCCCACGAAGGTGGGCTCCTTGATCTGGTTGTAGTGCATGAACGAGAAGTAGACGGTCGCGATCAGCGGATACGCGAAGAAGACGCTGAAACCGACCAGCCAGGGGGAGAGGAAACCGAGCGTGCGCAGTCTGCGGCGCGCCGGGTTGGAGAGGGAAAGTGCCATGACTCGGGGGCTCCTCAGCTCTTCGACTGGAGAGTGTCGGCGTCGATCTGGTCGTCGAGCTTCCGTAGGCCCCCGCGCAGACCGGGGACGCGCCCGGCCTCCACCGAGTACGCGAAGTCCATCAGCGAGACGACGTACGCGCCGCCGTTCGTGGAGGGCGGCAGGGCCTCGCTGTGCTTGTTCTCCAGGATGTCGAAGAAGGCGCGGAAGGTCGGGTCGGCGTCAAGGCGCGGCGACTTGAGGGCCGCGTACGTGGACGGCACGTTGTGGATGGCGTTGGCGAAGTCCACGACCTGGTCGGTGTCCGTGGTCAGGAACTTCACCAGCTCCCACGCCGCGTTCTGGTGCTTGCTGCTGTGCGCGATGCCGGCCACCGTGCCGGTGATGAAGCCGCGCCCGTAGGTGTCGGCCTGGTCGTCGGGGACGGGCAGCGGCGCGACCCCCCAGTCGAACTCCGCCTTGGCGTCCTTGAGCATGAGCCCGCGCCACTCGCCGTCGAGATGCATGGCGAGCTTCCCTGTCAGGAAGCCGTTCTGGCTCGACATCTCATCGCCGAAGGTCAGCCGGAACTTCTCCAGGTCGTCGAAGCCGCCCTGCGCGTCGGCGAGTTGCCGCGCGGTTTTCAGGAACTTGTACGTCGCCGGCTCCTCGGCCAGCCGCGACCTGCCGTCCGCGTCGAAGTACGTGGGCCCCCACTGCGCGAAGAGCCGGTCCGGGCTGTTCTGGTACAGCCGGAAGTTGGGCATGTACCCGACCCGCTTGTACGAGTCCTTGCCGCTGCGCACGGTCAGCTTCTTGGCGTCCCGTTCGAACTCGGACATGGTCCGGGGCGGGCGCTTGATGCCCGCCTCCTCGAAGGCGTCCTTGTTGTAGTACATGCCGAAGGCGTCGGCGAGGAGGGGAAGGGCGCACTGATTGCCCTCATAACTGGTGTAGTCGAGAAGCGTCTTCGGGAACACCTTCCGCTTGTCCACGCCCGTCTTCTTCATGAACGGGTCGAGGTCGACCCACATCCCTGAGTCGCAGTACTGCCCGACGTTGTTGGTGGTGAAGGACGACACCACGTCCGGGGCCTTGTCGCCGCCGGCGCGCAGGGCCTGGTTGACGGTGGCGTCGGTGACGTTCCCCGTCGACTCCACCTCGATGTTGGGGTGCAGCTCCTCGAACCGCTCGATGCTGTCGTCGACGGCCTTGACCTCGCCGGGCGTGGCCCAGCCGTGCCAGAACTTCAGCGTGACCGGCTTGGTCGGGTCGTCGTTCGCGCTGCCGACGCTCGGGTTGGCGCAGCCGGAGAGCAACAGACCGGCTGCGGCGAGCGCCGCGGACGCGCAGGTGGGCATGCGCCATCGCGGCATGGCGGACTTCCTTTACGGGGGAGGGGGTGTTCCGTACGAAGGGTGTCGGGGCGTCGGGGTGTCGGGGTGGCTCAGGCCGTGTCGAAGACCTGGTCGCGGGCCTGGGTGAGGGCGGAGCGGAGGGCGCCGGTGAGGATCGGGTCGCCGTCGAGTTCGCTGACGCGGACCTGCGGGCGGGGCAGCGCGAGCCCGGTCAGCTCCTCCTCGACGCGCAGGCGCAGCTTGTCGCCGCCCGTCTGGGCCACCGAGCCGGACAGCACAACAAGCTCGGGGTCGACGACGGCGATGACCGCGGCGATGCCGGTGGCGAGGCGGCGGGCGACCTCGCCGAGGACGGCGTCGTCGGCGAGGGCTTCCGTCAGCGTCGCGTCGGGGCCCGCGAGCGCGCGGACGACCGGCGCGGAGACCTGGCTCTGGAAGCCGCCGCCCCCGTCGGGCCCACAGGTCGCCTCGGGTCCGCCTCTGGCCAGCGGGGCGCCCGGCAGCGGCATGTAGCCGATCTCGCCCGCGCCGCCGGTGGCGCCGCGCAGCAGGGTGCCGCCGAGCACGATGGCGGCGCCGACTCCCTCGTCGAGCCAGGTCAGTACGTAATTGTCGTGATCCTGGGCGGCGCCCTCGTACTGCTCGGCGACCGCGGCCAGATTGACGTCGTTCTCGATGACGACCGGCGTGCCGAGCACCGCGGCGAGGTCGTCGCGCAGGGTGCGGGAGTGCCAGCCCGGCAGGTGCGGGGCGTAGCGCAGCTGGCCGGTGTGCGGGTCGATGGCGCCGGGGGTGCCGATGACGGCGGCCCGCAGGTCGCCGTGGCCGAGGCCCGCCTGGCGCAGCGCCCCGTCGACGGCGTCCGTGACCAGTTGGGCGGTGCGGTGGGGCACGTCCTCGGCGGCGCGCCCGTCGGGGTCCGCCTCCACGCGCTCCCGGCCGAGGACGGTGCCGGTGATGTCGGCGACGAGCGCGGTGATGCCGGTCGGATCGGCGGACAGCGCGGCGACGTGCCCGGCGCCGGGGTCGATCTCGTACAGCAGGGCGTTCGGCCCCGGGCGCCCGCTGAGGCTGCCGGTCGTGTGCACGAGTCCGGCCGCTTCGAGCCGCCCGAGGAGCTGGGAGGTGGTGGGCTTGGAGAGGCCGGTCAGCTCGCCGATGCGGGTACGGGTGAGGGGGCCGTGGGTGACGAGGAGGTCCAGCACGGCGCGGTCGTTCATGGCGCGCAGGACGCGGGGGGTACCGGGGATACCCGGGGCTCCCGGGGTGCTCCCTGCTGCTGCCATGACGGCACCTGCCCTTCGCCTCCCGGTTGCCTGCTGCCCGTTGCCGGTTGCCTGCTGCCGGTTAACTGTTAGGAAACTTTCCAATTCGTGAGGACCGTAAGGCTGGCGTGAATGGGCCGTCAATAGCGAACGCCCCCGCGGCAACCAAGTCGTTACCTGTGGGGGCGGGGTGTTGCACGGGGTGCGGCGCGGTGTCCTATTCCTCCGTGTCCTCCGTGTCCTCCATGTCCTCCACGAGGAACGCCGTGTCGAGCTTCGGATAGGGCGCGGGGAGCGGCAGCGGGCGCCCCAGCTCCACCTCGACCTTGGTGGCGTAGCGGGCCTCGGCCGGCTCGCCCTCCTGGGCCGGGTCGGAGTACGCGAACGCCTTGCCCTGCTGGCGGTGGAGCAGCACGTAGAGAGGGATGCCCGCGGTGGCGTAGCTGCGGTACTTCGGTCCGGTGTCGGTCTCGTGGTTGCTGGAGGTGACCTCGCCGACGAGGGTGAGCAGCTCGATGGGGTACCAGCCTTTATGGGCCTTGCGGTAGGACTCGTCGAGCTCGCTGGGCCTGCGGCGGCGCACGTAGAAGTCGGGGATCACCAGAGCGGTGGTGCGGCCGCCTCTCGGGCCGATGCGGTAGCGGTTGCCGAAGCCGGCCAGGTGGATGCCCGCGGAGCGAAGCTGGAAGTAGATCTCCGCTGCCTCGTGGTTGTGCTCGTCATCGGGCTGTGGTGGCACGATGCCCATCCCCTCGAAGTACTCGGGACGAATCGGCACCTGGGATGCCTCTTCGAACGCGATCAGTAGATCGATGGGGTCCTGCTGCGGCAGCGTGCTCGGCTCGGTGATGGGATCGGCGCTCATCGCTGGTCCTCCCTGCCGCTGATGCCAGGCTACGCCCGTTCCGGGTGCCCCAACGGGAGCATGGGCGGCGCCTTCCTCGCGGACCGGGAAGATCGAGAACCGCTCACCCGAACGGGTGCGCGTGGGCGGCCCCTCCCGGTAACCGTCCACCACCGGCCGGGTTCAGTGCAGCGACGCTGTGAAGTGTGCCCAGGCTGCGGGGCTCAGGCGGAGTATCGGGGCGTCGGGGCCCGGGTCCTTGGAGTCGCGTATGGCGACGGTTTCGGGCACGTTGGCGGCTACTTCGACGCATTCGTAGTTGGCCGTGCTGTAGCTGGACTTCGTAAAGATGAACTCGGGCATGGGTCACATTTCCTTGCGTAGGCTGTCGATAAGGGTGGTGGAGTCGCGCGGGGCCAGGCTGAGGCGAGCGGTGCGGTCGAAGCGGTCGCTGTACGTGCGGCACTCTGCCTCGTTCTCGACCCAGGCCATGCCCGACACGGTGTCCGACTGGACTACGTCGAGGGCCTCGGCCTCTTCGAAAGAGACGATGCTGAAGGGGCCTGCGATGCACGGGTGCGCGCCCGCCCGAAAGGGCAGTACTTGCAGGTGTACATTCGGCAACTCGGTGAGTTCCAGCAAGCGTTCGAGCTGGGCGCGCATCACTTCGACGCCCCCGATCTGTTGGCGCAGTGCCGCTTCCCAGATCACCGCGTACAGCTGGAGGGCCTGCTCGGCGAAGAGTCGTTGCTGACGCTTCTGCTTGACCTCGACCCCGTGTTCAATGTCGTCCGGGGTGTCCCAAAAGCCTTCGCTCACGCCGAGTGAGCGGGTGTACTCGGGCGTTTGGAGCAGGCCCGGAACCAATGAGGGCTGCCAGTTGCGGATGTAGGTCGCGGCTTGCTCCATGGCGATGTATTCGGGCATCCCACCAGGAGTGGGCGTGTGGCGCCACCACCCCTTGGCCCTACGCCTTTCGCGGTCCAGCTTCGCCAACTCCAGCAACCGGGCAACGGCCTTGCGGTCCTCCAGCCCATAAAACTCGCACAGCACGCGGATGTCGGGGTCACGCATCGGGACCCATCCCCGCTCCATCTTCACGATCTTCGTGCCCGTGGCGTTGATGGACTCGGCGGCCTGTTGTTGCGTCTTCCCCGCGGCGTTGCGCAGGCGCAGTAGCTCGCCACCGAGCCTGCGTCCCAGAACAGTTGATGCGCGGGCACCGGTCTGCTGAGTGGATCGCGTCACGGTCACAGTGTGTCCCCGTCGGCATGGCAAGTCGACACTGTTCACCCCTTGGGGAAGAACTTCCCCGATTGGATTGCGCTTATGACGAACTTGTCACTACCTTCCGTACTCAACCGCTGACTCAGCGGCCCTGGCGCCAGGAGGTGCGCCCCACCATGGCCGAACCCGCCCGCTCAGGCCCGGCGCCCCAGCCGCCCCTCCTCCACGAGGACCGCCTCGACTACCCCGCCCAGCCCCGCAGCGTCACCCTCGCCCGCCGCAGGACCGCCCGCCTCGTCGCCGAGTGGGGGCGCCCCGGGCTCGCCGGTGACGCCGCGCTCGTCCTCTCCGAGCTGATGACCAACGCCCTGCTCCACGGCAGCCTGCGCGAGCGGCTGATTCGCGTACGGGTCGGTCTCAGCGCGGGCGCCCTCCGCGTGGAGGTGACCGATCCGCGGGGCGAGCGGCTGCCGAGTCCGCGCCCGGCGGTGGGGGAGGACCAGTTCGGGCGGGGGCTGCTGCTGGTGGCGGCGCTGGCCGATCGCTGGGGGTGGGAACCGAGGGTCGTCGGGAAGGCGGTGTACGCGGAGTGGGATCTCGCCGTCACCGAGAAGGCGCGACGCGAATGGCGCTAGCGTGGGCGTGTGCCGGAACGGCGCTCGACGAGCAGAAGGGACGGCCGATGACCATGCCGTACGCGGGCGGGGACCGTCCGCTCATTGACCGCCCCGAGCTCACGCTCCCGGCGCTCCGCCAGGCTGTGGCCACGGTGGTTCCGTCCCGGCTTCCCGAGTTCTTCGAGGACCTGCAGCAGGCCTTCGTACGGGCAGGGGACGAGGACAGCGTCGTACCGATCCGGATGTTCTACCGGCAGTGGGGCGTGGTCGTCGAGATCGAACGGCACCCCGAGACAGCCCGCCGTCTGCACGCCGCCGAGGCGGCAATCGACAGCGCGGATCCGGCGGAGCGGGACCGGGCGATCCGCGAGGCCGGAGACATCGTGCGCGCGGCGCATCGAGAGGTAATCCGGTGGCTGACTGGCACTGGGAGGAGTTTCGGGAAGATCTCCTCGACGGGCTGACCGACGAGGCGCGGGGCGAAGTCGAGCGCCTGGCGAATGAGATTGCGGTCCGTGAGTCCATGGTCTTTCTGGAGGGCGCCGCCTACACGGGGCAAGGCCCCGGAGTGCGGGATGAGGCCGAGGACTGCTCATGCTCACGTATCTGACGGATGTGCGCGGCCAGCGGATCGTGGTCGTTCAAGTGAGCTGGTTCGGCTGACGGGCGGTGGGCCCGCTCGCGGTCGGCCTCGTACGTCGGTGGGGGCGCCCGGAAGACTTCTCCGGGCGCCCCCACCGACGTACGAGCAACAAGGACTACTTCGCGAGATTCGGCGGCGGAGGCGGCGTGATCGGGGCCGTCGCCAGGGACTGGGGGGACGTCGCCGAGGCGTAGGCGGAGGGGGCCGCCACGCCCGCCGAAGGGTCGGGGGCTGCGGCCGTTTCCTCGGCGGAGAGCGGCAGGCCGCCCACAATGCGGATGTCCGCCTCGTCGAACGCCCGCTTGATGCGCCAGCGCAGCTCCCGCTCGACGCCCAGGGACTTGCCCGGCATCGTCTTCGCCGCGACGCGCACCACCATGGAGTCCAGGAGGACGCTGTCCAGGCCGAGGATCTCCACCGGGCCCCACAGACGCTCGTTCCACGGCTCGTCCTTCGCCATGGCCTCCCCGACCTCCGTGAGGACCGCCTTCACCTTGTCGAGGTCCTCGTCGGGGCGGACCGTCACGTCGACGCCCGCCGTGGACCAGCCCTGGGAGAGGTTGCCGATCCGCTTGACCTCGCCGTTGCGGACGTACCAGATCTCGCCGTTGTCGCCGCGCAGCTTGGTGACGCGCAGGCCGACCTCGATCACCTCGCCGGAGGCGACACCCGCGTCGATCGTGTCGCCGACCCCGTACTGGTCCTCAAGGATCATGAAGACACCGGAGAGGAAGTCCGTGACGAGGTTGCGGGCGCCGAAGCCGATCGCGACGCCCGCCACACCCGCCGAGGCGAGCAGCGGGGCCAGATTGATCTCGAAGGCGCTGAGGACCATCAGCGCGGCCGTGCCGAGGATCAGGAACGACGCCACCGAGCGCAGGACCGAACCGATCGCCTGCGAGCGCTGGCGGCGGCGCTCCACGTTCACCAGGAGCCCGCCGAGCGCCGTGCCGTCCACGGCGTTCGCCGTGCGGTTCATGCGGTCTATGAGCTTGGTGATGGCGCGCCGGACCAGGATGCGCAGGACGATCGCGATCGTGATGATCAGCACGATGCGCAGGCCGATGCCGAGCCACGCGGACCAGTTCTGCTCGACCCAGCTCGCCGCGTTCGTGGCGCTCTCCTGGGCGTCCTCGAACGTGGGCGGCTTCGGCTTCGGCGTGTCGTCCGGGTCCGTTCCGGCTGCCGACAGGACGGACAAGAGCACGGCAGGTACCTCCAGGTATCGCGGCCTGCCCGGCGGACGAGGACTCATGAGAAGTCATCGACGTGGGGACCGGGGGGACCGGGCAGACACACCACACTAACGGGGCATTGTGTGTGGATCGTTGTCATGTTCGAGGGAGAGACGGTGCTCACCTGGGCAAGAACCAGATGACGTGCCGGTACGGCGCCGCTGTGGTCGAAAACACTTCGAGCCCGTTACCGGCACATGGTGGCGCTACGACCAGGCATGAGGGGAGACTGACAGCCAGATCGTCCCGGCGCGAGCCACGCGCCGCCGGCGTACAAGGAGGCATCCGTGCCGCATGTCCTGGTCCTCAACGCGTCGTACGAGCCTCTCGGCGTCGTACCGCTCCGCCGCGCGCTCGTCCTCGTCCTGGAGAACAAGGCTCTCTGCCTCGAGGAATCCGGCGCCTTCATGCACAGCGCGACTCGCACCGTCCCCGCACCCAGCGTGGTCCGCCTCAAGCGGTTCGTCCGGGTCCCTTACAGGGGGCCCGTTCCTCTGACCAGGCGGGCGCTGTTCGCCCGTGACGGCGGTCGGTGCATGTACTGCGGTGGCGTCGCAACCAGCGTCGACCACGTCATTCCGAAGAGCCGGGGCGGCCAGCACGCCTGGGACAACGTGGTGGCCTCCTGCCGCCGCTGCAACCACGTCAAGGCCGACCGGCATCTCTTGGAGCTGGGCTGGAGGCTGCGGCACAAGCCCGCGCCGCCCTCGGGCCTCGCGTGGCGCATCATCGGGACCGGACATAGGGATCCGCGCTGGCTGCCGTACTTGCAGCCGTTCGGCGCGGACGACGCGATGGCTCGGATCGATGGCATTTCCGCCTAGCAATCGATCCGGGCCTTTGTTGTATGTGCGTACGCCTTTGTTCCTGCGCACGTACGGCTCGTACGCGGATGCCGTGCGCGGTCGCTACTCGTCGGCGACCGCGTACGCCTCCACCGACCAGAGCGAGTAGCCGAAGCGCGTGGCCCGCTTGTCGCCCTGCACGCGGATGTAACGCGTCTCACGCGCGTCCATACGGATCGCCTCGCGGCCGCCCTTGCCGTCCTTCACGGTCGCCGCCGTGCGCCACGTCCTGCCGTCGGCCGACGTCTGCACGCGGTACCCGGCGGCGTACGCGTCCTGCCAGCGCAGCACGGTCTGGCCCAGCCTGACCGGCTCCGCGAGCTCCACCTGCCACCACGCGCCGTCCTTCGCCGGCGACGACCAGCGCGTCGACGGGTCGCCGTCGTTGGCGGCAGACGCCGGAAAGTCCTCCGTCTCGTCGCCGGACGACGAGGCCTTCGCGCCGCGCGCCACATCCGGGCCCGCCGTCCGCGGGAAGGCGCGCACCGACACCGTCCGGGTCTCGTCGCCGAACGTGACCGGGATCTCGTACGTCCCTGAACGCGTGTCCGCCGGAACGGTGATGTCGACCGGCACCTCGACCTCCGTGCCGCGCGGCAGCGTGGTCGACGCGGGCACCCGCACCTCGATGCCCTCGACGCCCTTGGGGGCCTTGGGGACCTTGGCTTCGAGCTTCCCGCGCACACTGCCCGGGCGCAGAGAGCGCAGCTTCGCCATGACCCGCTGCGGCTTCCCGCCGATCTCCGCGTCGGCCTCGGTACGGGCCAGGGAGAGGCGGGCCTCGGGGGAGTCGGCGTACCAGGGGACGAGATGGCGGACCGTGCCGTCGGTGAGGGCGACGCGGACGGCGTCGGCACGCAGGCCCTTGGCGGTGGCCTGGCCGTGGGGCCCCTTGTCGTGGGGCCCCTTGTCGTGGGGCCTCGTGTCGTGGGGCCTCGTGACGTCGATCTCCGTGACGTCGAACTCCGTGACGTCGATCTCCGTGAAGCCGCTCTTCGCGAGCGTGCCGACGCGCTGCCAGCCCCTGCCCGGCACGTGCACCTCGACGCTGCCCTTGCTGCCGGGATCGGTCAGCGCCGTGACCGCCGCGAGCGTGCGGTCGCGGCCGAACCGGGCCGTCGCGCGGTCGGAGGCGCGCTCGCTGTCGGTCCCCGCCCAGGTCGCGTACGCCTTCTGCGCCCGGACGAGGAACGGGTCCAGCACGCCTTCGCCGACGGTGACGCCGCTCGCCTCCTTCAGCTCCTCGCGGAGCTTCGTCAGCTCACGCGAGGCGCGCCAGGCGGCCGCGCCGTCGCCGAGCGACTGGGCGCGCAGCATGTCGACGGCCCGCTCACCGGCCTCGCCGTACAGCGCCAGCTTCTCGATCCAGGGGCGCACCTCGCCGTCGAGCGCGCTGCCGGAGAGCCGCCGCGGCGCCTCCCGCATCACGCCGAACGCGGCGCGCAGACGCTTCGCGGAACCGTCGATCCCGGCCCGGTCCGTCGTCGTACGCGCACGCCAGAAGCCGTCCATGAGGGGCCGCAGATACGCCGATTCGTCGGCGCCGAGCACGGAGGAGGCGTCATTGCCGGCGAGGGCCCGCAGCGCGCCCCGCGCCTTCGGGTCGCCGCCCGCGAGGTCGTCGATCGCGGCGAGCCAGGACGCGTGAGGGCGGTACGCGCGGGGGTTCCAGGCGTAGTCAGCGGCCGTGAAGAGCGGGATGCGGGAGGCGGCGGGCTGCTCCATGGCGTTGCCGAGAAGGGCGGCCGAGCCGGTGGCGACGGCGGGCTGGCGGCCGGTGTAGGGGCCGAGGAAGATACGGTCCTGCGCGAAGTCGTTGACGGGGTAGTTGTCCATCGTCACCAGCGGGTGCGGGCCGAACGCCTCGCGGGCACCCGCCAGTTCGCGCCCGGTGATGGTCTTCGGGACCACGCCCACGCCCGTCCAGGCCACCTCGACACGGCGGTCCAGGTGGTCGGAGAGCGCCGCGCGGTACTCGGTCGTGCCGTCCTGGAAGTACTCGGTCGGCATCAGGGAGAGCGGCTTCGCGTCCGGGTGGCGCTCGGCCAGGTGCGCGGCGACGGCGTTGGCCACCTTGGCCTGCGCCTTCGCGGCGGCCTTCGGGCCCGTGCCGAACGTCTCGGCGTCCCGCTCGCAGTGCCACTCGCTGTAGCTGACGTCCTGGAACTGCAGCTGGAAGGCGCGCACGCCCAGCGCCCACATCGCGTCGATCTTGCGGGTGAGGTCCTCGACGTCCTTGTCGGAGGACATGCACATCGCCTGACCGGGGGAGACGGCCCAGGCCAGCGTGGTGTGGTTGGCCTTCGCGCGCGCGGCCAGGGCACGGAAGTCCGCGCGCTGGTCCGCCGGGTAGGGCTCGCGCCAGCGGGCCTGGCGGTAGAGGTCGTCGCCGGGGGCGTAGAGGTAGCGGTTCTGCTTGGTGCGGCCCATGAAGTCGAGCTGGGCGAGGCGCTGTTCGCGGGTCCAGGGGGTGCCGTAGAAGCCCTCGGTCAGACCGCGTACGGCGGTGCCGGGCCAGTCGCGGATCAGCACGCCGGGGAGTGTCCGGGTCTCCTTCGCGCCTGCCTCCCCCGCGACGCTCGCCTCGCCGGTGAGCTGCCGCAGGGTCTGCACCGCGTGGAAGAGGCCGTCCTCGCCGGCTCCCGCGAGGGCGACGGTGTCCCGCCCGTCGACGCGGCCGACGGCCAGGCGGTAACCGCCCGAGGGGAGATCGCCGCGCTCGCGTGCGCCGAGGGCGCGCAGGGCCCGGTCCGCGCCGGGGCCTCCGGCGCGGACGACGAGGGTGCTCCCGGCGGGCAGCGGGTCGCCTTCGCGCACTTCGGTGACGCGGAGGGCGCCGGTGTCGTGGAGGAGGGTGCGGAGGGCGTCCAGGGCGTAAGGGTCGTAGGTGTCGTAGCTGTCGTAGGTGTCGTACGGGTCCGAGTCGCCGGACTTGTTCTTGTTGTCCTTGCCCTCGTCCTTGCCCTTGCCCTTGTTCTTGCCCTTGTCCTTGTGGGTCCCGCTGTCGCCTGTCGTCACGAGGACGACGTCGTCTCCCACGGTGACGGCGTTGCCCGCGGCGCTCATCGACTGCGGGCGGGGCCAGACGGACGGCAGTGCGGAGTCGGTTCTGCGGCCGTTGGCGCCGGCGCCGCCGTCCGGGGACGTGGCCGGAACGCCGGGCCTGTCGGGCGTGCCCGGGGCCGCGAGGACGCCGGGCGCGCCGCCGAGCGCACCCGCGATGACGGCGACCGCGATGGCGACCGCGCCTTTCCTGCGCCGCAACTGCACGCCGCCCTCTCCCTGTTCTCCGGTCCTCGTTCTCCGGGGCTGCCTTCGGGGCCCCTGGAACCCCTGACATCACGTGTGGCAGTGAGCCCACCACTGAGGCGGCAAGGGTGTCAACGGAAGTGAAACGAAAGTGAAGGAGGGGTGAGGGGTTCTTCGTGGAGCTTGCGCGGACCGGAGGGATCCGGTTCGTCCGCGCGGGGTCCCGGGGTGCCTTCGCGCGGTGGACATCTTCCCGGCGGCCGCGGGTCCGGAGCCCGATCTTCCGGGGCGTGGAGGGCCCCGGGGAAACAACTCCCGCCCGGGTGGATCGATTGTGACCAGGGTCACGTTGGTGCAACCTATACGTCTGCGGCCCCGCGCAGTGGGTAGGGCTGCCGTGACCCACCCCCCTGACAAGGAGCTCCCACGTGGCCGCTTCCGCCAATCTTCTGCTCTCCGCCCTCTCCAAACAGGTGCCCGTCCCCTTCCCGGGCCAGGTCTCCAGCCCCGACTCCGGCCTGAACGGGTCCTGCTCCTGCGGCTGCCTGGAGCCGCCCCTGACCAGCGAGCCCCCGCTCGCCGACGCCGCGCCGCTCACCAGCGAGCCGCCCCTCACGGACGCCGCCCCGCTCACCAGCGAGCCCACCGCCACCGGTATGGCCTCGGGCCTGGACTCCATGGGGGTCTGATGGCCCTTTCCCGGCTGGCCGCCTCGTACGGCGTCGCCACCTCCTACTCCCCGTCTCCGGGGCGCACCCTCCCCGCCTCCGATGCCGCGGTCGTCGCGGCCCTCGCCGCGCTGGGCGTCGACGCGAGCACCCCCGACGCGATCCGCGCCGCCCTCGCCGAGCGCGAGACGCACCTGTCCGAGCGCCTCCTGCCCCCGACGGTGGTCGCCTGGACGGACGAGCCACTGTCCGAGGTGGCGGCTCTCCGGGGCCTGCCGCGGGGGACGCGGGTGCGGGTGGAGACGGAAGGGGGCGAGGTGATCGAGTGGGAGACGGCCGAGCCTCCTTCCCGCCCGCGTGCTCCGGCCCAGCAGCCATCGCCGCCGGGTGCCTCGCCCGCCGCCGCTAGCGGGCGGTCGGTGTCGCCGGACGCTTCCGCTGCTACTGAGCGGTCGGTGTCGCCGGGCAAATCCGCCGCTACCGAGGCGTCGGCGTCGCCGGGCAACTCTGCCCCTGCCGATCCGTTGGTGTCGCCGGGCAACTCTGCCCCTGCCGACCCGTCGGCGTCGCCGGGGAAACCAGCCTCCACCGAGCGGTCGGTGTCGCCGGGCAACCCTGCCCCCGCCCAGCCCTCGATGGCGCCGGGCAACCCTGCCCCCGCCCCTACCCGGCCGTCGAAGTCGCCGGGTGAACGGGTGGGTGGGTGGGAGAGCCCGCCGCGGAGCGGCGGAGGGGGCGGGCCGGGGTTCGGGGTGACGTTGCCGGCAGGCGTCCACGCGATCCTCGTACAGAGCCGCGACGGCAGACAGGCGCGGGCCCACCTCATCACCGCCCCCCGCCGGATCAAAACCCCGGCGACCCGCAGTCACGGGCTCCTCGTCCAGCTCTACTCCCTCCTCTCCCGCCGCTCCTGGGGCATGGGCGACCTCGGCGACCTGGCCGAGCTGACCGCCTGGTCCGGGCACGTGCTGAACACCGGTTTCGTCCAGGTCAACCCCCTGCACGCCGCCGTGCCGAGCCCGCCGGACGGCCCCGGCGGCGACCCGTCCCCGTACCGCCCCTCCTCCCGCCGCTTCCCCGACCCCGTACACCTGCGCGTCGAGGCCGTCCCGGAGTTCGCCCACCTGACGGGCGGGGCCCGCGACCGGGCGGACGCCCTGCGCCGCGAGGCCGAGCGGCTGCGCGAGGCGGTCCTTCGCGAGGGCGGGCTGATCGACCGGGACGCCGTCTGGGCCCTCAAGCGCGAGGCCCTCGAACTGCTCCACGAGGTCCCCCTCGGCCCCGGCCGCCGCGCCGCCTACAACGCCTTCCTCGCCGAACAGGGCACCGCCCTGGAGGACCACGCCACCTGGTACGCCCTCACCGAGGCCTACGGCCCGGACTGGCACTCGTGGCCCGCCCCCCTGCGCGACCCGTCCTCGCCCGCGACCGCCCGCGCCCGGCGCGCGCTGATGGACCGCGTCGACTTCCACTGCCGCCTCGCCTGGCTCACCGACACCCAACTGGCCGCCGCCCAGCGCACCGCCCGCGAGGCGGGCATGGACATCGGCCTGGTCCACGACCTCGCCGTCGGCGTACACCCCGGCGGCGCCGACGCCTGGGCCCAGCAGGAGCACTTCGCGCCGCGCATGACCATCGGCGCGCCGCCGGACGCGTTCAACGCGCGCGGCCAGGACTGGGGCCTGCCGCCCTGGCGCCCGGACCGCCTCGCCGCATCCGGTTACGCCCCCTACCGCGCCCTCGTGCGCGGCCTGCTCCGGCACGCGGGCGCCCTGCGCATCGACCACGTCATGGGGCTGTTCCGCCTCTGGTGGGTCCCCGAGGGCCGCGACCCCACCGAAGGGACGTACGTCCAGTACGACGCCGAGGCGATGCTCGCCGTACTCGCCCTGGAGGCACACCGCGCCGACGCCCTCGTCATCGGCGAGGACCTCGGCACCGTCGAGCCCGGCGTGCGCGACACGCTGCGCGAACACGGAGTGCTCGGCACCTCGGTCCTCTGGTTCGAACGGGACTGGGCCGGCACGGGCCGCCCGCTGCCCGCCGCGAAGTGGCGTACGGACTGCGTGGCCACCGCCACCACGCACGACCTGCCGCCGACCGCCGCCCGCCTCACCGGTGAGCACGTCCGACTCCGCCACGACCTCGGCCTGTTGACCCGCCCCCTGGCGGAGGAGCAGTCCGAGGCCGCCGCCGACGTACGCGAGTGGCTGGGCCTGCTCTCGCGGCTCGGCATGCTGCCCGGCGGCATGGGCTGCGAGGAGGACGAGATCCGCGCCGTGCACCGCTTCCTGCTCGCCACGCCGGCCCGCATGCTCGGCATCTGGCTGCCGGACGCGGTCGGCGACCGCCGCCCGCAGAACCTCCCCGGCACCTGGGACGAGTACCCCAACTGGCGCCTGCCGATCGCCGATGCCACCGGACGCCCCGTCACCCTGGAGGACCTCGCCGCCTCCCCGCGCCTGCACGCGCTCATGGCCGTCTTCCGGCAGACCGACGTCCGGCGGACCGACGTCCAGCAGGCTGAGGAGAAGCGCGACACGTCCCGTACGGCACCCCCGGGCGCGCGACCCGTTTAGGAGTTCGCTACGTTGGCACCGTGGACAAGAAGAACGCTCTGCGCGCCGGCGCCCTGGCCTCCGGCACGACGCTGATGATGCTGCTCATGTCGTCCCCCGCGCTCGCGCTCACGCGCGACGACGGCGACGACCCGGGCCCCCGTCTGAGTGTCATCGAAACGCTCGGCCTCTATGTCGCCGCGCCCATCGTGCTGTTCCTGCTGATCGCGGGCCTCGTGATGGTCGGCGACAAGTCGCGCAAGCAGCAGAAGCAGGGCTGACGCCACACTTTCACGGCCTGCGCCTTCACGGCCCGCATCTTCACGGCCCGCATCTTCACGGCCGCTCGGCCGTCAGGTAGCGCTGGAGGGTCGGCGCCAGCCAGGCCGTGATCTCCTCCCGCGTCAGCGCGGCCGACGGCGGGAACCGCAGCACGTACCGCGTCAGCGCGAGGCCCATCAGCTGCGCGGCGCAGAGCGCGGCCCGCGCCGGCGCCGCGTCCGGATCGGGGCAGACCTCGCGCGCGACGGGCAGCAACTGCTCGGCGAAGATCTTCCGCATGCGCTCGGCGCCCGCCTGATTGGTGATGCCCACGCGCAGCAGCGCGGTGAGCACGCCCGCGTCCTCCCAGAGGTTCAGGAAGTGCCCGACGAGGATCTGTCCCACGTCCTCGCGCGGCACCCGCGTGAGATCCGGCATCCGCAGATCGACCGAGGTGGCGGCCGCGAAGAGGCCCTCCTTGTTGCCGTAGTAGCGCATGACCATCGACGGGTCGATGTTCGCGTCCCTGGCGATGGCGCGGATCGTGGCGCGCTCGTACCCGTCGGCGGCGAACCGCTCGCGGGCCGCCGCGAGGATGCCCGCGCGGGTGGTGTCGGAGCGGCGGGGCGGCGCGTCGGACGCGGGGGCGACGGGAGTGTTCTCGGTCATGCCAACAAACGTAGGCCAACACCTGTTGACAGTCCATAGCGGCGGTCCTACGTTGGCCAACAAGCGTTGACCAACAGGTGTTGGCATCGGCATCAGGAGGCGGCCATGAACGGTACGACCACCGAGCACGACGGCACCACCGAGCACGACGGCACCACCGAGTACGACGGCACAAGCGAGAGCCCCGGCACAAGCGAGAGCGCCAGCGCCAGCGAGAGCCCCGGCGCCAGGAGGAGCGAGGGCGCGAGCCGGAGGGAGCGCGGTGTCGCGGTCGTGGGCGCCGGCCCCACCGGGCTGCTCCTCGCGGGGGACCTCGCCGCCGCGGGCGTCCCCGTCACCCTCGTCGAGAAGCGGGCACGCGGCATCAGCAACCTCTCCCGCGCGATGGTCGTGCACGCCCGCACCCTGGAGCAGCTCGACGCGCGGGGCCTCGCCGACGAGCTGGAGGCGAAAGGGCGGCCGCTCGACAGGCTCCGCCTCTTCGGCCGCCTCACGCTCGACCTCGCGAACCTGCCCTCCCGCTTCCGTCACGTACTCGTCCTGCCGCAGTACGAGGTCGAACGCGTCCTGGAGCGGCGCGCGGCCGACGCCGGGGTGCGGTTCGCGTACGGGACCGAGGTCGCGGGGCTCACCCAGGACACGGACGGCGTGACGCTCGAAGTGCGCGGCCCCGATGGCGGGTCGGGCGCCCTGCGCGCCGCCTACGCCGTCGGCGCGGACGGCCTGCACAGCGGGGTGCGCCAGGCGGTCGGGCTGCCCTTCCCCGGCAAGTCCGTCATCCGCTCGCTCTTCCTCGCCGACGTCAAGCTCGCCGAGAAGCCCCCGACCCTGCTCACCGTCAACACCGTCGGTGACGCCTTCGCCTTCATCGCGCCCTTCGCCGACGGCTACCACCGCGTCATCGGCTGGAACCGCACCCGCGACGTCCCCGACAGCGAGCCGCTCACCCTCGACGAGGTCAGGAGCGTCGTACGGCAGGCGCTCGGCCGCGACTTCGGGATGCACGACGCCCGGTGGATGTCCCGCTTCCACAGCGACGAGCGGCAGGCACCCGCATACCGCGTGGGGCGGGTCTTCCTGGCCGGGGACGCCGCGCATGTCCACTCCCCGGCCGGTGGGCAGGGCATGAACACGGGTCTCCAGGACGCCGCGAACCTCAGCTGGAAGCTGGCCGCCGCCGTCAACGACCGAGCCCCGGACGGCCTGTTGGACAGCTACGAGGCCGAGCGGCATCCGGTCGGCAGAGCGGTCCTGCGCAGCAGCGGCGGGCTCGTCAGGCTCGCGATGGCCAAGCACCCGTGGACGCTGGCCGCGCGCGCCGCGCTCGCCGCCGTCGTGAACCACGTGCGTCCGGTGCGGACCAAGGCGGTCGGCCAGATCACCGGCATCGGCATCGGCTACCCGGCCCCGAAGGGCGCCCACCGCCTCGTCGGGCGCCGGGCCCCCGATGTCGTACTCAAGGAGGGGCGGCTCTACGAAGCCCTGCGTGCGGGCGAGTTCGTGCTCATCGCCCCTCAGGGCGTGGAGTACGCGGCGGAGGGATGCGCGGTGTCGGCGCACTGGGCGAGCGCGCGCCGCACGACGGTGCTGGTGCGGCCCGACGGATATGTGGCGTGGGCCGCGGAGGAAGCGGACGCCGGGGCGGTGGAGGCGGGGCTGGGGGAGTGGGGCTTGGCCGGGTGAGGGTTCGCCTGGGGGCGCGTCGATCGGACGATCGTTCAGTTCTGCTTCAAGTAAATGGCTGAAAGTTTCGATGGACGTGATGTGATCCGGGCTGCGACGGTGGTCCGCACATGACCGAGACCGAGACCCCCCGCAGTGCCGGGGAGAGAGGCAAGGGATACCTCGTGGCCGTCCTCGACCGGACCCCCGCCCCCACCCCCACCCCTAGTGCGCCGACCGCCACGGCGAGCGTCGCGCGCCCCATCGGTGCCGGCCTCGCCCTCGCGGCCCTCGCCACCGTCGTCTGGTCGGGCAGCTTCGTCACCTCCCGGGCCCTGCACGACAGCGTCCCGCCCATCCAGCACGCCTTCTGGCGCTGGATCATCGCCATCGCGGCGGTGGCGCCGTTCGCGGCGCGGGAGACCTGGCGGCAGCGGCACCTGCTCCGCGAGCACCTCCGCTTCCTGCTCCTCGCCTCCCTCTTGGGCGTCACCGTCTACAACACGCTGGTGAACCAGGCCGGCATGACGACCACCGCGGGCAACATGGGCATGATCATGGCCGCCTCGCCCGTCCTCATGGCCGTCTACGAACGCGTCGGCGGCGTCCGGCTCGGCGCGCGTCGCGTCGCGGGCATGCTCGTCGCCTGCGCCGGCGTACTGCTCCTGGTCAGCAAGGGCTCCCTCGCCATGGACTTCGCGGTCGGTGACCTGTGGGTGATCGCGGGGGCGCTCTCGTTCGGCTCCTACAGCGCGCTCCTCAAGCGCAGGCCCGCGGCGATCGGCGGACTGCCCTTCCTCTTCTCGACGTTCGTGCTCGGCGCGCTGATGCTGCTGCCGGTCTTCGTGGCCAGCTACGCCACGCAGGGCGGCTTCGAACCGACCGTCGGCACGGTCTCCCCGCTCCTCTACGTGGGCGTGGTGTCGTCGGCGATCGCCTTCTTCGCCTGGAACAAGGCCATCTCGATCATCGGCGCCGCACGCGCCGGCGTCATCTACTACCTCCAGCCCGTCTGCGTGGCCCTGCTCTCCTTCGCGCTGCTCGGTGAGGCGATGGGGTGGCTCCAGGTGCTGTGCATGGGCCTGATCCTCGGCGGGGTCGTGCTCGGCACGGCGGCCCGCGCGAAGTAGGGCCGGGGGCGCGGCCTCGTGGGAACGGCTCTCCCGGCCAGTCGGTACGTTGGCTCCATGAGCGAGTGGGACATCAAGAAACTGCAGATCCTGCGTACGTTGAGCGAGCGGGGCACCGTCACGGCGACGGCGCAGGTGCTGCGGATGACGCCCTCGGCGGTGTCGCAGCAACTGTCCAACCTCGCCAAGCAGCTGGGCGTACCGCTCCTGGAGGCCCACGGCCGCCGGGTCCGGCTCACGGATGCCGCGCACCTCGTGCTGCGGCACGCGGAAGCGGTCTTCGCCCAACTGGAGCGGGCCGACGCTGAGTTGGCCGCGTACGCTCAGGGCGAGGCCGGGGAGGTGCGGGTGGGGGCCTTCTCCACCGCCGTGCCCGCGCTCGTCGTGCCCGCGGTGCGGGCGCTGCGGGAGGCGGCGCCGGGGATCTCCGTACGCGTACGGGAGACCGAGGCGGCGGAGGCGTACGAACTTCTCGCGGCCGGGGAGGTGGACGTCGCCCTGTCCCTCGCGGTGCAGGCGCCCGCGTCGCCCGACGCGGACACCCGCTTCACCCGGGAGTCGCTCGTCGCCGACCCGCTGGACGTGGCGCTGCCCGGCGGCCATCCGCTGGCGGCGACGGAGGGTCTCCGGCTCGCTGATCTGGCCGGGGAGCCGTGGATCTTCGGGGGCAGCGGGCCCTGGTCGGAGATCACGCGGGCGGCGTGCGAAGGGGCCGGGTTCACGCCCGAGCAGGCGCATTCCGCGTCCGGGTGGACGGCGATCCTCGCGATGGTGGAGGCGGGGATGGGGGTGGCGCTGGTGCCGCGGATGGCGGCGGTACGCCGTGACGGCGTCGTCATGCGGGATCTGGGGGCGGAGCGGCCTCGGCGGCATGTGGTGGCAGCGGTGCGGTGTGGGGCCGCCGGTGGGGCGGCCGTCTCCCGTGTCCTCCACGCCCTCCGCGCGGCGGTCCCGGGGCGCCCCGTGCCGTAGCCCCCGCCGCCCACGGCCCGCGCCCCACGCTGCGCGCGCCCCGCTCCCGCCCGCCCGTTACTCGGCGTCTGTCAGGTGGCCGTGTCGTCGCCCGCGGGCTGTCCCCGCCCTGTCCCGCGCTGCGCGCGGCCGTCTCCCACCCACCCGCCCGTTGCCCGGCGTCTGTCAGGTGGCCGTGTCGTCGCCCGCGGGCTGTCCCCGCCCTGTCCCGCGCTGCGCGCGGTCGTCTCCCACCCACCCGCCCGTTGCCCGGCATCCGTCAGGTTGCTGTGTCGTCGCCCGCGGGTCGTTCCCACCCGACCCACCCGTTGGCCCGCGGCCGAGAACTGTCGGAGGCCGGGAGGGTTCCCGGCCCATGCGGGGTGAACGGGTGGGTGGGTGGGAGACGTCCGCCGCGAAGCGGCGGGGTCGTGGGCGACGGCCCGCAGTCGATGACGGCGAGTCATCGCCGCCCGGCAGACCCCGCCCGGCAGACCCCGCCCGGCAGACCCGCCGGGAGACCCCGGCAGACCCCCGACCGGAGCCCAAGAGGAACCGCTCCCCCGCCCGGCCCGAGGGCTACGCGTCGACGGCCCGTGCCCGAAGCGCCCTCTCCACCCCCGCCCGCGACTCCGTGATCAGGCGGCGCAGGGCCGATGACGGGTTCGCCGAGGCGAGCCAGGTGTCCGTGGCGTCCAGGGTGGACTGGGAGACCTGGAGGGTCGGGTAGAGGCCGATGGCGATCTGCTGGGCCATCTCGTGGGAGCGGGAGTCCCACGCCTCCTTGACCGCGGCGAAGAACTTCCCGGCATAAGGCGCCAGCAGCTCCCGCTGGTCCGTCTGGACGAAGCCGCCGATCACCGCCTCCTGGATCGCGTTGGGCAGGGAGTCGGACTCCACGACCGAGGCCCACGCCTCGGCCTTGGCCTCCTCCGTAGGCCGCGCCGCCCGCGCCGACGCCGCGTGGCGTTCGCCCGCGGCCGTCTTGTCCCGCTCCAGCTCCGCCGCGATCCCCGCCTCGTCGAGGCGTCCCGTCGCCGCGAGCCGGCTCACGAACGCCCAGCGGAGTTCCGTGTCGACGGCCAGGCCGTCGATCGACTCCGTGCCGTCGAGCAGCCGCTCCAGGAGCGACAGCTCGGCGTCCGTGCGGGCCGTCGCCGCGAAGGCCCGTGCCCACGCCAGCTGGTGGTCGCTGCCCGGTACCGCCGAGCGGAGGTGGGCCAGGGCCGCCTCCGTCCAGCGCGCCAGCGCCGCCTCGCGGCCCGCCGGCGCCGCGTACAGGTCGAGCGCCAGCTTCACCTGCCGGTGCAGCGACTGCACGACGCCGATGTCGGACTCCTTGCCGATGCCGGACAGGACCAGGGAGAGGTACTCCCGCGTCGGGAGTTCCGCGTCGCGCGTCATGTCCCAGGCCGAGGCCCAGCACAGCGCCCGCGGCAGCGACGCCTCGAAGTCGCCGATGTGGTCCGTGACGAAGGCGAGGGACTCGCTGTCCAGGCGGACCTTGGCGTACGAGAGGTCGTCGTCGTTGAGGAGGATCACCGCCGGGCGGGCCTTGCCCACCAGTGCGTCCACCGCCGTCAGTTCACCGTCGACGTCCAGCTCCACACGCTCCGTGCGGACCAGCTTGCCGGACGCCTCGTCCACGTCGTAGAGGCCGATCGCGATCCGGTGCGGCCGCAGCGTCGGCTCGCCCTTCGCGCCCGCGGGCAGCGCGGGAGCCTCCTGCTTGACGGCGAAGGACGTGATGACGCCCCGCGTGTCGACGTCCACGACCGGGCGCAGCACGTTGATGCCCGCCGTCTCCAGCCACTTCTTCGACCACGTCCTCAGGTCGCGCCCGCTGGTCTCCTCAAGGGCGCCGAGCAGGTCGGACAGGCGCGTGTTGCCGAACGCGTGCCGCTTGAAGTACGCCTGCACGCCCCGGAAGAACTCGTCCATGCCGACGTAGGCGACCAGCTGCTTGAGGACGCTCGCGCCCTTCGCGTACGTGATGCCGTCGAAGTTGACGAGGACGTCGTCCAGGTCGCGGATGTCCGCCATGATCGGGTGCGTCGAGGGCAGCTGGTCCTGGCGGTACGCCCATGTCTTCATGGAGTTGGCGAACGTCGTCCAGGAGTGCGGCCAGCGCGAGCCCTCCGCGTACGCCTGGCAGGCGATGGACGTGTACGTCGCGAACGACTCGTTCAGCCAGAGGTCGTTCCACCACTCCATCGTCACCAGGTCGCCGAACCACATGTGGGCCAGCTCGTGGAGGATGGTCTCCGCGCGCGTCTCGTACGCCGCGTCCGTCACCTTCGAACGGAACACGTACTGGTCGCGGATGGTCACCGCGCCCGCGTTCTCCATCGCGCCCGCGTTGAACTCCGGGACGAAGAGCTGGTCGTACTTCGCGAACGGGTACGCGTAGTCGAACTTCTCCTGGAACCAGTCGAACCCCTGCCGCGTCACCTCGAAGATCGCGTCCGAGTCGAGGAACTCGGCGAGCGAGGGGCGGCAGTAGATGCCGAGCGGCACCGACTGGCCGTTCGGACCCTCGTACGAGGAGTGCACCGAGTGGTACGGGCCGACGATCAGGGCCGTGATGTACGAGGAGATGCGCGGCGTCGGCTCGAAGGACCAGACGTTGCCGTCGGGGCCCTTCGGCTCGGGCGTCGGCGAGTTGGAGACGACCGTCCAGCCGCTCGGTGCCTTCACCGTGAACTGGAACGTCGCCTTGAGGTCCGGCTGCTCGAAGCTCGCGAAGACGCGGCGCGCGTCGGGCACCTCGAACTGCGTGTAGAGGTACGCCTGCTGGTCGACCGGGTCGACGAAGCGGTGCAGGCCCTCACCGGTGTTGGTGTAGTCGCAGTCGGCGACGACCTTCAGCTCGTTGGGGCCCGCCTCCAGGTGCTTCAGCGCGATGCGCGAGTCGCGGAACACGGCGGCCACGTCCAGCGAGCGGCCGTTCAGGACGGCCTCGTGGACCGCGGGGGCCACCAGGTCGATGAAGGTCTCCGCGCCCGCCTCCGCGGAGTCGAAGCGCACCGTGGTCACGGACCGGTAGGTGCCTCCCTCCTGTGCTCCGGAGAGATCGAGGTCGATCTCGTACGAGTCAACGGTCAGCAGCTTCGCCCGCTGCTGCGCTTCTTCGCGGGTCAGATTGGTGCCGGGCACGCGGTCATCTCCTCGGATACGGGTTCGGTACGGGGTTTTGCACGGGGTTCTGTACAGCGTTCTGTACGGGTTTTTCGGGGTGCGACTTGTGGTGTTTCCGGCCATCCTTCCATGCGGGTTCGCCCGCACGCCCGGGCCATTGTTCTACCGCTGCCGTGCCGCTACGCTCCGCGCGACCGCCCCGGCCGGGGCAGGCCGCCGACCACGGCTTCGACCACGGCGCCCTGGCCACGGCGCCCCGGCCACGGGGCTTCGGCCAAGCGGCTTCGGCCACCTGCCGGGCGTGCGGCCACAGGGACCACAGGGGGATGTGGGAGATGCTGGGGATCGAGAGGGCGGGCCGCGCCGGGCCGTCCGTACGGCAGCCATGATCGACGTACTGGTGGCGGGCGCGGGCATCGGAGGGCTCACCGCCGCGCTCGGCCTGCACGCGGCGGGCATCGGCGTACGCGTCGTGGACGCCATGGACGAGCTGCGCCCGGTCGGCGTGGGGATCAATCTGCTGCCGCACGCCGTACGGGAGTTGACCGGGCTGGGGCTCGGCGGTGAGCTGGCCGCGACCGCGGTGGCACCCGACGCCATGGTCCACTTCGACCGGCACGGCAACCGCGTCTGGGGCGAGCCGCGCGGCCTCGCGCTCGGCCACCACTGGCCGCAGTACTCCCTGCACCGCGGCGCCCTCCACCTGCTCCTGCTCGACGCGGTGCGCGACCGGCTCGGCGACCACGCGGTACGCACCGGCACCGCCTTCGTGCGCCTCGCCGAGAGCGAGGGGAGCGCGCTGCGCGTGATCCTGCGGGACATGGCGCGCGGCAGGGAGTACGCGGTGGCGGCGCGGGCCCTGGTCGGGGCGGACGGGCTGCACTCGGCGGTACGGGCCATGCTGCACCCCGGCGAGGGGCCGCCGCTGTGGAACGGCATCCGGATGTGGCGCGGCGTCACCGAGTGGCATCCCGTGCTCGGCGGCCGGACGGTCGCGGTGGCGGGCAGCAACGCCGCCGCCAAGCTCGTCGTCTACCCGATCTCGCGGCCGGCCCAGGAGCGTGGCCGCGACGTGCTCAACTGGGTGGCGGAGGTGCGGTTCCCGCGGGCCCACCACCACGCGATGGCGGGGCCCGCCGACTGGAACCGCTCCGGGCGGCTCTCGGACGTGCTGCCGTACTACGCGGGGTGGCGCATCGGCGACCTCGACGTGCCCGCGATGCTCTCCGCGACGCGGCACATCCTGGAGTACCCCATGGTCGACAGGGATCCGCTGGCCCGCTGGGGCCGGGGCCCCGTCACCCTGCTCGGCGACGCGGCGCACCCCATGTACCCGGTGGGGTCCAACGGCGGCTCCCAGGCCATCCTCGACGCCTGCGTCCTCGCCCGCTGCCTCGCGTACGCCTCGCCGGACCGGGAGGCGGGGCTGCGGGCCTACGAGGAGGTGCGCAGGGAGCCGGTCAACGCGATCGTCCTCGCCAACCGGGACATGCCGGCCGACTGTGTCCTCCAGACGGTCGCGGAGCGGGCGCCCGAGGGCTTCGACCGGGTGGAGGACGTTCTGACCCCGGAGGAGCTGGGGGAGCTGGACGTCGCTTACCGGAGAACGACGGGGGACGGCCTCTGGCCCTGAGCGGTGCGGCTCGCTCTTGGCTCGGTCGATCACCGGCTTCGCCGAGTTCGTCCTCAAACGCCGGACGGGCTTGAATCCCGTTCGCCGGCAGCGTCGTCAGTACGACGTCCGGAAACCGCCAGCCCCGCCCCCGCCCCACGCGCGAGGCTCGGCTCCATGACCACCACCTGTCACACCCCCCTCCCCATCACCCCCGACGCCCTCACCCAGCTCCGTGACGTCGACGACGCGGGGCAGCCCTGCGTCCCGTACGTCGACCCGGAGGGCGGCCACCCGCTGCGGTGCTGTCTGCGGCCCGTCGCGCCCGGTGAGCGCGTCGCGCTCGTCTCGTACGCGCCCCTGCGCCGCTGGGCCGCCGAGAGCGGCGCGCGTCCCGGTGCCTACGACGAGCAGGGACCCGTCTTCATCCACGCCGACCCCTGCGAGGGGCCCGCCGAGGAGCGTGACGGCTACCCCTTCTCCAGGGCCGGGGCCCTGCGCACGATCCGCCGTTACGACGCCGAGGGGAGGATCGTCGGCGGGCGGCTGCTGGAGATACCCGAGGAGGAGACGGAAGGGTTCGACGCCGCGTTCGCGGAGGCCTTCGCCGACCCGGAGGTCGCCCTCGTGCACGTCCGCGCCGTGGAGTACGGCTGCTTCCACTTCGAGGTCCGCAGGGCCACCTGATCAGCCCACGTCATCACCGGTGAGCGCCCGCGCGAACTCCCGCACCCGCGCCGTCTCCCCGTCCCGGTGCCACACCATGCCGAGCACCGAGTCCGGCAGCCCGTCGACCGGCACGAAGACGACGTCCTTGCGGCCGTGGTACTCCGCCGTCGGACGGCACAGCAGCATCGCGCCCCGGTCCGCCGCCACCAGCGTCAGCCCCTCCTGGAGCGTGCGGACCGCTGGGGCGGGGACGCCGGACGGGGCGTGCGCCGCGCGCCAGTACGCGGGTGCCGGCGCGGTCGCCGCGATCAGCGGGGTCTCCTTCAGCTCCGCCGCGGCGAGCGAGTCCCGGCCCGCGAAGGCATGCCGCACCGAGACGGCGACGGTCTGCCGCTCGCTGGAGAAGACCGGGCCGAGGACCAGGTCCGGCTCGGCGACCGGCAGCAGTACGGTCGCCGCGTCCACGTCGCCGTGGCGCACCGCCCCGAACGGGTCGGCGAAGGGGATCTCCACGATCTCCGTCACGCAGGCGGGATGCCGTTCCTGGAAGGCCGCGATGGCCCCCATCAGGCAGGCGTCCGCGGTCCCCTGGAAGCCGATCCGCAGCGTGCCCTCCACGCCCCGCGCCGCCGCCCTCGCCCGTTCGACGGTCGACGCCAACGCGTCGTACGAAGGACGTAGTTCCGTGAGGAAGCGCTCGCCGAGCGGGGTCAGCCGGACCCGGCGGCTCGTACGCTCGACGAGCCGGGCGCCGATCCGGCGCTCAAGCGCGGCGAGCAGCT
Source organism: Streptomyces sp. NPDC003032 (assembly GCF_053591415.1). Taxonomy (NCBI): domain Bacteria; kingdom Bacillati; phylum Actinomycetota; class Actinomycetes; order Kitasatosporales; family Streptomycetaceae; genus Streptomyces; species Streptomyces sp. NPDC003032. The sequence goes on along the minus strand of NZ_JBSFTT010000004.1, from coordinate 237,474 downwards.
GACTGACGCGGCTCTGCGAGACGTACAGCCGCTCGCCTGTCCGCCCGAAGTGCAGCTCCTCGGCGAGCACGAGGAAGCATTCGAGCTCCCGGATCTCCAGCCCGTTCACTTCCGCGCAACCCCCGCTGATAAGCATCGATGAGCCTGGCTCATACAAGGATGAGATCTTCCGCGTTGTTCTCCGCCCGGCCGCGGCACAGGGTGGATGTCATGTCACAGAGCACACAACTCCCCACACCGCACGAAGCGTTGCCGCGGCAGCGGGGCGGCGGCCTCGCCGTCGTCGCGGTCGCCACCGCCACCTTCTCCGTCGTCACCACGGAGATGCTCCCCGTCGGCCTCCTCACCTCCATCGGTTCGGGCCTGCACGTCTCCGACGGCACCGCGGGCCTCGCCGTCACCCTGCCCGGCCTCGTCGCGGCGCTCGCCGCCCTGCTGCTGCCCGTCGCGGTGCGGCGCGCGGACCGGCGTACGGTCCTGTGCGCCCTGATGGTGCTGCTCGCCGCCGCCAATCTCGCCTCCGCGCTCGCCCCGGCCTTCGGCGTCCTGCTTGTCGCGCGCGTCCTGGTGGGCGTCTGCATCGGCGGCGTGTGGGCCATCGCGGCGGGCCTCGGGGTGCGCCTCGTCCGCGAGGAGGCCGCGGGGCGCGCCACCGCGGTGATCTTCAGCGGGATCGCCGTGGCGTCCGTACTCGGCGTCCCCGCGGGCACGCTCCTCGGTGAACTCGCGGGCTGGCGCTGGGGTTTCGCGGCCCTCGCCGCGCTCGCCCTGGCGGTCGCGGCGCTGCTCGCCGCGGTCCTGCCGGAACTTCCCGCCCGCGAGGGGGTCAGGATCGGCGCCTTCGCGGACCTGCTGCGCATCAGGCGGCTGCGGGCCGGGCTGCTCGCCGTCACGCTCCTGGTCACCGGGCACTTCGCCGCGTACACCTACGTACGTCCCGTCCTGGAGCGGGTGCCCGGCATCGGCGCGGGGATGATCAGCGGACTGCTGCTCGCCTACGGAACGGCCGGCATCGTCGGCAACTTCGCGGGCGGCGCCGTCGCGGCCCGCGATCCGCGCAGGGCGCTGCTGACCATCAGCGCGGGGCTCGGCGCGGTCGTGCTCCTGCTGGTGCCCGCGGGCGGCTCGCTCGCCGCGACGGTGGCGCTGCTCGTCGCGTGGGGCCTGGCGTACGGCGGGGTCTCGGTCTCCGCCCAGAACTGGGTGATGGCCGCCGCGCCGCACGCCCGCGAGGCGGCGTCGGCGCTCTTCGCCGGGGTCTTCAACGTGGCGATCGCGCTGGGCGCGTTCGCCGGCGGCCGGGTCGCGGACAGCCTCGGTGCCGGTGACGTGCTGTGGCTGGGCGGCGGCCTCGCCGCGCTCGCGCTGGCCGCCGTGGCGTACGCGAAAGGGACGGCCACCGTCGCAGAGGTGACCGCCCCCGTCGAACGTACGAACTGATCGTCAGGCCCTTAGCTCCGCCGCGACCAGCTCCGCGATCTGTACGGCGTTCAGCGCCGCGCCCTTGCGGAGGTTGTCGTCGGAGATGAAGAACGCGAGGCCGTTCTCGACCGTCTCGTCGCTCCGGATGCGGCCCACGAAGGAGTCGTCCTTGCCCGCGGCGACCAGCGGGGTCGGCACGTCAGTGACGACGACGCCCTCGGCCGAGGAGAGCAGCTCGGTGGCGCGCTCGGGGCTCAGCGGACGCGCGAAGCGGGCGTTGACCTGGAGGGAGTGGCCGGTGAAGACGGGCACACGCACGCACGTGCCGGAGACCTTCAGCTCCGGGATCTCCAGGATCTTGCGCGATTCGTTGCGCAGCTTCTGCTCCTCGTCGGTCTCGTTCAGACCGTCGTCGACGATGGAGCCCGCCATCGGCAGGACGTTGTACGCGATGGGCGCCACGTACTTGTCCGGCTCGGGGAAGTCGACCGCCGAGCCGTCGTGGGTCAGCTTCGGGGCGTCCTCGCCGACCTTCTTGACCTGCTCGAACAGCTCGTCCACACCGGCCAGGCCGGAACCGGACACCGCCTGGTAGGTGGCGACGACCAGCGCTTGGAGACCGGCCTCCAGGTGCAGCGGCTTGAGGACCGGCATCGCTGCCATCGTCGTGCAGTTCGGGTTGGCGATGATGCCCTTGGGGCGGTCCGCCACCGCGTGCGGGTTCACCTCGGAGACGACGAGGGGCACCTCGGGGTCCATGCGCCAGGCGGAGGAGTTGTCGATCACGACGGCGCCCTGCGAGGCGACCCGCTCGGCGAGCGCCTTGGAGGTGGAGCCGCCGGCCGAGAACAGCACGATGTCCAGGCCCGAGTAGTCGGCTGTGGAGGCGTCCTCGACGGTCACGCCGTCCACCACCGTGCCGGCGCTGCGGGCCGAGGCGAACAGGCGCAGCTCGTCGACGGGGAACTTCCGCTCGACGAGGATCTTGCGCATGACCTTGCCGACCTGACCGGTGGCTCCGACGATTCCGAGCTTCACAGGGACTTCCTCCGTATTGCGTGCGGCCTCGTGACCTCGGCCTGGGGTTGCTCCATGATGCGTCTGTCCAGGCCCGGGTTGTCCAATCCATTGTCCGAGGTGCGGGACGCCACACTCGCCGGGCGCGCGCCCGAACGTTTCGGGCCGCTGTGGCGTCGTAGGGGAAACGTGGGGACGGGAGGGGCACATTGCTGCGCAGGAAAGCGCGCCGCGCGCCACAGTGGCAGGGCGCGGACCCGCTGGACGCGGCCCAGGAGAACCGGGTGCGGGCGGTGCTCGCGCTCGGCGGGGTACCGCACGCCGACCTGCCGGACGGGGTGCAGCAGGTCCGGCTGAAGCTCCTGGAACGGGCCGCGGACGGGCGCGAGGCCCCCCGGGACGTCTCGGCGTGGGCGGCCGTCGTCGCCTCCAACCTCGCCATGGACTGGCACCGGGCCCGGCGCAGGCAGGAGCGGCTCGGCCAGCGGCTCGCCGTGCTGTGGCGGGAGGCGACCGACGAGGACGGCGCGGAGTCGCGGGCGCTGTCGATGGCGGTGGCGCAGGGCCTCGGCGAGCTGCCGGACGCCCAGCGGCAGGTCGTGGTGCTGCGCTTCTACGCCGATCTGCCGGTGCGGGCGATAGCGGACGAGCTGGGCATCCCGGAGGGCACGGTCAAGAGCAGGCTGCACACGGCGGTACGGCTCCTGCGGGCGCGGCTGCACGAAGGGGAGGTGGTGTGACGGTGGCCGGAAAGGACTCGAAGGACTCCACGGGCACGGGCTCGAAGGGCTCGAACGACGTCGACGCGCTGATGGCGGCGATCACGGGCGAGCCCGTGCCGGAGGAAGCGCTGCGCGACCCCGCCTTCGCCGCCGAGCACGCGGCCGCCCTGGCGGACGTGGCCCTGCTGAAGGAGCGGCTCACCGCCGTGGGCGAGACGCTCGCGTCCCCTGCCGCTCCTGCGCAGTCCCCCGGGCCTGCGTCCCGAGCCGCTCCTGCGGGGTCGGCCGGGTCTGCGTCCCCAGACGCTCCCGCGGAGTCGGTCGTTCCGTTCAGGCCCCCGCGCAGGTCCCGCAGCCACGCGGGCACCGCGCTCGGCGCGGTCGCCGCCGCGGTGGCCGCCGCCATGGTCGGCGGACTCGCCTGGCTGGTGGTGGACGCCGGGCCGGGGGAAGGCCGCGACGCGGGCGCGGGCAGCGCGAAGGAGGCGGCGCCCGACGGGAAGAGCAGGCAGGACGGCGACGGCGGGGCGGACGCGGACCTCACCCCCCAGGGCTTCGTGGCGTGCTCGCGGATCATCGTGGAGGGCACGGTCACGGCGGTCGACGCGGTGCCGGGCGCCGCGCGGGACCGCGTCACGCTCGACGTGACCCGCTACTACAAGCCGAGGTCCGGGGACGGCACGCTCACCTTCCCCATGGACCGCGACGTCGACCCGCGCCTGAAGGCGGGCGACCGCGTCCTGATCACCATCCCCCGGGGCGAGGCCCATCCCGACAACTGGGCCACGGGCAAGGACCGCGACAGCCTGCGCCGCATGATCCTCAAGGCCCTGCCGGGTTCGCGGAAGATCCAGTGCGACGGGGGCTCGCGGACGGACCGGTAGAAGCGGGCGGGGGAGCGGGGCCGAGAGAAAGCGGGCGGGCCAGGAGAAAGCGGCGGCCCAAAGAGAAAGCGCCGGACAGGCTCCGCAGAGCCCGTCCGGCGCCCGAAGGGCACACCGTTACGGCGTGACCTTCTCGATCTTCACGCTGCCGTTGCCCGCGACCGTGCCGCCCGCGTTCAGCAGGGACACCTCGCCGAACAGCTCACGGCCCTCGGCGGCCGGCGCCTTCGCCTCGACCGCCGCCTCGACCTGCGCCGAGTCGCCGTTGCCGAGCTTCACGCGCTTGGACTCGTCGACCGTCACCTTGCCGAGCGCGTCCGAGAAGAACACGTCCCGGTAGTCGTAGGCGGTCGAGCCGGTCGGCACCGAGTAGCCCACGACCTCGATCGTGTACGTACCGGCGGCCGGCTTCGTCAGGCTCACGGACTCCTCCGAGTCGCCCGCCGCCGACGAGCCGACGACCGCGCCGTCCTTCTTGACGGTCAGATCCAGGTCGGCGGCGACGTCCGCGGGCGAGCCGATGACGACGTCGAGCCGCTCGGCGCCCGCGGGCACGACCACCGTGCTGGTCTGCGTGGCGCCCTGGGCGATGCTGGGCCGCGCCGACTTCGACGAGCCGAGCGAGCCGCCCTTCAGCTTGCCGTCGACCGCCGCGAAGCGGTTGGTGGCCTTCCAGGCGACGGGCGCCGGGGTGCCGGCCTTCGCCTCGGGGACCGTCTGCACGGCCGGGTCGAAGTCGACGCCGAGCGCGGAGACCTTCAGCTCGTACGGGTTGTCGAGCAGCGGCGACGTGCGGCGCGACTCGACCTCGATCTCCCAGACACCGGCCTGCGGCTCCGCGTACGAACGCAGGTCGGGACGGCAGGTGTTGGCCGGGTTCTCGTAGTTCGCGTAGCAGACGAGCGACGAGGTGGAGTCGACCGGGACACCGTAGGGGTGCACCGCGATGAACCGCGTCTGGCTCTTGCCCTTCAGGCCGCCGAGGGCGACTTCGAGGGACTTGGCGCCCTTGGGCACGGTCACGAAGTACGACTTGGTGCTGTTGCGCTGCACCGAGCCCTCGGCCGCGTGCGTGTACGAGGGCTCGGCGAGCGGCGCCGAGACGACGACCGTCGACATGATCTGCTGGTCGATGCCCTCGGTGCGCTCGTCGTCGACGGTCAGGATCGCGCTGTGCGGACCGGCCGACTTGGCCTTCGCCTGGACCTTGACGGTGACCGGCTTGTTCAGCGGCAGCGTCACGTCACCGTCGCCGAGGAGGCGGAAGGTGCCCTCGTGGTTCTTGACCAGGTCCAGCTCATGGCGGAGGGCGCGGTCCGGGCCCGAGGTGCGGGTGATCGTGACGTCGTACGTCCGCTTCTGGCCGGCCTTCAGGCCGCCCTCACGGTCGTAGATGCCGGTGCCGGGCTTCTTCAGCTCCTGCTCAAGGGCGGTGTCGACCGGGGCCTTCACCGCGTACGTGTGGGCCTTCGCGCCGTCCTCGATGGCGTTCCAGGCGTCGACGACGTCGATCAGGCCGGTGCCCTGCGCGTACGCCTGCTCACCGCGGATGTGGCTCGCGGTGGAGGTGAGGGCGGTGCGCAGCTTCGCCGGGGTCAGGTCGACGCGCTCGCGCTTCGCGGCGGAGAGCAGCAGCGCCGAGGCGCCCGCGGCCTGCGGGGACGCCATCGAGGTGCCCTGGAGCATCGAGTAGCCGGCCGGGAGCTTGTAGCCCGCCTCGGTGACCGGGGAGCCCGGCAGCCAGGTCTGCGTGGTGTTGATGGCCGAGCCGGGCGCCGAGATGATCGGCGCGAAGCCGCCGTCCTCACGCGGGCCGCGCGAGGAGAAGTTCATCATCGCGTACTTCTTCTCCACGACGGAGCCGTAGTTGGCGGCCCACGTCTCCTTGGAGATGGCGGCGCCGACCGAGATGACCTTGTCGGCGAGGCTCGGGTCGCCGATGGTGTTCGCGCCGGGGCCGGAGTTGCCCGCGGAGACCACCAGCTGCACGCCGTACTCGTCGATGAGGCGCGTGTAGAGCTCGGCGCGCGCGTTGTTGCCGTCGTTGAGGGCCGGGAGGCCGCCGATCGACATGTTGACGATGTCGACGCCGCGCTTCGTGACGAGGTCGATCATGCCCTCGGTGAGCGCGACGTTGGTGCAGCCGCCGGTCCAGGTGCAGGCGCGGGACGAGACGAGCTTCGCGCCCGGGGCCGCGCCGTTCATCTTGCCGCCGAAGAGGCCGTTGGCCGCGGTGATGCCCGCGACGTGCGTGCCGTGCTCGGACTCGATGACGCCGATGTTGACGAAGTCGGCGTGTCTGCCGACCCAGTCGCCGCCGTACGGGTCGGTCGGCACGTCCTTGCGGATCTCGACGACGAACGGGACGCGCTCGACGACGTCGGTCGCCGGGTCGTCCTTGCCGAAGTAGGCGACCTGGTGGTCGTCCTTGTACGGCTTCATCGTCTCGTCGTCGGTGAAGTCGTTGTTGTCGTTCAGGTCGACGCGGACCGTGCCGGCCGCCGGGTCGTACAGCATGCCCCAGCTGTCGGTGGTGTCGCCGTCGCGGTTGATGTCGCCCTTGGCGTCGCCGCCGGTGGTGGCCGACTCGCGGAAGCGGTTGACCTGGAAGGAGCCCGCCGGGGCCTTCCACGTCTCGCTGTCCCACGTGAAGACGGGGCCGCTGACGGGGTTGGTCATACGGCGCCAGGTGCCGTCCGCGTCCACGATCGGGTCGGTCGCCGTCACCCAGTCGGTGATCTTGCGCTCGCCGGTGGTGGTCTTCTCCAGCGCCGGGTGGCCGAGGTCGATGCCGGAGTCGAGGATGCCGATGGTGATGCCGCGGCCGTCGGCCTTCGGGTGCTTCTTCACGAAGTCGACGGCGCCCGTCTCGGCGGACGGGTTGTACGGGTTCTTCGCGGGGGTGCTCCTGCCGGGCCCCGGGTAGGTCCCCTCGGCGGCGGGCTCGGCGCCCTTCGCGCGGTCCGCGGCCGGGGTCGGGTCGTCCAGCTCGATCTCGTGGCGCAGATCGATGGCGTGCACGGACGACAGCTTGGCGGCGGACTTGATCGCGGCGTCGGCCCTGCCGGTCGGCACGGTCGCGCGGACGTAGCCGAGCTTGTCGTAGGTGCGGCCCACCGAGCCGCCCTTGACGCCGTCGAGCTGGTCGGCGACCTGCTCGGTGGCGCCGGGCGCGGTGGCGACCATCATCGTGACGGTCTTCTCGCCGTCCGCCTTGGCGTCGGCGAGCAGGTCGGCGTCGGCCGCACCGAGCTTGCCGCCCGCGGACCTGGGCGCCTCGGTCACGTCTACGGGGTCGTCCCCGGTGGCCGCGAGGGCCATGGGTATCCCGGTGGCGGAGAGCGCGGCGGTCAGGCCGACGGCTATCGCGAGGCGGGCCGCGCGTCCTGAGACCGCGGGTCTCGCGCTGGATGTGGATCTGGGCATCGGCATCCCTGTACGTAAGGTCGGGAGGAGGGTTTCGATTCGGTCCGGAATTCGGGACCGGATGACCGCTCAGCCTTACGTAAGTGGTTGCTGTTTGGGGAGAGTTGTCCGCGCCGTCATCGGGCATGGCGCAATTCCGCCATGCGCCATCGGGGACAAGGCGGCGTATAGGGGGACTTGCGCCGGGAACTTTCCGGCCGTCCGGTCGCCGTGCGGACCCGGCCTAGGCCTCGCGCGATCGGGCGTAGTGCCGTGACGCCTTCGCGCGGTTGCCGCAGGCCGCCATGGAGCACCAGCGGCGCGTGCCGTTCCGCGAGGTGTCGAAGAAGTGCAGGATGCACGCGTCGTGGGCGCAGCCGCGGATCCGGTCGGGCGCGGCGGCCAGGAGGTTCAGGTAGTCGCGCGCGGCGAGCCAGGCCGCGCCCCAGGTCGCGTCCGCGAACTCGGCCTCCTCGCCCGGACCCTCGGGGGTCAGCGTCGCGCGGATGCGGCCGTGCCCGAGGACCTGGTCGACGCGGACCGGGCCCGCCGGGTCGCCGGGACGGTCCACGGCCGTGGCCAGCGCGTCGCGGGCGCGCAGCACGTGTTCCAGGGTCGGGCCGTCGGCGGCGAACCGCTCGGCGAGACCGTTCGCCGCGAGCCAGACGGCGAGCCCTTCGGTGCCGGTCAGCAGGTCCTGGCGTACGCCGTCGTGCATCCAGCGGGTGTTGAGCAGGTCCAGGGAGAGGGGCTCGCCGGTGAGCGGGCGGGGGTCGTGTGAGGCGGCGGGCATGGGGTGCTCCCTTCAGTGCTAACCGCTCAAGAGTACGTGACCGGTTGACGTGCGCTGTCTCTAACCTCTAACGTCCTCTTCATTGGTTAGGCCGCGTCGTATGGTGCGGTCGCCCACGACCTAGGGGAGAGTCATGACCGCGTCCACCACCTCCACCGACACCGCTCCGCGCATCGGCCACATCGGCCTGAACGTCACGGACATCGAGCGCTCGCTCGCCTTCTACCGCGGCGTCCTCGGGTACGGAGTCATCGGCGAGGGCAAGGAAGACGGCCGCCGCTTCGCCTTCCTGGGGGACGGCCCGCGGCCGGTCCTCACCCTCTGGCAGCAGGCCGACGCCGCGTACTGCGCCACCGACGCGGGCCTGCACCACCTCGCGATCGAGGTCGACACGATCGAGCGGGTCAGGGGGTACGAGAGCGCGCTGCGGGCCTACGGCGTGGAGTTCGCGTACGAAGGCGTCGTGCCGCACGGCGAGGGCGCGGCGTCCGGCGGCATCTTCTTCCACGACCCGGACGGGACGCGCCTGGAGATCTTCAGCGCGTCCGGCGCGCAGGACGCCACCGCCCCCGTCGAGTCCGCGCCGACCTGCGGCTTCTTCTAGGCCTCCCGGTTTTCGTCCAAGCCTCCCGGTTTTCCTCCAAGCCCTCCAGCTCCTTCCGCACCCTCCGGTTTCCCGAGAAGAAGGGTCACCCCGTGGCTTCGTACGCCCCTGCGAGCCCCTACCACCAGGGCTCGCGCGCCGTGCAGGACAAGGTCGGCGTCCGCGAACTCGCCGATCACGTGGGCCGGTCCATCGGCCAGGGCATCCGCCCCGTCGCCGCGGCCTTCCTGGAGATCCAGCCCATGCTGGTGATCGGCGGCGCCGACCCGGCGGGTGCCGTCTGGGCCTCGCCGCTGACCGGCGATCCCGGTTTCGTACGAGCCACGGGGCCCCGCCAGATCTCGGTCGCGGGCGCCCCGCGCGCCACCGATCCGCTCGCCACCGGCCTCGCCCGCGAGAACACCCCCGTGGGCACCCTCGCGCTCGACCCGCGCACCCGGCGCCGCATGCGCCTGAACGGCAGGTCCCGGCCCACACCCCGCGGCCTCGCGATCGAGGCCGACCAGGTCTTCGCCAACTGCCCGAAGTACCTCCAGAAGCGGACGCTGCACGAGGGGAGAAGGCCGGAGAGCCCCGGCGAGCCGCGGCGCGGCGCCCGCCTCACCGGCGACCAGCGCGCCTTCGTCGCGGCGAGCGACACGTTCTTCCTCGCCACCGTCCACGCGCGCGGCGCCGACGCCGGGCACCGCGGCGGCAACCCCGGCTTCGTACGCGTCACTTCCCCGACCGCACTGGAATGGGACGACTACCCCGGCAACTCCATGTTCCTGTCCCTCGGCAACCTCAACGACGACCCCCGCGCGGGCCTCCTCTTCCTCGACTGGAGAGACGGCACCACCCTCCAGCTCACCGGAACCGCCCGTACCGACCACGCCGACGACGGCTCCCGCACGGTCCGCTTCACCCTCACCGAAGCGGTCGAGACCGGCTCCGCGAGCCCCTGGCGCTGGTCCGACCCGGAGTACTCTCCTGCCAATCCGGCCCATGGGGACTAGCGTCGGTCTGTGCACAAGGAGCTGAGGGTGGCGGCCTACGCCGTATGCGTCCGCGACGGACAGGTGCTGCTCGCCCGCTGGGTGGCGGGCGACGGCAGCAAACGCTGGACGCTGCCCGGGGGCGGCATGGACCACGGCGAGGACCCCTACGACACCGTGATCCGCGAGGCCGACGAGGAGACCGGGTACGTCGTCGAACCGGTGACCCTCCTCGGCGTCGACTCGCTGCGCCGCCGCTACCCGCGCAGGCTCGGCGCCGTCGCCGACTTCCACGGGCTGCGCATCCTGTACGAGGGGCGGGTCACCGGCGGCGAACTGCGCCACGAGACCGACGGCTCCACGGACCTCGCGGCCTGGCATCCCCTGGAGTCCGTGCCGGACCTCGACCGCGTCGGGCTCGTCGACATCGGCCTCGAACTGTGGCGCACCCGCCCCGCCGACGGCCGCGGCCGAGCCCTCGGCGCGGCGCACTGACCCGCGCCCCCGCGTCGTCGTCCCCCCGCCCTCAACGTCGTCGTCCCCGCCTTCCCTTCCCCGGAAGATGAACACGGAGTGACCGCCTCCTCTCCGTGCGGGGAGAGGTGCGTGACCACGCAGGGTGCCCAGTGTTACACGTACGGCGATCGGCGCCGCCCGTTGCGGTCTCGTTCACACACAGGTCACCCCCGATGCCAACGATCCAGTACGAGCGGGAAATTCGCGGGCCGCACCGGCCCCGGAGCCCGCGACCACTGCCGACGCGTTCGCACTCGGGGAGACCGCGCCATGCCGCGCACACGCTCTGTCGCCACCGCAACCGCCACGGCCGCCGCGGGCCTCGCCTCGGCCACGGCCGGCGCCGCCGGCCGCCTCGACCGCCGCGCCCTCCTCGCCGCCACCGGCGCGGTCACCCTCTCCGCCGGGATCGGCTACGCGCTCGGCCCCGGCGCGGGCTCCGGCAACGCCGCACCCGGCGCACCCGCCGAGCACGCCACCGTGCCCCGCTCCCGGCGGGCACCCGCCGCGCCCCTCATGCCGTACAAGAGCGGCACCACCCTGCTCACCGTCGCCGCCCCGCGCGGCACCTCCGGCTACCGGCGGCTCGGCGACGGGCCCGCCTGGCGGCGCGTGGTGCGCGGCGACCTCGCGGCGGCGAAGCCGGGGCGCGAGGGGCGCCGGACCGCGCTCGCCGCGTTCGTGCAATTCACCGACCTGCACCTCGTCGACGTACAACACCCCCTGCGCTACGAGTATCTGCGCGCGCGGACCGCGAGCGCCTGGCGGCCGCACGAGTCCCTCTCGGTGGCCGGCGCGGTCTCCCTCGTCGAGCGCGTCAACGCCCTGCGCGGCGCGCCCGCCACCGGCGCCCCGCTGCACTGCGTCGTGACGACCGGCGACAACACCGACAACAACTCCCGCGCCGAACTCGACTGGTACCTCAAGGTGATGAGCGGTGGCCGCATCACCCCCAACACCGGCGACCCGCGCCGCTACGAAGGCGTGCAGGACAGCGGCCTCAAGCTGTACTGGCATCCGGACGACGCCCTGCGCGACGCCGACAAGACGCTCGGCTTCCCGCGCCTGCACGGCTTCCTCGACGCCGCGATCCGCGAGGTCAACAGCCCCGGCCTCGGCCTGCCCTGGTACTCCACGGTCGGCAACCACGACGCGCTGCCCGGCGGCTGCTGGGCACCCAAGGACTCGTACCTCACCGAATTCGCGGTCGGGGGACGGAAACTGTTGTCCCTCGACGAGACGCGGGGCGCCGCCCTGTGGAAGGCCGTCAAGAAGGGGCGCGACCCCAAGGGCGCCCGTTTCAAGGAGCTTCTGAAGAGCGAGGCCCGGCGCATGCGGTCCATCACGCCGGACGAATCGCGGGCGCCCTTCACCCCCGCCGAGTACGTCCGCGCGCACCTGGACCCCGCCCACGCGGGCCGCGGCCCCGTCGGCCACGGCTACACCCAGGAGAACCTCGCGTCCGCCACCCAGTACTACTCCTTCCGCATCAGCGACGACGTGCTCGGCATCAGCCTCGACAGCACCGATCCCGGTGGCCACTACGAAGGCTCGCTCGGCACCGCACAGCTGCGCTGGCTGGAGCGCGAGCTGACCGCCAACGAGCGGCGCGGCGGCGGACCTTCGTACGTCGTCGTCTTCAGCCACCACACCAGCAGGACCATGCGCAACCTCCGCCACGACCCGGCACGCCCCGGCGAGGCCCGGCACGGCGGCGAGGAGATACGCGCCCTGCTCGGCCGCCACCGCTCCGTCCTGGCCTGGGTCAACGGCCACAGCCACAAGAACGCGATCACCCCGCACCGCACCCCGCACGGCGCGTTCTGGGAGGTCTCCACCGCCTCGCACATCGACTTCCCGCAGCTCGCGCGGGTCGTGGAGCTCACCGACAACCACGACGGCACGATCTCCCTCTTCACCACGCTCATCGAATCCGCCGCCCCCCACCGCACGGATTTCGCCGATCTCTCGCAGACCGGTCTGGCCGCGCTCTACCGCGAGCTGTCCTTCAACGCCCCGGGCGCGAAGCCCGCGTTGGGCGGCGACGCGGGCGACCGGAACACGGAGCTGGTGCTGCGCAAGGGCTGAGACGGTGCCGCGCAAGGTCTGAGCCGGTGCCACGGAAGGCTGAATACCGCTCAACCACGCCGTGCCGCTCAACCTTCGCACCGGCCCACCGGTCCCCTTGGCCGACAGCAGGTGTGGCCGGAAGGGGCAGCTCATGGCAGTACTGAAGGTGCGGGCAGGTGTGGCGGCGGTGGTGGCCGCGACGGTGGCGGCGGGGGCGTTCGCGGCGCCCGCGCTCGCCGCGACGCCCGGACACGGGGACCGGCACCGCGCGACCCAGCGCGCGATGGAGGCCGCCCTCAACGAGGATGCCCCCGGCGTGACCGCACAGGTCAGGGACCGGCACGGCCCCTGGAACGCCGCCGCGGGCATCGGCGACCTGGAGCGGAACAGCCCGCGCGGCGCCCACGACCGCTACCGCGTCGGCAGCCTCACCAAGACCTTCGTCGCGACGGTCCTCCTCCAGCTGGAGGCCGAGGGCAGACTCGACCTCGACGACACGGTCGGGAAGTGGCTGCCGGGCGTCGTCGAGGGGAACGGCCACGACGGCGACCGCGTCACGGTCCGCCAACTCCTCAACCACACCAGCGGCGTCTTCAACGTGACAGCCGACGACGGCTTCCGGCAGAAGGTCTTCAGCGAGGAGTTCCTCACCCACCGCTACGACACCTGGACGCCCCGGCAGCAGGTCGCGATCGCCATGCGCCACCGACCGGACTTCGCGCCCGGCACCGGCTGGAAATACTCCAACACCAATTACGTCCTCGCCGGAATGATCATCGAGAGGGTGACCGGTGTGCCGTACGGGCAGGAGATCAGGGAGCGCGTCATCAAACCGCTCGGCCTGCGCGCCACGTCAGTGCCCGGCACCAAGTCGTCCATGCCGCGCCCCGGTTCGCGCGCCTACAGCAAGCTCTCCGACGCCCCCGGCGCCAAGAACCACGACGTGACGGAGTTCAATCCGTCCGTGGCCGGCGCGGCAGGCGAGATGATCTCCGATTCGGCGGACCTGAACCGCTTCTACACCGCGCTGCTGCGCGGCAAGCTCCTGCCCGAGCGGCAGCTCGCCGCGATGAAGACCACCGTGCCGAAGGGCGACAACCGGCCGGGCCAGCGGTACGGCCTCGGCCTTGAGCCCTTCGCCACCACCTGCGGCACGGTCGTCTGGGGCCACGGCGGCGACATCCACGGCTCGGCGTCCGCGGCGGGGACGACGGCGGACGGCCGCCATGCGCTGGCGCTCAACTTCAACGGGCCCGGCGGAGACCGCAACGCGGTCATGGAGGCGGAGTTCTGCGGGCGGGGTCAGGGCGGACGGTAGTAGGGCGGGCGGTGACAGGGGCGGGCCGGTAACCGGGTGGGCCGGTATCGGGGTGGGCCGGTATCGGGGTGGGCCGGTATCCGGGTGGGGTCGGGGCGGGTGCGCTATCGCGGCAGCACGGTGACATACGCCGACGGGTCGCGGTCGTCCGACGCCATCAGCGCGGTCCGTACGACGGCGGCCTGCTGCTCCGCCGCGTCCCGGAGCTTCCTCGGAGTGATGTGTACGACGGTGATGCCGAGCCGCTCCAAGAGCGCACGCTTGCGGGCGTGCTCGGACCACACGGCGTCGTCGTCCGGCCGCAGCCCTTGGCGGGGCGCGCGGGTGTCGAGCTCCACGGCGACGGCCTGGTCGGGCCAGTAGGCGTCGACGCCGCCGAGGTGCGGGCCGCCGGGCAGCCGCAGATCCACGTTCCACAGCGGGTCCGGCAGGCCGTGCTCGGCGACCAGCCGGTACAGCCGGTCCTCCGCGATGGCCCGCCCCTCGGCGAGCAGCGAGTCCACGGCATCCATGACGTGCGGCAGGGTCAGCAGCCCGGCGTTGCTCAACTCCCGCACCACCGCCGGGGGATCGCAGTGGCCGCCGCGCACCGCCTCGGTGAGCAGCCGGCGCACGGCGCCCGCCTCGGTGAGCTGCGCCACGGCGTCGGCGAGGGCGCGGGGCACGGGCGTCACCGGAACGCCCGTGACCTGCTGGGGAGTCGGCAGTGTGGTATCGCGCACCAGCCGCACGAACCCCGCGGACCGCAGGCGGCGGGTACGGGGCACCAGGACGTCGATGCGGTCCAGGGAGAGCAGCGGGGGAGCGGACGCGAAACGGTGCAGGGTGAGTGCCGCGAGGCCCGTGATGATCGCGTCGGCGTACGTGGCGTGCGGCTCGCCCGCGCCGGGCTGCGCGGGCACGGCACGGGCCTCGCGGGCCGGCGGGCGCCCCGCGTACAGCAGGGCGCCGTGCAGCCGCTCCTCGCTGGTCGGCGGGCCGGGGTGCAGCAGGCACACGCCCGGCAGCAGCTGCTGCCAGGGGCCGCCGGGCCGGCAGTGCGCGCCGGCGTCGGCGGAGGAGACGCCGTGCTCGCGGAGCTGGGCCGTGTTCAGGACGCGTGGCTGGACGTCGGCGAGGTGCTGGAGGGGGAGGGGGGAGAGTGGGATGTCGTGGTTCATGCCCCGGTCGTTCCCTGCCCCGCGCTGTCTCCTAACCGCTGTTACACACCCGTCGACAAACCTGGACAACCTCGCCCTAAAGCAAGGGCGTTCGACTGCCGAGGATCTTCCCTTGTCGCGGGGCGTCGAGGCCTGGTCTCTCTTTCACCCCGCCGCGGTGCCTGTCCCACCCACCCGCCCGTTGCTCCGCGTTGGGTCGTCCAGGGCGTGTGCTGGGGTGGTTGTTTTCGGCTTCGCGCCGTGGCGTGCCTGTCCCGCCGCTTCGCGGCGGATGTCTCCCACCCACCCGCCCGTCGCTCCGTGTTGAGTTGTCCAGGGCGTGTGCTGCGGGTGGGATGTTCCCCCCCGGGCCACCCCGCGATGCGGGGTAAACGGGTGGGTGGGTGGGACGGATCCGCCGCGAAGCGGCGGGGCAGTGCGGAGACGACGGGAAGCCGAAGAGCAGAGCCAGGGGGGGGCGGCGCCGGCGCGGGTGGCGGATGAGCAGAGTCAGGGGGGCGGCGCCGAGGCACGTGGCCGAAGAGCAGAGCCAGGGGGGAGCGGCGCCGAGGCAGGTGGCGGATGAGCGGAGTCAGGGGGGGCGGCGCCGACGCGGGTGGCGGGAGAGACCGTCCCCCCGGCCGGCCTAGGCCCCCGCGTCGCAGCCCTGCGCCCGCAACGCCCGCGCGAGGTCGTCGCGGGCCTCCAGGACCAGGCGCCGCAGGGCCGGCGCGGCGGACGCGTGTGCCGTGAGCCACTCGTCCGCCGCCGCCAGCGTGCCCTCGTCACCCTGGAGACGCGGGAACAGGCCCCGCACCACGTCCATGCCGATCTGGATGGACCGCTCCGCCCACACCCGCTCGATCGCGTCGAAGTACTTGGAGACGTACGGCGCCGCGAGCTCCCGCTGCGACGGCTGCGCGAACCCCGCGATCGTCGCCTCCACCAGCGCGTTGGACAGCGCGTCCGACTCCACCACGGAGGCCCACGCCTGCGCCTTGACCGCCGCCGAGGGCCGCGCGGCCAGGCACCGCACCTGGTGCCGCTTGCCCGAAGCCGTGTCGTCCCGGGCCAGCTCCGCCGCGAGGGCGCTCTCGTCGGCGACGCCGTGCGCGGCCAGCGGGCCGAGCAGCGCCCAGCGCAGCTCCTGGTCGACGTCCAGGCCATCGATCTTCGCCGTACCGGCAAGCAGGCCCTGGAGCAGCTGGAGATCGGCCGCCGACGACGCCACCGCCGCGAAGAACCGCGCCCACGTCAGCTGGTCCTGGCTGCCCGGCTCGGCGATCCGCAGCTCGCGCAGCGCCCCCTCGGCGAGCGCCCGGCCGCCTTCCTCGCGCCAGTCGGACGCGGCGTAGTGCGTGAGGGCGGAGTGGGTCCACGTGTGCAGCATCTGCAGCACGCCGATGTCGCTCTCGCGCCCGGCGAAGTCCAGCACGAGCCCGATGAAGTCACGCGCGGGCATCAGCGCGTCCCGTGTGAGGTTCCACAGCGCCGACCAGCACAGGGCGCGGGCGAGCGGGTCGGTGATGTCGCCGAGGTGCTCCCGCAGTGTCACGAGGGAGTTCTCGTCGAAGCGGATCTTGCAGTAGGTCAGGTCGTCGTCGTTGACCAGGACCAGTTCGGGCGCCGCCTCGCCGGCCAGCTCGGTCACGACCGTGCGCGGCCCGTCGACGTCGATCTCCGCGCGGGCGTACCGCTCAAGGGCGCCCTCGGCCGACCTGCGGTACAGGCCCACCGCCACGCGGTGCGGCCGCAGTTCGGGGTGTGACTCGGCGGCCTCCTGGAGCACGGAGAGTTCGGTGATCCGGCCCTCCGCGTTGAGGATTACCTGCGGGGTCAGAGAGTTGACGCCCGCCGTCTGCAGCCAGGACCGCGACCAGGACGCCATGTCGCGCCCGGACGTCTCCTCCAGGACCGACAGGAGGTCACCGAGGACCGTGTTGTCGTACGCGTGGCGCTTGAAGTAGCGCCGGGCGCCCTCCAGGAACGCCTCACGTCCGACGTAGGCGACGAGCTGCTTGAGGACCGAGGCGCCCTTGGCGTACGTGATTCCGTCGAAGTTGAGCTTGGCGTCCTCCAGGTCGCGGATGTCGGCCGTGACGGGGTGCGTGGAGGGCAGCTGGTCGGCGCGGTAGGCCCAGGACTTGCGGTTGTTGGCGAAGGTGATCCAGCCATTGGTGAAGCGGGTCGCCTCGACCATCGAGAAGGAGCCCATGAAGTCGGCGAAGGACTCCTTGAGCCACAGGTCGTCCCACCACCGCATGGTGACGAGGTCCCCGAACCACATGTGGGCCATCTCGTGGAGGATCACGTTGGCCCGGCGCTCGTACGACGCCTGGGTCACCTTGCCGCGGAAGATGAACTCCTCGCGGAACGTCACCAGGCCCGGGTTCTCCATCGCGCCCAGGTTGTACTCCGGCACGAAGGCCTGGTCGTACTTCCCGAAGGGGTAGGGGTAGTCGAAGTTGTCGTGGAAGAAGTCCAGGCCCTGCTTGGTCACCAGGAAGACGTCGTCGGCGTCGAAGTGCGGGGCGAGGCCCTTGCGGCACATCGCGCCGAGCGGGATCTCCAGGCGCGTACCGTCGTCGAGGACGCGCTCGTAGGAGTCGGTCACATAGTGGTAGGGGCCGGCCACGACCGCCGTGATGTAGGTGGAGATCGGCTTGGTCTCGGCGAACCTCCAGACGCCGTCCGTCAGTTCACCGACGCCGTTCGACCACGCCGTCCAGCCCTCGGGGGCCCGCACCGTGAAGCGGTAGGGGGCCTTCAGGTCCGGCTGTTCGAAGTTGGCGAAGACGCGGCGGGCGTCCGCCGGTTCGTACTGCGTGTAGAGGTAGACCTCGCCGTCCTCGGGGTCGACGAAGCGGTGCATGCCCTCACCGGTGCGGCTGTAGGCGCACTGGGCGTCCACCACCAGTTCGTTCTCCTCGGACAGGTCCTCCAGCGTGATCCGGGTGCCGTCGAAGACGGCGGCCGGGTCCAGGTCCTTGCCGTTGAGGGAGAGGGCCGTGACGCTCGGTGCGACCAGGTCCGCGAAGCTCGCGGCGCCCGGCTCGGCGCGGAAGCGGATCGTGGTCACCGAGCGGAACGTGCGCGGCTCCTGACCGCCCTCGCCGACCGCCGAGCGCAGGTCCAGAAAGACCTCGTAGCCATCGACGGAGAGCAGCGCGGCCCTCTCCTGGGCCTCGTCGCGGGACAGATTCTCACCGGGCACGGGCGGCACTCCCTTGTGGCTCGCATGACTCGTATGAACGCGCACGACTCTGATTCGCCTGACTCGTACGAATGTCTACGATCCTCGCATGTGCCGTCGGCCGCCGACATCCGGGAATGCCCTGGCAGACCCCCGACGTTCCCCTGGCCAGGCGCCGAACACATTCCCTAGGAGAGACATGTCCGAGAACAACGGCAAGACCCCGGTCGACTTCTGGTTCGACCCGCTGTGCCCCTGGGCGTGGATGACGTCGCGCTGGATGCTCGAAGTGGAGAAGGTCCGCGACGTCGAGGTCCGCTGGCACGTGATGAGCCTCGCCGTCCTGAACGAGGACAAGCTCGACGAGCTGCCCGAGGAGTACCGCGAGATGCTCGCGACCCAGGCCTGGGGCCCGGTGCGCGTCGTCATCGCCGCCCAGCAGAAGCACGGCGAGGAGATCACCGGGAAGCTCTACACCGCGCTCGGCACCCGCTTCCACAACCGTGGCGAGGGCGCCACCCGTGAGGCCGTCATCGGCGCCCTGGAGGACGTCGGCCTGCCCGCCGACCTCGCGGAGTACATGGACTCCGACGCTTACGACACCGAGCTGCGCGCCTCCCACAAGGAGGGCATCGACAAGGTCGGCCAGGACGTCGGCACGCCCGTCATCGCCGTGCCCGGCGCCGACGGCGAGCAGATCGCCTTCTTCGGGCCGGTCGTCACCCCCGCCCCCAAGGGCGAGGCCGCCGCGCGGCTCTGGGACGGCACACTGCTCGTCGCCTCGACACCGGGCTTCTACGAGATCAAGCGGACCCGGACGCAGGGCCCGGTCTTCGACTGACGTAAGCCCGGAGAGCCCTGGAGGGGGCTAGCCGAAGGTCTCCTCCGGCAGGCGGAAGCCCTTGCTCTGCACGTGGTACGGCTGGACCCACAGGCAGCCGGGATTGGTGCAGCGCCAGAAGCCGCGGGCCCGCGCCCGGCCCTCGATCCGGGCGATGTGGTCCTCCTCGGCGGGGGTGACCTTGCGGAAGAGGTGCAGTTGTCGGCACGTGGGGCAGTGCTTCTCGTCCACCATGCCTGCCACGGTCCTCCGGAATCCCGGCAACCGAAAGGCCCCCGTGAGTCACGTCCTCACGGGGGCCTTTCCTTTATCCGCCCGCCCCGGCGAAAGTTGAGAAGACGATCACGAGGCGGGACGTTTCATGGGGTCATGGGGCGGGTCGCCTCACGGGGCCAGGAGCAGGGCGTTCACCCGCTGCTTGGCCGCCTCGTAACGCTTGGCGACGTCCTGCCAGTTGACGACCTGCCACATGGCCTCGATGAAGTCGACCTTCTGGTTCTTGTACTGCAGGTAGAAGGCGTGCTCCCAGGCGTCGAAGACCAGAACCGGCGTGGAGCCCTGGCCGACGTTGCCCTGGTGGTCGTAGACCTGCTCGACGATGAGGCGGCCGCTGAGCGGCTCGTAGGCGAGGACGCCCCAGCCCGAGCCCTGCGTCGTCGCGGAGGCCTTGGTCAGCTGGGCCTTGAACTTGGCGAAGGAACCGAAGGACTCGGTGATCGCGTCCGCCAGCTCGCCGACACCGTCGGCGGCCAGCGGCTCGCCGCCGCCACCGTCCTTGGGGCTGTTCATGTTGTGCCAGTAGATGCTGTGCAGGATGTGGCCGGAGAGGTGGAAGGCCAGGTTCTTCTCCAGGCCGTTGATGGCGCCCCACGTCTCCTTGTCGCGCGCCTCCTCCAGCTGCTCAAGGGTGTCGTTCGCACCCTTCACGTACGCCGCGTGGTGCTTGTCGTGGTGCAGCTCGATGATCTGCGGGTTGATGACCGGTTCGAGCGCCGCGTAGTCGTACGGAAGTTCAGGAAGCGTGTAAATGGCCATGTCCGAGCCCTCCGACTGCTGCTTCTTGCTGCTTCTTACTTCTTATTGCAATTGATGCGCAAGTGCAGGCTAGCAGCAGCAGTCCTTCGAAGTTGATCAGCCCTTTGTCCTAGGACCACCGGTTACGCCAGGCGCCTGACACCGGGTACGCCGAAGGGGCCCGGGGTCGATGACGACCCCGGGCCCCTTCGTGTACGGGAGTGCCTTACTCCGCGGCCGTCACGGCCGCCGCCCGCTTCTGAGCCACCCTCTGGCGCACGAACCCGACCACCGCGAGACACAGCGTCAGCGTCCCCGTGGCCAGGAGCTGCTTGCGCGTGTCGGGCTGTTCGGTCATCAGGTAGAAGATGTACGCCATCGCGGCCAGCGCCACCCAGGTGAGGAAGGGGTACGCCCACATCCGCACGACCAGCTTCTGCGGCTCCTCGCGCTCCGTCCTGCGGCGCAGGATCAGCTGCGAGACGGCGATGAAGATCCAGACGACCAGGATCATCGCGCCGATCATGTTCAGGAGCCACGGGAAGACGTCGTCCGGGCGCCAGTAGCTGAGCAGGACGCAGACGAAGCCGAAGACCGAGGAGGCGAGCACCGCGAGGCGCGGCACGCCGCCCGAGACCTTGCCGAGCGCCCGCGGGCCCTGGCCGCGCGCGATCAGGGAGTACGACATGCGCGAGGCGCCGTAGATGTTGGCGTTCATCGCGGAGAGCAGGGCGATCAGGACGATGACGTTCATGATCTGGCCGGCGCCGGGGATGCCGAGGTGGTCCAGCGTGGCGACGTAGGGGCCCTTGGCGACGACTTCCTTGTTGTCCCACGGCAGCAGCGTGACGACGACGAGCATGGAGCCGACGTAGAAGAGGGCGATGCGCCACATCGCCGTACGCACGGCCTTGGCGACGCTCTGGACCGGGTTCTTGGACTCGGCGGCCGCGATCGTGACGGTCTCCAGACCGCCGTACGCGAAGACGGAGGCGAGCAGGCCGATGATCAGGCCGTCCGTGCCGTTCGGCATGAAGCCGCCCTCGCCGGTGAGGTTCCCGGTGCCGGGGGCGGAGACGTCCGAGCCGGGCAGGATGCCGAGGATCGCGAGGACGCCGATGCCGAGGAAGAGCGTGATCGCGCCGACCTTGAGCGCGGCGAACCAGAACTCGAACTCGCCGAAGTTCTTCACGGCCGTCAGGTTCGCGCCGCAGAACACCAGCATGAACAGGGCGACCCAGGCCCACTCCGGGCTGTCGGGGTACCAGCCCACCATGATCTTCGCGGCGCCGATGCCCTCAAGGCCGACGGCGACGCAGAGCAGGAACCAGAAGCCCCAGCCCGCCGTGAAGCCCGCCCAGGGGCCGATGGCCCGCTCGGCGTGGACCGAGAAGGAACCGGAGGCCGGGTTGGCCGCCGACATCTCGCCCAGCATGCGCATCACGAGCATGACGAGAGCGCCGGATATCGCGTACGCGAGGACGATCGAGGGCCCCGCCGCGGCGATGCCCGCTCCGGAGCCCACGAAGAGGCCGGCGCCGATCACACCGCCCAGGGCGATCATGGAGAGGTGCCGCTGCTTGAGGCCGTGGACGAGCGGGGAGTCGACCGCGTGTGCCGAGCCGGGGGCCGCGTCGGGCGCCGAGCCGGGTGCTTCGTCGGGTGCTGCGTCCTGGGGAGTGGACGTCCGAGACATGGGCGTGCCCTGTTCAGTAGCCGAGACGGGGGAGCGAGCGGGCCCACAGTCTGAAGTCCGGTACCGGTGACAGGGAATGGCTGACCGCTATACGGACACGACGCTTACACATGGTGAAGAGATGAACACTTCAAGTTCACGAATCCTTCACACTCTACGCGAGCCGCCGCTCGCGCCACTCCCGCAGCCCGGCCACCGCCAGCACGAGCCCCGTCGCCCCCGCCGACCACAGCAGCTGCGGGCGCGCCCCGTCGTCGTTCAGCATCAGGCCGAGTACGGCGGCCATCGCGACCAGCGCCGCCCAGGTCAGATACGGGAAGGCCCACATCCGCAGCACGAGCCGCTCCGGGGCCTCGCGCTCGATGCGCCGGCGCAGCCGCAGCTGCGACACCGCGATCAGCGCCCATACGAACAGCAGCACCGCGCCGACCGAGTTGAGCATGTAGAGGAAGACCGAGTCCGGCCACTTCAGATTGAGGACGACCGACACGAAGCCGAAAGCGACCGACGCGAGGACCGCACGGCGCGGCACCCCGCCCCCGGACACCTTCAGGAGGGCCTTCGGGGCCTCGCCGCGCTCGGCGAGCGAGAAGACCATCCGGGAGGACCCGTAGAGGTTGGCGTTCAGCGCCGAGAGCAGGGCCACGAACACCACGATGTTCATGATCGTCCCGGCGGACGGCACGCCGATCGAGTCGAGGACCGTGACGTACGGGCTGACGCCGGCCCGCTGCGCGGTCCACGGCAGCACCGTCACGATGACCAGCATCGAGCCGACGTAGAAGAAGAGGATGCGGTAGACGGCGCTGCGCACCGCGCGGGCGACCGAGCGCACCGGGTCGTCGGACTCGGCGGCGGCGATCGTGACGACCTCGAGGCCGCCGAAGGCGAAGACGACGGCGAGGACTCCGGAGATCACGCCGTCCCAGCCGTTGGGCAGGAAACCGCCGTCACCGGTGAGACGGGTGAGGCCCACGGAGTCCGTCCCGGGCAGCACCCCGAAGACCGCGAGCAGGCCGAGCACGAGGAACGCGACGATCGCGAAGACCTTCAGCGTCGCGAACCAGAACTCGAACTCGCCGAAGTTCTTCACCGACGCGAGGTTGGCCGCCGTGAAGACCAGCATGAAGATCAGCACCCAGGCCCACTGCGGGACCGCCGGCGCCCAGCCGTTGGCGATCCGCGCGGCGCCGGTCGCCTCCACGGCGAGGACGACGACCAGCAGGAACCAGTAGAGCCAGCCGACGCTGAACCCGGCCCAGCGGCCGAGCGCCCGCTCCGCGTGCACCGAGAACGACCCCGAGGCGGGCATCGCCGCCGACATCTCGCCGAGCATCCGCATCACACACATCGCGAGCGCGCCCGCGATCAGATACGAGACGACGATCCCGGGCCCCGCGACGGCGATCCCCGCCCCCGACCCGACGAACAGTCCGGCCCCGATGACCCCGCCGAGCCCCAGCATGGTGAGGTGCCGCTGCTTGAGCCCACCGCTGAGCGGTTCGTTCTCGCCTCCGGGAACTCCGGGAACTCCAGGAACTCCGAGAGACTCAGTGGCCGTGGCCTGGGGGTCGTGCATGGTGCTCAGCGCTGCTCTCGGGGTCACAAGACTTTGGCGGGACTCCACAGTCTCCCCGGGCGGCGGCCCCCCGCGCAAAACGGGGCACCCACCCGCTCACCTCCGTGACGAGCGTCACGCCGTACGAGGTGTACGCGAAGCGCTTTGTACGGAGCCCACCAAGGCCCCGCCTCCGGGTTGTCGCCCTGGGATCGTGTAGCGCCGCCCCCGCCTGGGATAGCGTCAACGCGTCCCAACCCGCCCCACGTCCCCGCGGAGTCCCGATGAGCATCGCCGCTGCCACCACCCGCCCCGGCCAGGTCCTCGCCGACCTGCTGCCCGCGTCCCGCGTGAAGGACGCGGCGCTCGTGCTCGGCGGCGCCGCGCTCACCGGGATCGCCGCCCAGATCGCCGTGCCCGTGCCGGGCTCCCCGGTCCCGGTGACCGGGCAGACCTTCGCCGCGCTGCTCGTCGGCACCGCGCTCGGCGCCCGCCGCGGCTTCCTCTCCCTCGCGCTGTACGCCCTCGTCGGCATGGCCGGCATGCCGTGGTTCGCCCAGGCGAACTCCGGCGTCGCGGTCCCCACCCTCGGCTACGTCCTCGGCATGCTGCTCGCCGCCACGGTGGTGGGCGCCCTCGCCCGCCGCGGCGGGGACCGCTCCGTGCTGCGCACCGCGGGCACGATGGTGCTCGGCTCCGCGATCATCTACGCGGTCGGCGTCCCGTACCTCGCCGCCGCGACCGGCATGTCGCTGACCCAGGCCGTCGCCGCGGGCCTCACGCCCTTCCTGATCGGCGACGCACTGAAGGCGGCCCTCGCGATGGGCGCGCTGCCCACCGCGTGGAAGTTCCTCAACCGGTAGTACGGACGCTGTAGTTCCGCCTGAAGAGGTTCGCCGGGTCGTACATGGCCTTCAGCTCGGCGAGCCTCTTCCGCGTCTGTGCGTCGTAGAGCCCCTCGGGCCGGTCGCCGCCGCCGAACGCGAAGTTCAGCGAGCGCCCGATCGCCTGCCCCGCCACGCGCCCGAACGCCCGCGCGTGCAGCTCCCGCACCGCCGCGACATCCGTGCCGTCCAGCGGGGAGAGGATCCGGATGAGCCAGCCCGCCTCGCGGTAGGGCACCGCGTTCTTCGCGGGCCGCGCGAGGGCGCCGCCCAGGTGGTTGACCTGGACGACGTGCATCGAGGCGGCGTCCGGCCCCGTCAGGGCGAGCAGTTCACCGGCCGCGGCGGTGTCGAGGCCGCTGAGGACCACGCTGTCCCCGTAGTACGCGTGCGGGAAGTCCGGGTCGCTGTGGATCGTGGAGCTCTCGGCGTACGGCATCTCGCGCAGCGTGTCCGACACGGCGGGCCCGAGCGCGCGCAACGGCGCCACCAGCCGCTCGCCCTCCGCCCGCGTCCCCGTGAACGCGACGCGCACCGAGACGAGATAGCGGCCCCGCAGATGCGGCGGGAGCTGGGGGATGTCCGGGTAGAGGAGCGCCGACAGCGACGAGGTCAGCTCGTCGGGCAGGGCCCGCGTCCACTCCGCGTAGCCGCTCAGCAGGGCGGCCGGGTCCGTCGTACGCCCGTCGAACGCGATCGCCCCGCCGTACAGCCTCGCCACCGGTACCAGGCCGATCTCCAGCTCCGTGACCACGCCGAGGTTCGCGCCGCCGCCGAGCAGCCCCCAGAACAGCTCCGGGTCACTGTCGGCGGTGACATGGCGCAGCGTGCCGCCCGTGCCATCAGCACTGTCCCCGCTGCCCCCGCCGTCCGCCGTGACGACGTCCATGGCGCGGACGTGGTCGGCCGCGTAACCGAACTCCCTCGCCAGGATGCCGAACCCGCCGCCCAGCGTGTACGACACGGCGCCCACACCCGGCGCCGAGCCGTTCAGCGGGGCGAGCCCGTGGGGCGCCGCGGCCTCCACGACCTGGCCCCAGCGGGCACCGGCGCCGACGGTGACGGTGCGCGCCTCGGCGTCCACCCGGACGGCATCCATCCGCCGCGTACTGATCAGGACGCCGCCCTCCGAGGCCCCCGGCAGCCCGTGCCCGGTGGCCTGCGCGCCCACGGGAAGGCCGTGCTGGGCGGCGTACGACACGGCGGCGACGACGTCCTCGGCGCTCGTGGCGCCGAAGACGACGTCGGGCCGCGTCACGAAACCGGTCTGGAATCCGGCGAGTTCGTCGTCGTACCCGGTGTCGCCGGGCCGGAACACGAGTCGCTGGGCGGTGAGATCCACGGGGTGCCTCCGTTGAGCCGCGTACGCCTGAGCCGCGTACATCTGTCTGACAACGGAGAGGATCCCGCGAAAAGCTGACACCTTACGTCAACTAATCGCGGGATCCTGAGAAGAGCCGGAGCGTCAGACCTGGAGCGTCAGACCTCGACCTCGTCGCGGGAGCGGATCTTCTCGCGCACCACCGAGAACACGACCACGAACGCGGCCGCCAGGAGCGAGAGCAGCACCTTCTTGCGCCCGGCCTCATCGGTCAGCATGTAGATGAGGACGAACGAGATCATCGCGATCGTGACCCACGTCAGATACGGGAAGAGCCACATCCTCACGACGAGCTTCTCCGGTTCCTCGCGCAGGATGATCCCGCGCATCCGCAGCTGCGTGAAGCAGATCAGCAACCACACGAACAGGGCCACCGCGCCCGAGGAGTTGAGCAGGAAGTCGAAGACGGTGTCCTGCCACTGGTAGTTGAACCAGACGGCGAGGAAGCCGAAGACGACGGAGCCGAGGATCGCGGTCTGCGGCACGCCGCGCTTGTTGGTCCGTGCGAAGGCCTTGGGCGCGTCACCGCGCTGACCGAGCGAGAAGGCCATGCGGGAGGCGGTGTAGAGCCCCGAGTTGAGGCAGGACAGCACGGCCGTGAGCACGATGACGTTCATGACCTGACCGGCGTGCGGGATGCCGATCGAGTTGAGCGCGGCGACGTACGAACCGTGCTCGGTGATCGACTTGTCGTTCCACGGCAGGAGCGTGATCACGACGAAGATCGAGCCGAGGTAGAAGACACCGATGCGCCAGATCACGCTGTTCGTCGCCTTGGTGACCGCGCGCTGCGGGTCCTCGGACTCACCGGCGGCCAGCGTGACGATCTCGCTGCCCATGAAGGAGAAGACGACCATCAGCACACCGGTGAGGATGGCGCCCGCGCCCTTGGGCAGGAAGCCGCCCGCGTCGGTGAGGTGCGCGAATCCCGCGCCCGGGTTGTCCGAGCCGGGCAGCACGCCGAAGACGGCGAGCAGACCGATGGCGACGAACGCGCCGATCGCGACGACCTTGATGCCGGCGAACCAGAACTCGAACTCTCCGTACGAGCCGACCGAGACGAGGTTCGTGGCGGTGAGCACCACCATCACGATGAGCGCCCAGCCCCACTGCGGGACGGCCGGTATCCAGCCGTTGAGGATCACGGCTCCGGCGGTGGCCTCCACCGCGAGGACGACGACCCAGAAGAACCAGTACAGCCAGCCGATGGAGAAGCCGGCCCAGCGGCCGAGCGCCTGGTCGGCGTAGGTGGAGAAGGAGCCGGAGGCGGGCCGCGCTGCGGCCATCTCGCCCAGCATCCGCATCACGAGGACGACCATCGTGCCGACGAGGGCGTACGAGACGAGAATGGCGGGCCCGGCGGCGGCGATGCCGGAGCTGGAACCGACGAAGAGACCGGCGCCGATCACACCGCCGATCGCGATCATGGAGAGGTGGCGGTTCTTCAGACCCGCTTTCAGGCCGTCGCCGGTGTCACGACTGTCACCACTGCCGTCAGACCGCGGATCCCCAGGGGATGAGGGGCTGCTGTCTGCCTTCGCAAGGGAGGGTTGCGAGGTCATGGACGAATCCTTAAGTTCTCGGGTCACGAGCCCCCGCATTCAAACTCAGGGGCGATCGGGACGGAAGACCTGAATCCGGATCGTTGCATTCCCGCCCCTTGGCCCAGACCTTGGCCCTGACCTGGGCGGGCCTCGGCCGTGCGGGTCCGGCCCCGGTCGCGGCCACCCGTCGCGCGACATGCCACACTCGGACGCATGCGCGTGTACCTCGGCTCGGATCATGCCGGCTATGAACTCAAGAACCACCTGGTCGAATGGCTCAAGAGCCACGGCCACGAGCCCGTCGACTGCGGGCCCCACATCTATGACGCCCAGGACGACTACCCTCCGTTCTGCCTGCGCGCCGCGGAGAGGACCGCCGCGGACCCCGAGGCCCTCGGCATCGTCATCGGCGGCTCCGGCAACGGCGAGCAGATCGCCGCGAACAAGGTCAAGGGCGTCCGTGCGGCGCTGGCCTGGAGCGAGGAGACGGCGGCGCTGGGCCGTGAGCACAACGACGCGAACGTCGTCTCGATCGGCGGCCGGATGCACACGCAGGAGGAGGCGACGAAGTTCGTCGAGATCTTCCTGAGCACGGCGTACTCCGGTGAGGAGCGGCACACCCGGCGGATCGACATGCTGTCGGCTTACGAGGAGACGGGCGAGCTTCCCCCGATCCCGGCCCACCACCCCCAGCAGTAGCGGACCCGGTCGCCGGGCGGCGCTGGTTCTCAGCCCGTCCGGCGTCCGAGGACGAGCCCTTGAGGCGATTGACCCGCACAACCCCCGGAGGGACCCCGTGCCGGAGGGGCACACCATTCACCGGCTCGCGGCCGACCACCGGGAACGGTTCCAGAACCGTCCCGTCCGGGCGACCAGCCCACAGGGCAAGTTCTCCGACAGCGCCGAGCTGGTCACGGGCCGAGTGCTGGAAACCGCCGAGGCCCACGGAAAGCACCTCTTCCTGGGCTTCGGCGAGGACGACTGGATACACATCCACCTCGGACTGTTCGGCAAATACGCCCTCGGCGAGTGCCCCGCGCCGCCGCCCACGGACACCGTCCGCCTCCGCCTCCTGAACGACACGTACTACTCCGACCTGCGCGGCCCGACCGCCTGCGCCCTCATCACGTCCGGGGAGAAGCAGGCGATACACGACCGGCTGGGCCCCGACCCCCTCAGGGAAGGGGACGACCCGGGCAAGGCCTACCGCCGGATCGCCCGCAGCCGCACCACCGTCGCCGCGCTCCTCATGGACCAGAAGGTCATCTCGGGCGTCGGCAACGTCTACCGCGCCGAGGTCCTCTTCCGGCACGGCATCGACCCGTACACCCCGGGCAAGGACCTCAGCGAGGCCCGGTGGAACGCGATCTGGGCGGACCTCGTCGCGCTGATGCGCGAGGGCGTGCGCCTCAACCGCATCGACACCGTCCGGCCCGAGCACACCCCGGAGGCGATGGGCCGCCCGCCGCGCGTCGACGACCACGGCGGCGAGGTGTACGTCTACCGCCGGGCCAACCAGCCGTGCCACATCTGCGGCGGCGACATCCGCACCGCCGACCTCGCCGCCCGCAACCTCTTCTGGTGCCCGGCCTGCCAGCGGCCCGGCGGGGCCGGCCGGCGGCGCGGTTAAGATCGGTCCACCAGTTCGATCGCCCGACCAGCGGTCGTCTGATCAGCGATTGTTCGACCAGCTCAGCGGGGGTTCACTTCATGTTCGGTATCGATCTGCCCTATTTCGATCTCGGCTCGTTCGGCGGCCTCACCCTCGCGACGCTCACCTGCGTGCTCTACCTGCTGCCGTCCCTCATCGCCTTCAACCGAGGAATCGAGCTTCGCTGGGTGGTCCTCATCCTGAACGTCGCCCTCGGCGCCTCGCTGATCGGCTGGCTGGTCGCCCTCTACCTCGCCACCCGCAAGGCCAAGGCCCCACTGGGCCACCCCGCCTGAAGCCCCCGCCCGAAGCCCCCGGCTAGAACCCGTGCGGCAGCCACGGCGCCACATCCGACCCGAAGGCCACCGAAGCCTCGGCGAGCGCGCCCTGCCGCAGCTCCCGCACCCGCCCCGCGCCCGCCAGCGACGACAGGGACACACCGCCCAGATACGCGGAGCCCAACTCCCGTACGGACAGGACGAGGTCGGCCGCGTCCCGCGTACGCTCGCACGACGCGCCCTTGGTGTCGCCGGTGAGCCGCCAACGCCCCGCGTTCCAGGGGCAGAAGGCGTCCTCGACCTCGAACACCACGTCCACGGGTGCCTGATACGTACGCGACTCCAGCGCCGCGCCCACCTCCACGAGCCGCACGTGCAGCGAGTCCCGCACCGTTATGTCGCACCGCCGGATGTCCGAGACGAGCTGGAGCAGCGGATCGTCCACCGGACGGTTGCGCGCGAAGACCGACGACGTCAGGTCGATGTCGAACAGGAACCGCCACAGCGCCGCGCACGCCGCCGGGTCCTGGGCCTCCAGATCCCGCACATGGACGGCGCCCTTGGGGCCCTTCCAGTCCCAGTCGGGCTTGACGGCGAACCGTACGTACCCGACGAGTTCGCCCGCGCGTTCGGCGACCACGCACTGGAGCGGTGACGCGCCGCCCCGCTCGCTCTCCGGGTCGAGCAGCCCGAGCCGCTCCCAGCCGGGCTGCCGGGCCGTCATCCCCGGCCGTTCGGTGACCCGGCGCGCGTACAGCGCCTCGCACGCTTCATGGACATCGGCCGGACGCGCGTACCGCAGAACTACGTCATCCGTACCGGCCGGTACGGACAGCCGCACCCGGGTCGTGTCGATGTCGGCCTTCATCTGCAAGGTGGCCGTGCCGTACCCGAACCGGCCGTAGATGACCGGCTCGGATGCGGTCAGCACGGCCAGCGGCTCGCCCGCCGCACGCACGTCGTCCAGCTGTCTGCGCATCATCGACGTCAGAATCCCGCGCCGCCGGTGCGTGGCCGCGACACCCACCATCGTGACGCCCGCCGTTTCCACCAGGGCGCCGCCCGGCACGGAGAGCCGGAAGGAGAACGCCCCCGCCGTCCCCACGCACGCGTCCCCGTCCCACACGCCCATCGACCGGTCCGGCTCGGCCAGCGCCCGCCACAGCTCACGCTCCTGCGCCGACTCCGGCACACCGCCGAACGCCAGCTCCAACACCCCGTACCAGGCGTCCCATTCGGACTCCGCGAGCACCCGCAAGTCTGTCGTCATATGCCATGAGTACCAGGGTGATACGCCCGATGCGACAGGATTTTCACGGGCTGAACCGGCCGTCACGGCCCGTCCTGAACACGCCTGCCGCGGAGGACAACCGGGACCTCCCGTGCGAAGTACGCGGCCCGCTGGATAAGGTCCACGAGCAATGGCGGTACGAGGAGAGCGTCGCGAGCGACGGGCGCAAGCCGAGACATTCACGGCCCGGATGAAGAAGCGGCTGCACCGGGTCCGCATCGCGCTGCGCAAATCCGGGGTCGACTACTTCCGCGGCGACGGCTCCGACTGGGTCGCCCTGGCCGGGCTGCTCGTCACCATCCCGCTGATCACCTGCGGCACGATCGTCAACAACGTCTGGTGCGCGCCCGCCGCCCTCGTCCTGCCCATCGTCACGGGCGGGCTGCTCCTGCGCCCCGCCAGCCTCCTCGGCCTGTACGCGGCGTCCGCCGTCGCGCTGATCGTGGAGTCCGTCCAGCTCGGCCCGTACACCGAAGGGCCCTCGCGCGTCACCCCGGGCGTGGTCCTCGTGGTGGCCGCCTGCGGCTTCTTCGGACTGACCATCGCCCAGTTCCGCAGCCGCGTCGGTGTGCCCTGGCGCGGCGGCGGCACCATGCTGTTCGACCTGCGCGAGCGCATCCGCGTCCAGAGCAAGCTGCCGAAGCTGCCGCGCGGCTGGCACCGCGAGATGGCGCTGCGCCCGGCCGGCGGGCAGTCCTTCTCCGGCGACTTCGTCGTCGCGGCCCGCACGAACGGCGGCCGCACCCTGGAGGCCGTCCTCACCGACGTCTCCGGCAAGGGCATGGACGCCGGCTCGCGCGCCCTGCTCCTGTCCGGCGCCTTCGGCGGCCTCCTCGGCTCGCTGCCCCCGCACTCCTTCCTGCCGGCGGCCAACGGCTACCTCCTCCGCCAGGACTGGGACGAGGGCTTCGCGACCTCCATCCACCTGGTCCTGGACCTGGAGACCGGCGACTACGAACTCTTCTCGGCGGGCCACCCGCCGGGCCTCCAGCTCAGCGCGGGCAGCGGCCGCTGGGAGGAGAAGACGGGCCAGGGCCCGCTCCTCGGCGTCTACGACGGCGCCCAGTTCGACCCGGTCAAGGGCGTGCTGCGCCCCGGCGACGTCCTGATGCTCTTCACCGACGGCCTCGTGGAGACCTCGGACCGCGACATCGCCGAGGGAATCGACCGCCTCACGGGCGAGGCCGACCGCTATGTGGCCGGCGGCTTCCACGGCGCCGCGTGGCATCTGATCGAGGCGGTCGCGAAGGACGTGAACGACGACAGGGCGCTGCTGCTGATCTGCCGGGAGGGCTGAGCGTTTCCCTGACGGGGTCGGATTCCTGACCGTCCGGGGTGGGGTTCTCCCTACCCCGGGTCCGCCAGCCGCCCTCATGGTCCACGGCACCCCCGGATCCGTACGTTCGAGACATCGACCAGGGACGTACGAACGGAAGGCGGGCAACAGCCATGGGGCTGCGACGGAAGCACCGGACCGAAGAGCGCACGGGAGCGGCTCCGACGCCCCCGATGCCGAGCGCCCGGCCCGGCGACTGGGCCGTCGAACTGCGCGGTGTCCGCCGCCGGTACGGCCGGGGCGCCGGCGCCGTGCACGCGCTCGCCGGCATCGACCTCGCCCTGCCGCGCGGCAGCTTCACCGCCGTCATGGGGCCCTCCGGCTCCGGCAAGTCCACGTTCCTGCAGTGCGCGGCCGGCCTCGACCGGCCCAGCTCCGGCAGCGTGCACCTCGGCGGCACCGACATCACCGGCATGAGCGAGAACAAGCTCACCGCCCTGCGCCGCACCCGCCTCGGCTTCGTCTTCCAGGCGTTCAACCTGCTGCCGTCGCTGACCGTGGAGCAGAACGTCGTCCTGCCGATGCGCCTCGCGGGCCGCCGCCCCGACCGCCACAAGGCCGCCGACATGCTGGCCCGCGTCGGCCTCGGCGACAAGGCACGCCGCCGCCCCGGCCAGCTCTCCGGCGGCCAGCAGCAGCGCGTCGCCATCGCCCGTGCCCTCGTCACCGAGCCGGACGTGATCTTCGCCGACGAACCGACCGGCGCCCTGGACACCACCACCGCCACCGAGATCCTCGGCCTGCTCCGCTCGGCCGTCGACACGATGGGCGCCACCGTCGTCATGGTCACCCACGACCCGGCCGCCGCGGCCCACGCGGACCGCGTCCTCTTCCTCGCCGACGGCTCCCTCGTCGACCGTCTGGAGCGCGCGTCCGCCCAGCAGATCGCCGCCCGGATGACCGCGCTGACGGCCCCCGCGTACGCGGGAGCGGCCGCGTAATGGCGTACGTGCCCAACGGCCTCGCCCGCGCGGCCGTCCGTTTCAAGCCCGCCGCCTTCGCCGGCACCTTCGTCGCGCTGATGATGGCCTCGCTGATCGTGGCCGCCTGCGGCATCCTCCTGGAGACCGGCCTGCGCGCCTCCGTGCCGCCCGTGCGGTACGCGGGCGCGCCCGTGGTGGCCGCCGCCGACCAGGAGGCCCACTTCGTCACCGGCAGCGGCGAGGAGCGCTCCGAGACGGC
The DNA here is from genome assembly GCF_053591415.1 of Streptomyces sp. NPDC003032. Taxonomy (NCBI): domain Bacteria; kingdom Bacillati; phylum Actinomycetota; class Actinomycetes; order Kitasatosporales; family Streptomycetaceae; genus Streptomyces; species Streptomyces sp. NPDC003032. The sequence goes on along the minus strand of NZ_JBSFTT010000004.1, from coordinate 204,761 downwards.
CACCCCGCTGCCCGACCGGGCACGGCTCGACGACTCCCTGGTCGCCAAGGCCGCCGCGGTGCCCGGCGCGCGCACCGCCGTCGCCGACGTCACCTTCCCCGTGCGGTCCGGCGGCAGGGCCGTCACCGCGCACGGCTGGGGCTCCACCGCCTTCACCGGCGAGAAGCTGACCGCGGGCCGCGCCCCGCACCCCGGCGAAGTGGCCCTCGCCACGCCCGGCGCCGCCGTCGGCGACCGCGTCAGGCTCACCACGGCGGACGGCCCGCGCGACTTCCGCGTGTCCGGCACCGTCAAGGCCGGGCAGGGCGCGCCCACCGCCTGGTTCGCCGACTCCGAGGCCGTACGTATCTCAGGGCACCCCGGGCGCGTCGACGCCGTCGTCGTACTGCCCGAGGCGGGCGTCTCCAACGCCACCCTCAAGTCGCGGGTGGCGCACGCCGTCGGCGGCAAGGCCGAGGTCCACACCGGCGACGACCGCGGCGCCGCCGAGGGCTCGGAACTGGCCTACGCCAAGGAGCTGCTGACCGGCCTCGGCGGCTCCTTCGGCGGCATCGCGGCCCTGACCGCCGTGTTCACCGCCGCCGGGACCGTCGCCCTCTCCGTCGGCCAGCGCGCCCGTGAGTACGCGCTGCTGCGCGCCATCGGCACCACCCCGCGCCAGATCCGCCGCACCATCGCCACCGAGACCCTGCTCGTCGCGCCGCTCGCCGGAGCGGTCGGCCTGCTGCCGGGCATCGCCCTGGCCACCTGGTGGTTCGGACAGCTGAAGGAGAAGGGCGCGATCCCAAAGGCCGTGGACCTGTCCATCTCCTTCATCCCGCTCGTCTCCGCCGTCGGCGTCGCCTTCGTGACCGCGCTCGGCGCCGGATTCATGGCCGCGCGCCGCCCCTCCCGCATCAAGCCCGGCCAGGCGCTCAGCGAGGCCTCCGTGGAGCGGATGCCGCTCGGCTGGATCCGTACGCCGCTGGGCGTCGCCGCCGCCGTCGGCGGCACGGTCTTCGCGGGTTTCGCCGCGGACAACACCGGCGAGGACGCGGCGAACGCGGCGCTCGGCGTCGTCATGCTCTTCATGCTCGCCGTGGCCCTGCTCGGCCCCCTGGTGGCCCGCGGCTGCGCGGCCCTGTTCGGCCTCCCGCTGCGCGGCGCCGGCGCGTCCGCCTCGCTGGCGGCCGCCAACTCCCGTACGAACGCCCGCCGCCTCGCCTCCGCGATCACCCCGATCGTGCTCGCCATGGCCTTCTCCTCCGTCCTCGTCTTCATGCACACCAGCCAGGACCGCGTCGCCGCCGACCAGCAGCGCGAGGGCATCACCGCCGACCACATCGTCACCTCGGGCACCGGGTTCGCCCCGGGCGCGCTCGCCAGGGCCGAGGGCGCCGACGGAGTCACCTCCGCTGTCGGGCTGCTCAAGACGTCCGTACTCGTCCCGGTCGGCTCCGGCGGCGACCGCTGGCTGGAGTCGGCGTCCGCGCAGGGCATCACCGGCACGGCCGCGGACCTCGCCAAGGTCCAGGACCTCAAGATCGAGACGGGCACGCTCAAGCTCGGCAGGGGCGAGGTCGCCGTGGACGCCGCGCTCGCCCGCTCCGCCCACGTCAAGACCGGCGACCGCCTCGCCGTCCGCCTGCCCGACGGCACCAAGGCCACACCGAAGATCGTGGCGACGTACGGCAGGGGCCTCGGCCTCTCCCAGGTGACGCTGCCGGCCGCCGACGTGAAGCGGCACGTCACCTCCGCCCTCGCCACCGAGATCTGGACCAGGGGCGGCTCCGCGGCGGCCCTCTCCGGCCTCGGCACCCTCCAGGACCGCGACGGCTACGCGACCGCCCAGTCCCTGGACCGCGAACTCAACGCCTGGGCCAACACCACCATGGCGGCCGTCCTCGGCGGCTTCGCGGCCGTCGCCGCGATCAACACCCTGGTCATGACGGTCCTCGACCGCCGCCGCGAACTCGGCACGCTGCGCCTGATCGGCTCCACGCACCGCCAGGTGATGCGGATGATCCGCTGGGAGGCCCTGATCGTCGCCGTCGCGGGCATCGCCATCGGCTCCGGCATCGCCCTCGCCACGCTCGTCCCGATGATGAACGGCCTGACCGGCGAGTCCCCCTACATCCCGCCGCTGGTGTACGGCTCCTTCGTCGGCGCGGTACTGCTCCTCGGCCTGGCGTCGGCGACGATCCCGGCGCGGGCGGCACTGAGGTCCGCGGCATGACACCGTCCGACGGGGACCACGAGCAAGGGCGCGCATGACAGCGAAGTACGCCGTCATGCGCGCCCTGTCGGGACTCCGCTGACCCCTGCCGCTACGTCGTCGACCTGGCGCGCTCCCGCGCCAGCTCCGCGGCGTCCCGCTTGAAGGCCCACGTCATCTGGGGCTCCATGGCGAAGCGGAACATCCGCTGCACGGGAGGCGTGCACAGCAGCGTCACCACGGTCGCGGCCACCGCCGTCACGAAGATCTCACCGAGCGGCTTGTGCAGCCAGTCGTACTCCTCGAACCAGCCCCAGAAGCGGGAGCCCTTGGCGAGGAAGCCGTGCAGCAGATAGCCGTACAGCGTGCCGGCGCCGAGGATCGTGAACCACATCTTGCGGCGCGGCACCCACGCGAAGAAGCACGCGGTGAGGACCACGGAGCAGCCGAAGAGCGCCAGCGTCATCACGATGCCGACCCACCACGGCACGCCCAACTCCTGCGCGCTGTCGCGGCGGTAGAACCACACGGACGTCATGCGGGGCCCCGCCCAGTAGGCGAGCAGCACCGCGGCCGCGAAGACGGGCACGGACAGGATCCGCACCTCGCGGCGGCGCACCAGCTGGAAGTGCTCGGGCTTCATGAAGAGGCCGAGGACGAAGAACGGCATGAACTGCAGGACGCGCTGGAGGTCGAGGTCGTCGCCGATGTCGGGGGAGATCACGGCGAGCATGGCGATGGCCAGAGCGAGCGGCACCGGCCAGCGCACGATCTTCCACAGCGGCACGGTGAGCCGCCACACGAAGAGCGCGACGAGGAACCAGGTGAGGTACCAGGGGTCGAGCAGGCTGATCGGCTGCGACGGGTCGTCGTCCGCCCAGCGCTTGAAGAGGGTGTACGCCACCTCGAAGATCACGTACGGCACGGCGACGCCGGTCACCAGCCGCCTGAGGCGGTCGGGCCGCATGTCGAAGCTGCGGGAGAAGTAGCCGGAGATCAGGATGAACGCCGGCATGTGGAAGGTGTAGACGGTCATGTACAGCGCCTCGGCGGCGCGGCTGTGATCCGTCAGGGGTTCCCATGCGTGGGCCATCGCCACGAGGACGATCGCCAGGTACTTGGCGTTGTCGAAGAACGCGTCGCGCTGTTTGGCGGGCTTCGCCGAGCGGGCGGCCGCGCGGTGACCGGTCGGAGTGGGGGGAGCGGTGGCGGCCTGCGGGGTCGGATAGTGGGTGCGCGGGGGCGGGGGTCCGGCCGCCGGCACCTGGGCCGGGGGGAGCGGCGCCCGGTGGCGTCCGTGCGGGTGCACCGAGTTGGTCACAGGCCCTCCCACCAAGAGCTCGGTGAGACGATCCGGGACCGCACTGCGCCTACGGGGGTGGTGGCAGCGTGGAACATCTGACGCACCCTAGCGTCGCGGCGCCGTCTTCGTAAAACCCTCGTCGCTTTCGTCAACCCAATCCCTGTCAATCCCTGAGGCGATTACCGCTTATCGGGTCCGCGTACCCGCGAATCCCTTCGGCAGACAGAGAGACGTCGTTGTATGGTGTCCCTTACGTCACAATTCATCCGGTTTAAATGGTGCATAACGCCCGCAGGCGACTCCAGTGGAATGTCCGATTGGTCGGCGGTCCGATAGTCGTCGACAGCCTCGGATGTGCCGCCCGCAACAATTCGAATTTCCTGCGAACGCCGTGTGTGGTGATGGCAACGGTCAAGCCGAATTCCCGCTGACCGCAGGTCGTCGAATTGCCGTACCCGGATGCGCCGCTAGTGCCCCCCTGGGGCGCCCTCGCGCGCCCCGGCCCGCGAAGCGTTGGCCGACGATGTGTCACCCGCCGCATACAGCGGGCTTGTTGGTGGCACGATGGTCGGTGGCGGGGGCGTGCGGGGTCGTACCCCCCGGGCCGGGAGTGCGACCGACCTAGGGTGTGATCAGTGTGGCCATTTCGCTGTCAGTGGTGCTGCTGTTGGCGATCATCCTTGTAGTGCTGATCCGCGGGGGATCGCTCAAGGCGGGGCCCGCGATCGTCGCGGTGCTCTTCGGTTTCTTCCTCGCCTCGACGGGCATGGCGCCCTCCATAAACCGGTTCCTGAACGAACTGGCGGAGACCATCAACTCGATCAGCTTCTGAACCGGCGCGGCGGCGCGAGAACGCCGCCGGCCCGGCCGCTGGAATCAGCGGACCGGGCCGGAACGGTACAGAGCGGGCGACGGGAATCGAACCCGCGTAGCTAGTTTGGAAGACTAGGGCTCTACCATTGAGCTACGCCCGCACGGCGCACCGTGGCCCGAAAGGCCCGCGGCACGACAGGCATCGTAGCGGGTCGACGGCCTTCGCCGCACACCCCCTTCACACTCCCCGTTCGACCGGGGGCCGCTCGGCCTGCGGGCATGTACCCTACGTGTCGCACCGACGGGGTGTGGCGCAGCTTGGTAGCGCGTCCGCTTTGGGAGCGGAAGGCCGTGGGTTCAAATCCCGCCACCCCGACCAGCAAGATCTCCCTCACAAGATCGCATTGTGGGTCGGCTCCCGCTTGCCGTTACTATGCAAGCTGTGTGCCCGTGTGTCTCTGATCCGGGCAGAAACCAGCAGTCAGCCCCCAAGGAGACCGAACCGTGAAGAGCGCCGTGGAGACCCTGAACCCGACTCGGGTTCGGCTCACTGTTGAGGTGCCCTTCGAGGAGCTCAAGGACAGCCTCGACGCGGCGTACAAGAAGATCAACCAGCAGGTCACGGTGAAGGGCTTCCGTAAGGGCAAGATCCCGGCCCGCGTCATCGACCAGCGGTTCGGCCGCGGTGCCGTGCTGGAGGAGGCCGTCAACGACGCGCTCCCGAAGTTCTACACCGAGGCGGTCAACGAGGCCGAGCTCAACGTCCTGGGCCAGCCCGAGGTGGACATCACCGAGCTGAAGGACAACGAGACCCTCAACTTCACCGCTGAGGTCGACGTCCGCCCGACCATCGAGATCCCGGACTACTCCGGCATCGAGGTCGAGGTCGACGCGGTCGAGGTCAGCGACGAGGACGTCGACAAGGCCGTCGAGGAGCTGCGCGAGCGCTTCGCCTCCACGTCCCCGGTCGAGCGTGCCGCCGAGGACGGCGACGTCGTGACGATCGACCTGGAGGCCAAGGTCGACGGAGAGGTCCTGGAGGACGGCGTCGCTTCCGGCGTCTCCTACACGATCGGCTCCGGCGAGCTTCTCGAGGGCATCGACGACGCCGTGAAGGGCCTGGAGGCCGGTGGCGAGGCCACCTTCACCTCCGAGCTCAAGGGCGGCTCGGCCACCGGCAAGGAGGCCGAGGTCACCGTCAAGGTCACCCAGGTCGCCAAGCGTGAACTGCCGGAGCTGGACGACGACTTCGCGCAGCTCGCCTCCGAGTTCGACACCCTCGACGAGCTCAAGGCCGACAGCCGCAAGCGCCTGGCGAACATGAAGCAGTACGACCAGGCCACGCAGGCCCAGGAGCGCGTCCTGGAGAAGCTGCTCGAACTGGTCGAGGTCCCCGTCCCCGAGAAGCTCCTCGCGGACGAGATCCAGACCCGCAAGCACAACCTGGTGAACCACCAGCTCGGCCAGATGGGCCTCGACCTCGCGAAGTACCTGGAGATCCAGGGCAAGACCGAGGAAGAGTTCGACGCCGAGACCAAGGAGCAGGCCGAGAAGGGCATCAAGACGCAGTTCGTCCTCGACGAGCTCGTCAACAAGGAGAAGCTGAACGTGAACCAGGAGGAGCTCACCGAGCACCTCATGCGTCGCGCGCAGTCCTCCGGCATGTCCCCCGACCAGTTCGCCCAGGCCGTCGTCGAAGGCGGCCAGGTCCCGATGCTGGTCGGCGAGGTCGCCCGCGGCAAGGCCCTCGCGGTCGTCGTCGAGGCGGCGACGGTCAAGGACACGAACGGCGAGGTCGTCGACCTCGAGGACGAGGACGAGACGGCTGCCGCCGAGGGCGAGCAGGCCGAGGCCGCCTCCGACGAGGCCGCCGAGGAGAAGACCGAGGCCTGAGCGGCCTCGCTCTGACGCACGCGTCACGGGCCCCTGGGATTTCGATCCCGGGGGCCCGTGTCGTGCCCCGTCAGGGGCGCGCGCAACCCGGTCGGCCGCGCAGTTCCCCGCGCCCCTTACGGGGCGCTACCTGCGCTCACAGCGAACAGTTCCTTCTGCGGGATTCCCCGAAGGGGTCCGCGCGTTAGGGTCCATGAATACGAGGGCAGGGGAGTCCCCGGAGCCGCCCCGGAGCGGCTGGCACGCGGGGTCCCAGCCCCAGCTGAAGACGTGAGACGGCCCGGCGCCGTCGTAAGACGAGCAGGTGGATACGTGACGAATCTGATGCCCTCCGCCGCCGGCGACCCCTCCATCGGTGGTGGCCTCGGCGACCAGGTCTACAACCGGCTGCTCGGCGAGCGGATCATCTTCCTCGGCCAGGCCGTGGACGACGACATCGCCAACAAGATCACCGCGCAGCTGCTGCTCCTTGCCGCTGAGCCGGACAAGGACATCTTCCTCTACATCAACAGCCCCGGCGGCTCGATCACGGCCGGCATGGCGGTCTACGACACCATGCAGTACATCAAGAACGACGTCGTGACGATCGCGATGGGCATGGCCGCCTCCATGGGCCAGTTCCTGCTCAGCGCCGGTACGCCCGGCAAGCGCTTCGCCCTGCCGAACGCCGAGATCCTGATCCACCAGCCCTCCGCGGGCCTGGCCGGATCCGCGTCGGACATCAAGATCCACGCCGAGCGGCTGCTGCACACCAAGAAGCGGATGGCCGAGCTCACCGCTCACCACACCGGCCAGACCGTCGAGCAGATCACCCGCGACTCGGACCGCGACCGCTGGTTCGACCCGCAGGAGGCCAAGGAGTACGGCCTCATCGACGACATCATGCCCACCGCCGCCGGCATGCCGGGCGGGGGCGGCACGGGAGCCTGAGGCACGCCTCAGCGCCCTGTAAGCCGAATCCTCAGCCCCCGCTCCTCAGGAGACCAAGACAGATGAACAACCACCCCGGCAGCGGCCTCGCCGCGCAGGCCGAGTTCACCGGCGCCCGCGCCGAGTCCCGCTACGTCATCCCGCGCTTCGTCGAGCGCACCTCGCAGGGCGTGCGCGAGTACGACCCGTACGCGAAGCTCTTCGAGGAGCGCGTGATCTTCCTCGGCGTGCAGATCGACGACGCCTCCGCCAACGACGTCATGGCGCAGCTCCTGTGCCTGGAGTCGATGGACCCGGACCGCGACATCTCCATCTACATCAACAGCCCCGGCGGCTCGTTCACGGCCCTCACGGCCATCTACGACACGATGCAGTTCGTGAAGCCGGACGTGCAGACCGTGTGCATGGGCCAGGCGGCCTCGGCCGCCGCCGTCCTCCTCGCGGCCGGTACGCCGGGCAAGCGCATGGCGCTCCCGAACGCCCGCGTCCTGATCCACCAGCCCTACAGCGAGACGGGCCGCGGTCAGGTCTCCGACCTGGAGATCGCCGCCAACGAGATCCTCCGGATGCGCGCGCAGCTGGAGGACATGCTGGCCAGGCACTCCACGACGCCGATCGAGAAGATCCGCGACGACATCGAGCGCGACAAGATCCTCACGGCCGAGGACGCGCTCGCGTACGGCCTGGTCGACCAGATCATCTCCACCCGGAAGATGAACAACGCCTCGGTCGTCTGACGCAGAGCTGTAGCATCTGCCGCTCCTTGGCATGGTCCGCGCACGACCCGCGTCGAAGCGAACCGTGCCAAGGGGGGCCCGAACGGGGGGCCCGGCAAGGTACCGTCGGATATGAGGCACCAGGAGCCGCTGAACGTGGCGTCTCCCAGGCGAAGGGGAAGCACCTCGTGGCACGCATCGGTGACGGCGGCGATCTGCTCAAGTGCTCGTTCTGCGGAAAGAGTCAGAAGCAGGTCAAGAAGCTCATCGCAGGCCCCGGTGTGTACATCTGCGACGAGTGCATCGACCTCTGTAACGAGATCATCGAGGAAGAGCTCGCGGAGACGAGCGAGGTCCGCTGGGAGGAACTGCCCAAGCCTCGCGAGATCTACGAATTCCTTGAGGGCTACGTCGTGGGCCAGGAGCCCGCGAAGAAGGCCCTCTCGGTAGCGGTGTACAACCACTACAAGCGGGTCCAGGCAGGGGAGAACGGCGGCGCGCAGGGCCGTGACGACGCGATCGAACTCGCCAAGTCGAACATCCTGCTGCTCGGTCCGACCGGCTCCGGCAAGACGCTCCTGGCGCAGACGCTCGCCCGCATGCTGAACGTCCCGTTCGCCATCGCGGACGCGACGGCGCTGACGGAGGCGGGCTATGTCGGCGAGGACGTAGAGAACATCCTGCTCAAGCTCATCCAGGCGGCCGACTACGACGTCAAGAAGGCCGAGACCGGGATCATCTACATCGACGAGATCGACAAGGTCGCCCGCAAGAGCGAGAACCCGTCGATCACGCGCGATGTCTCGGGCGAGGGCGTCCAGCAGGCGCTGCTCAAGATCCTGGAGGGCACCACCGCTTCGGTCCCGCCGCAGGGCGGCCGCAAGCACCCGCACCAGGAATTCATCCAGATCGACACGACGAACGTGCTCTTCATCGTGGGCGGCGCCTTCGCCGGCCTGGAGAAGATCATCGAGTCGCGGGCGGGCGCCAAGGGCATCGGCTTCGGCGCCACCATCCGCTCCAAGCGGGAGCTGGAGGAGAAGGACCGGTTCGAGGACATCATGCCGGAGGATCTGGTGAAGTTCGGGATGATCCCCGAGTTCATCGGCCGCCTCCCCGTGATCACCTCGGTCCACAACCTCGACCGCGAGGCCCTGCTCCAGATCCTGGTGGAGCCGCGCAACGCGCTCGTGAAGCAGTACCAGCGCCTCTTCGAACTCGACGGCGTGGAGCTGGACTTCGAGCGCGAGGCCCTGGAGGCCATCGCGGACCAGGCGATCCTCCGCCAGACCGGCGCGCGCGGCCTGCGCGCCATCATGGAGGAAGTCCTGCAGTCGGTGATGTACGAGGTGCCGTCCCGCAAGGATGTCGCCCGCGTCGTCATCACGGCGGACGTCGTCCGGTCGAACGTGAACCCGACGCTGGTGCCGCGTGAGGTGCGGGGGCCGGGGGCCGGGGAGCAGAAGTCCGCGTAGTAGTACTCGTAGTACCCGTAGTACGCGCACGAAGAGGGGCGCCCGGCGGTTCGATCGCCGGGCGCCCCTCTTCGCGCGTGGATGCGGGGAAAGCTACTTCACCTCGACGAAGCTACTTCACCTCGACGCGCACGTCGTCGCGGAGATTGGCGACCTGGGTGGCGACGTCGCTCAGCGCGATGTCCTTGCCGCTGCCGGTCGCGGCGGCATCGGAGTACACGGCGTACGCGACCGTGCTGTGGTCGCCCCAGACGCACATCGGCGTCTGGAAGCTGTTGGGGACGCCCTCGTCGTCCGCGCCGACCTCGCCCATCTTGAACTCGGCCTTCTGGCACTTCATGATGCCGTTCTCGAAGCCGTCCGGTGTGAACTTCTCCGGGTCGCCGATGAGCTTCATGGCTCCGTCGGAGCCGTTCATCGAGTTCTTCTCCATCTCGGCGAACATCGCGTCGACGACCTTCTCCGGGTCGTCGACCTCGCCGTACACACCGAAGTAGTTGAGGGACTTCAGGCTCGCGCCCTCGCCGTAGCTGTACGCGGCGTGGACGTCCTTGGGGTTGCTGACGCCCTGCTTCTCCAGGTCCTTGAGGTCGCTCGACGACGTACCGCCGCCGGACCCCTCGACCTTCTTGTAGCTGCCGAGCACGGTCGCGGGCGCCGTCAGCTTGTACGTCTTGCCGTCGTCGGCGACGGAGGAGCTGTCGCCCTTGGCGAGGAGGAAGTACCCGCCGACCGCGGCGGCGGCCACGACCACCACGGCGCCGATGATGAGCCCGGTCTTCTTGCTCCCGCCGCCCTGCGGGGGCGCGGGGAACTGCCCGTAGGGGGCCTGCGGCGGCTGCCCGTAAGGGGCGGGCTGCTGGGGCGGCTGGGTGCCGTACGGGCCGGGCTGGTTGTAGCTCACTGCGTCGGGGTTCCCCTCGTAGGTGGTGCGGCGGTGCGGCGGTGCGGCGATGCGGCGGTGCTGCGTCCCGGTGTCAGAGCTTGACGCGGACTTCCTTGCGGACCTTGAGCGTGGTGGCCGAGGCATCGTCGAGCGAGGCCTTGCCCGCCAGGGCGTCGGCGGCCACCACGGGAACGACGACGGCGACGGTGCTGTTGTCGCCCCAGATGCAGACCGGCATGTGGATCTCCTTGGGGCCGGACGAGCCGGTGCCGCTCGGACTGTCGTTCTTGATCACGGACTCCTGGCACTTGAGGACGACACCGTCCGTGCTGAAGTCCTTGACGCCGCCGACCAGCTTGCCCGTCTGCGCGCCGGGCTCCTGTGAGTCCTTCTTGACCTTGGCGAACATGCCGTCTACGACCTTCTCCGGGTCGCCGACCTCGCCGTAGACACCCATGAACTGGATGGCCTTCTGCGCCAGGGGGTTGCTGCCGCCCTCCGTCTTGTAGCCGGCGTCGACGTCCTCGGGGTTCTTCACCCCGGCCTTCTCGGCGGCCTTGATGTCGCTGGAGTTGAAGCCTCCGGCCTGGGCGTCGTCCTTCTTGTACTCGCTGAGCAGCGTCTCGGGGGTGACCAGCTTGTGCGCCCCGTCGTCGGCCACGGAGGAGGAACCGCCGCCGCCACTGTCGCTGCCGCTGAAGAGGAAGTACGCGCCGACGCCGAGGGCGGCGACCACCGCGATGCCGCCGATGACGAGCCCGGTCTTCTTCTTGCCGCCGCCCGGGGGCGGGGGCGGGACCTGCCCGTAGGGCATCTGCGGCGGGACCTGCCCGTAGGGGCCGGGCTGCTGGGGCTGGCTGTAGCCGCCCTGCTGAGGGGCCTGCGGCGGGGCCTGCTGCGGGTAGCCGTAGCCGTAGCCGGGCTGGGGCTGCGGCGGGGGCGCCTGCTGGGGGTAGCCGTAGCCGGGATGCGGGGCCTGCGGCGGCTGCCCGTAGGGGCCGGGCTGCTGCGGCTGGCCGTCACCGTACGGGCCGGGCTGCTGCGGCTGGCCGCCGTACGGGCCCGGCTGCTGGGGCTGGCCGCCGCCGTAGGGGCCGGGCTGCTGGGGCTGCTGCCCGCCGTATGGGCCCGGCTGATTGTAACTCATGGGGCTTCCCCTCCGAAACGCTTATATGTTCCCGACATCCTGACGCAACAGGGCTCGGTCGGATGACCGGGCCCCGCCCGGGGCCGACGGGCCGCGCGCCCCGCCGGGCGTCAGAGCTTGACGCGGACTTCCCCGCGGAACTTGGCCGTGGTCGTCGCGGCCTCGTCGAGGTCGGCGGCCTGGCCGGAGAGCGCGCTCGCCACGTCCGTGGTGACGACGTAGCCGATGGTGCTGTGGTCGCCCCATATGCAGGTCGAGGCGGACATCTCGCTCGGTCCGGTGGAGCCGGTGGTGGAGCCGGTGGTGCCCGCGGCGCCGCCCAGGTCCACCTTCATCTCCTGGCACTTGAGGACCGCGCCGTCGAGCTGGGCGGGCTTGTACTCCTTCGGGCTGCCGACCAGCGTGACCTTCTCGCCGCCAGTGCTGGCCGTGCCGTCCTTGGCTTCCTTCTCGGCGTTCGTGAACATGTGGTCCACGACGCCCTCGGGGTCCTTGATGTCGCCGTAGACGCCGCCGAAGGACAGGACCTTCCGCGCCATCGGGTTGTCCTTGCTGCCCGACTGGTACTGGGCCTGCACGTCCTTGGGGTTCTTCACCCCGGCCGCCTCGGCCTTGTCGAGGTCGACGCTGTTGAGGCCGCCGGAGCCGCCCGGGTCCTTCTTGTACTCGGTCAGCGCCGTCTCCGGCGTCGTCAGCTTGTGCGGGCCGTCGTCCTTGACGCCGGACTCGTCGCCTCCGTTGTCGGCCACGTTCGAGGAGCCGCCGTTCTTGCCGTCGCCCTTGCCGTCGTCACCGCCCGCGAGGACGAAGTAGCCGCCGACCGCGGCCGCGGCGACGACGGCGAGCGCGGCTATGACGAGGCCGGTCTTCTTGCCGCCGCCACCGGGGGGCGGCGGGGGCGGGACCTGCCCGTAGGGGCCCTGGGGCTGCTGCCCGTAGGGGCCGGGCTGCTGGGGCTGGCTGTAGCCGCCCTGCTGGGGGGCGTGCTGCGGAGCCTGCTGCGGGTAGCCGTAGCCGGGCTGGGGAGCCTGCGGCGGCTGCCCGTAGGGGCCGGGCTGCTGGGGCTGGCCGCCGCCGTACGGGCCCGGCTGGTTGTAGCTCATTACTGGGGTTCCCTCCCGATGCTTACGCGTTCCGAACATCCTGGCGGACGGGGCACGGGGAGCGGGGCGGCCGGGCAGGATCGATGCGCAGTTGTTGAACGTCTGTTCCAGAGACCGGACGTGTTCTAGAGACCGGACGTGTCCCGGAGACCGGACGTGTCCCGGAGACCGGACGTGTTCCGGAGACCGCACGAGCTGAGTGCGCTCACGCCTTCACTCGGGCCGCCTTGCGGAGGTCGGCCGCGAAGGAGGCGACCTCGTCGGTGGGCATGCCGCCGCCCTTCGCCAGCGCCGCCATATCCATGCCGAAGACGATGCCGTACGTGCTGTGATCGGCCCAGATGCAGATCGGCAGCTTCATCAGCTTGTCGCCTTCCTTGATGTCGGCGGTCTGGCACTTCATGACGGCGTTGTCGAGGGCGTCGGGCTCGACGGTCTCGGGGGCGCCGACGAATGCGAACTCCTCGGGGTCGCCCGCGTTGTCGCCAGCGTCCTCCTTCGCGCTCTCCTCGGCCTTGGCGAAGCCGTCGTCGACGGACTTCTCCGGGTCGTCGATCTCGCCGTACATCCCCTGGAAGCTGATCTGCTTCCCCTTGAGAACCTCGCCCGACTGGTACGTGGCAGGCACGTTCTCGGCGTTCTTGATGCCGATCTCCTCGGCGTTCTCCGTGGAGCCGAGTGGGCCACCGGGGGTGTCCTGGCCCTTCTTGTACTCGCCCACCGACGCGGGGGGCACCAGCCTGTGCGCCCCGTCGTCCTCGACCGACGCGGAGCCGCCGCCCCCGCCGAACAGGAAGTACGCGCCGGCGCCGAGCGCGGCGACCACCGCGACGGCACCGATGACGAGGCCCGTCTTCTTGCCGCCGCCCTGCTGGGGCGCCTGCTGCGGGGGCTGCGGGAAGCCGTATCCCGGCTGGGGCGGCCGCGGCGGCTGCGGCGGGACCCCATGCGGCGGCTGCCCGTACGGGCCGGGCCACTGCGGCTGCTGGCCGTACGGGCCGGGCTGCTGACCGTCGTACGGCCCTGGCTGGTTGTGGCTCATCGCGGGGTCCCCCTCCGAACTCTGACGTGTCCCGGACATCCTGAACGACGTACGGAGCCCGTGGAGCCCCGGACGGCAAGCGATATCGAACATTCCGGTTTCGGGACCGCTCCGCGACCCCTCTAAACTGACCGCGTGACCGACAACGCTCAGCAGCAGCCTCCAGCGACCACTCCCGAACTGCCGACCCAGTACGCGCCGGCCGAGGTAGAGGGGCCGCTGTACGAGCGCTGGGTGGAACGGGGCTACTTCGCCGCCGACGAGAAGAGCGAGAAGCCGCCGTACACCGTCGTCATCCCGCCGCCGAACGTGACGGGCTCCCTGCACCTGGGCCACGCCTTCGAGCACACGCTCATCGACGCCCTCACCCGGCGCAAGCGCATGCAGGGCTTCGAGACGCTCTGGCAGCCGGGCATGGACCACGCCGGCATCGCCACGCAGAACGTGGTCGAGCGCGAGCTCGCCAAGGAGGGCAAGTCCCGCCACGACCTGGGACGCGAGCAGTTCATCGAGCGCGTCTGGCAGTGGAAGAACGAGTCCGGCGGCCAGATCTCCGGCCAGATGCGCCGCCTCGGCGAAGGCGTCGACTGGTCCCGTGAGCGCTTCACCATGGACGAGGGCCTCTCGCAGGCCGTCCAGACCATCTTCAAGAAGCTCTACGACGACGAGCTGATCTACCGCGCCGAGCGCATCATCAACTGGTGCCCGCGCTGTCTGACGGCGATCTCCGACATCGAGGTCGAGTACCAGGACGACGACGGCGAGCTGGTGTCGATCACGTACGGCGAGGGGGACGAGACGCTCGTCGTCGCCACCACCCGCGCCGAGACGATGCTCGGTGACACCGCCGTCGCGGTCCACCCCGAGGACGAGCGGTACAAGCACCTCGTCGGCAAGCAGATCAAGCTGCCGCTGACCGACCGCACGATCCCGGTCGTCGCGGACGAGCACGTCGACCCCGAGTTCGGCACCGGCGCCGTCAAGGTGACCCCGGCGCACGACCCGAACGACTTCGAGATCGGCCGGCGCCACGGCCTGCCGAACCTCGCGGTCATGGACGAGCACGCCGTCATCACCGCGCACGGCCCCTTCCAGGGCCTGGACCGCCTGGAGGCCCGCTCCGCCATCGTCGGCGCCCTGCGCGCCGAGGGCCGCATCGTCGCCGAGAAGCGCCCCTACGCGCACTCCGTCGGCCACTGCTCGCGCTGCAAGACCACCATCGAGCCGCGTCTGTCGATGCAGTGGTGGGTCAAGGTCGGCCCCCTCGCCAAGGCCGCCGGCGACGCGGTCCGCGACGGCAAGGTCAGGATCCACCCGCAGGAGATGGAGAAGCGCTACTTCGACTGGGTCGACAACCTCCACGACTGGTGCATCTCGCGCCAGCTGTGGTGGGGCCACCGCATCCCGGTCTGGTACGGCCCGAACGGCGAGGTCGTCTGCGTGGGCCCGGACGACGAGGCCCCGACGGGCGAGGGCTGGACGCAGGACACCGACGTCCTCGACACGTGGTTCTCCTCCGGCCTGTGGCCGTTCTCCACCCTCGGCTGGCCCGAGCAGACCGAGAGCCTCGAGAAGTTCTATCCGAACTCCGTCCTGGTCACCGGCTACGACATCCTCTTCTTCTGGGTCGCCCGGATGATGATGTTCGGCCTGTACGCGATGGACGGCACCCCGCCGTTCCACACGATCGTGCTGCACGGCATGGTCCGCGACCAGTTCGGCAAGAAGATGTCGAAGTCCTTCGGGAACGCCGTCAACCCGCTGGACTGGATGGACAAGTACGGCTCCGACGCCCTGCGCTTCACGCTCGCCCGCGGCGCCAACCCGGGCACGGACGTGCCGATCGGCGAGGACTGGGTCCAGGGCTCGCGCAACTTCGCCAACAAGATCTGGAACGCCACGCGCTTCGCGATGATGAACGGCGCCACGATCGAGGGCGAGCTGCCCCCGGTCGAGCAGCTGTCCGCCACCGACCGCTGGGTCCTGTCCCGGCTGAACGCGACGGTCGCCGACGTCGACGCGCTCTACGACGACTTCCAGTTCGCCAAGCTCTCCGACGCCCTCTTCCACTTCGCGTGGGACGAGGTCTTCGACTGGTACGTCGAGCTGTCCAAGACGACGTTCATGGCGGGCGGCGACGGCGCGAAGGTCTCGGCCCGCGTCCTGGGTGAGGTCCTCGACGTCACCCTGCGCCTCCTCCACCCGATCGTCCCGTTCGTGACGGAGACGCTCTGGACGGCGCTGACCGGCCGCGAGTCGATCGTCATCGCCGACTGGCCGGTCGACAGCGGCTTCCGCGACACCGCCGCGGAGCAGGAGATCGAGACCCTCCAGCAGGTCATCACGGAGGTCCGCCGCTTCCGCGCCGACCAGGGCCTCCAGCCGGGCCAGAAGGTCCCGGCCCGCCTCACCCTGGACGGCACGGCGCTCGCCCCGCACGAGGCCGCGATCCGTCAGCTGCTGCGCCTCCAGCCGGAGGGCGACGCCTTCACGGCGACGGCGACGCTGCCGGTCTCGGGCGCCACGGTCGCGCTCGACCTGTCCGGCACGATCGACGTGGCCGCCGAGCGCAAGCGCCTGGCCAAGGACCTCGCCGCCGCCGAGAAGGAGAAGGCACAGGCGGAGGCGAAGCTCGGCAACGAGGCGTTCCTGGCGAAGGCGCCCGACCAGGTCGTGGACAAGATCCGCGGCCGCCTCACCAAGGCGGAGGCCGACATCGCCCGGCTGACGGCGCAGTTGGAGGCGCTGCCGGCGGCGTAAGCCCCTCGGTCACACTCATACCGAAGGCTCCCGGACCGGCACGCGGTCGCGGGAGCCTTCGTCGTACGAGGTCGTACGAGGTCGTACGGAGGTCAGGCGAGGCGAGGCTCAGGCTAGGGGGCGGGTGTCGCGGGCCCGCTCGTCGGCGGGCCCGGCGGGCGCGATGAGGTCGACCGGCCCGAAGAACTCGACCGGGCCGTCCCGCGGGGCCGGGGGCTCAAGGCCGAGCCGCTCCAGCTCCGTGCCCGCCAGGGCGTCCAGGATCTCCGGGTCGCCGTGCCGCCAGCCCCAGGCGAGGCTGCCCGGCGTCGAGCCGGGGATCTCCGAGGCGGTCGCGGCCACCTCGTCCAGGGGCCTGAGCAGCGAACGCAGGGCCAGCAGGTCGCGGCCGTCGTCGGAGGCGGCGAGGTCCCGCGCCGCGCCCGCCTGGCGGATCCAGCGGAGCCGGCGCGGCAGCCAGACGGCCACGACCAGACCGACGGGTACGACGAACAGGGCGACGGCGCCCAACACCACCGCCGTGCGCACGGCCACCGGGTCCATGGCGTCGACGGCGTCCGCCACGCGCCGCAGCGCCGTGTCGACGCGCCCGCCGACCAGCGGCAGCGGCGCCCTGTGTTCCTGGAGGGCGCGGGGCAGGGCGAGCAGACAGGTCAGCCGGTACGCGATGGCGGCGGCGCCGGCCCACAGCGCGGTCCACAGGAGGACCGCGGCGTCACCGGCGAGCTGATGGGTCCGCCGGGCGGAATTCTGGGCATACCACATGGTCAGATCTGACCCCCGGTACAGGCCGGGGCCCGTCAGCCGCGCCGCGAGCCCGTGCGAGCCCGTGCCGCAAATCACCAAATCAGGGCCATAAGTCTGATGAACCGGGTCTAAAGACCTTGGATGATGGAGAGCATGCACGACCGCCCCGCCGCCCAGGCGATACGCCAGGCGGCGGCCACCGGCCGTCGCCTCGCCGGGCGCTGGGCCAAGGCGACCGCCGCCCTGGACCTCCTGACAGCGCTGAGCGCGCTGGCGCTGATGAGCCTGGACGTGCCGGGCCTCGCGGCGGCGGACAACTCCCTCAACGGCCCGACGGCCGCCCTCGTCCTGACGGCGGGCGCCGCCTCCCTGCTGCTGCGCCGCGCGGCGCCCTGGCTGCCGTACGGCGTCGCGCTGTTGCTGCTCGGCTGGCTGCACGAGCTGACGCTGGCGCAGTTCGCGCTGTACTCACTGGGCCGCTACCGCGGGCGCCGGGCGGGCACGTTCGGCGTCGTCGGCTATGTCGCGTTCGCCTACGGGATGTTCCTGCTGCCCGGCTGGCCGCCCCACCGGGGCGAGACGCTGAGCGAGTTCCTGAGCCTCGTCGTGCCGATCGGCGTGCTCGCGGCGGGGGTCGGCGTCGCCGCGAACCGGCAGGACCTGGTCCGCGCCCTGGAGGCGCAGCGCGCGGAGACGGCCACGCTGCACGCCGTCCAGCGGGAGCGGGCCCGCATCGCGCGTGACGTGCACGACTTCGTCGGCCGCGAGTTGACGCTGCTGAGCGTGCGCTCCCAGGTGCTCGCGCGCCGGGCCACGGGCGGGCCCTTCACGGACGGCTTCGAGGAGCTGTCGGAGACGGCGCGCAGCGCGCACCGCATGCTGAACGAGATCATCGTCCAGCGCGGTACGGACGGCGCGCCGACGCCCGGCCTCGACGCGCTGCCCTCCCTCGCCGAGCGCAGCGGGCGCGCGGGGAGCCCCGTGGAGCTCCTGGTCGACCCCGCGGCCCATCGGCTCTCGCCGCTGCGACAGGCGGCCGTCCACCGCGTGGTCCAGGAGTGTCTGACGAACGCGGCGAAGCACGCGCCGGGGGAGCGGGTCACCGTACGGGTGGACGTGGCGGACGGCCGTCTTCGCATCGCGGTCCGCAATGCCCTGCCTGCGGCGGCGCCCGCGGCTGCGCCGGTCTCGGCGGGCATGGGCACCACGGGGATGGCCGAGCGGATCCGGGCGGTGGGCGGCGGGTTCACGGCGGGGCCGATGGACGGCACGTATGAGGTCCTGGCGTGCCTTCCGGCGGGCGAGCTGTCCTGAGGGAGGTTCGAAGACCACAGGCGCCTACGCCGCCGACATGACCCTCTCCAGCCCGTCGAAGTCCTCCACACACTTCCCGCACCCCAGCGCCACACTGTCCAGCGGATCCTCGGCCACGAACACCGGGATCCCGGTGCCGGAGGCGATCCGCAGGTCGAGGCCGGGGAGCAGCGCACCGCCGCCCGTCAGCACGATCCCGTGCTCCATGATGTCGCCGGACAGCTCCGGCGGGCACTCCTCCAGAGTCGTCTTCACCGCCGCGATGATGTGCTCGACGGGCTCGTCGAGAGCGCCCCGGACCTCCCGCACCGTCAGATCCACGGTCTTCGGCAGCCCGCCCACCTTCTCGCGCCCCCGCACGGTGAACGTCCGCCCCTCGAACTCCTCCTGTCCCGGCACGGGCCACGCGGAGCCGATCGCGACCTTGATGTCCTCGGCGGTGCGCTCGCCGATGAGGAGCGAGTGCTCCTTGCGTACGAAATCGGTGATCGCGATGTCGAGGCGGTCGCCGCCGACCCGCAGTGACTGGGCCGTGACGATTCCGCCCAGCGAGATGACGGCGACCTCTGTGGTGCCGCCCCCGATGTCGACGACCATCGACCCGCGGGGCTCGGCGACCGGAAGGCCCGCCCCGATCGCGGCGGCCATCGGCTCCTCGATGAGGTGGACGGCCCGCGCCCCGGCCCGCTGCGAGGCGTGCACGATGGCGCGCCGCTCGACGGGCGTGACGCCGCTCGGTACGCACACGACCATGCGGATGCGGGGCCGCCGCCCGGGCACGGCCTTGCGGACGAAGTGCCGGATCATCTCCTCGGCGGCTTCGTAGTCGCTGATCACGCCGTCCCGCAGCGGACGGATGGCGGTGATGGACCCGGGCGTGCGCCCGATCGTCTCCTTGGCCTCCGTGCCCACGGCGAGCACCCCGCCCTTGCCTCCCCTGTCCGCCCGCACGGCGACGACGGACGGCTCGTTGAGCACGATGCCCTTGCCGCGCACGTAGAGGAGGGTGTTCGCAGTGCCGAGATCGATACCTATGTCCATGATCGCAAGTCTGCCGGGCGCCCCGGGGAAGCGGAGGGACCAAGGTCCCGAATCGGACGGGCCGAAAGTCCCGACGAGGTGTCGCGGGCCCGACCGACAGGTCGGGACGCCGAGTGTCGGTGCGGCTCCGTAGACTGACGTACGTGAGTGACCTCCCCCCGCACGACGAGCACGCCGACCACCCCGCCGACGGCGACACCTTCGAGGAGATCGTCGGCGCCGAGACCGACCGGGACCCCGACCTCGCGGTGATCGAGGCGGGCAGCCGCACCCTGCGCACCCAGGCGGGTCCGCCGCAGGGCGACATCCCCGCCCGTCCCACCGATCCGGAGGTGGACAAGGCGCTGCGCGAGGTCGAGACGGAGCTCGCGGGCCGCTGGGGCGAGACGAAGCTGGAGCCGTCCGTCAGCCGTATCGCCGCGCTGATGGACGTCCTGGGCGAGCCCCAGCGCGCGTACCCCTCGATCCACATCACGGGGACGAACGGCAAGACGTCCACGGCCCGCATGATCGAGGCCCTGCTCTCCGCCTTCGACCTGCGCACGGGGCGGTACACCTCGCCCCACGTCCAGTCGATCACCGAGCGGATCAGTCTGGACGGCGCCCCCATCGAGGCCGAGCGCTTCGTGGAGACGTACAACGACATCAAGCCGTACGTGGAGATGGTCGACGCCCGGCAGGAGTACAGGCTCTCGTTCTTCGAGGTCCTCACCGGCATGGCGTACGCGGCCTTCGCGGACGCCCCCGTGGACGTGGCCGTCGTCGAGGTCGGCATGGGCGGCAGCTGGGACGCGACGAACGTGATCGACGGCTCCGTCGCCGTCGTCACCCCCATCGACCTGGACCACACGGACCGCCTGGGCTCCACGCCCGGCGAGATCGCCACGGAGAAGGCCGGCATCATCAAGCCGGACGCGACGGTGATCATGGCTCAGCAGCCGGTGGACGCCGCGCAGGTGCTCCTGAAGAAGGCCGTCGAGGTCGACGCGACGGTCGCCCGCGAGGGCCTGGAGTTCGGTGTGGTGGCCCGTCACGTCGCGGTCGGCGGCCAGCTCATGACGCTGCGCGGGCTCGGCGGGGAGTACGAGGAGGTCTTCCTGCCCCTGCACGGCGAGCACCAGGCGCACAACGCCGCGGTGGCGCTCGCCGCCGTGGAGGCGTTCTTCGGCATCGGCTCGCAGCACGCGCGCCCGCTGGACATCGACGTGATCCGCAAGGCGTTCGCCTCGGTCGCGTCGCCGGGCCGTCTCGAGGTCGTGCGCCGCTCGCCCACCGTCGTCCTGGACGCCGCGCACAACCCCGCGGGCGCCCGCGCCGCCGCCGCCGCGATCGGCGAGGCCTTCGACTTCAGCAATCTCATCGGTGTGGTCGGCGCGAGCGAAGGCAAGGACATGAGGGGGCTGCTCGAAGCCTTCGAGCCGATCTTCGCCGAGGTCGTCATCACACAGAACACCAGCCACCGCGCGATGGGCGCGGACGAGCTGGCCGCGATCGCCGTCGAGGTCTTCGGCGACGACCGCGTCCAGGTCGAGCCGCGCCTGCCGGACGCGCTGGAGGCCGCGATCACCCTCGCCGAGGAAGAGGGCGAGTTCTCGGGCGGCGGCGTTCTGGTCACCGGTTCCGTCATCACGGTCGGCGAGGCCCGACTGCTTCTGGGGAGGGGCTGACTCCTGTGCGTACGCTCTGCGCTTCGACGCTGATCGGTGAGTTCTTCGTCATCGGCTTCGCCGGTCTGGTCGCCATGAAGGACCCCGACCTTTCCATGGGCACTGTCTGGACGGTCAGCGGTGTCGCGATGTTGCTGTGCGTGCTGCTGTGCGGTGTGATCACCCGGCCCGGTGGGGTGCAGCTGGGCTGGGCCCTCCAGATCGCGCTGCTCGCGAGCGGCTTCGTGGTGCCGATGATGTTCTTCCTGGGCGCGGTCTTCGCGGGCCTGTGGTGGGCTTCGGTCCACTTCGGGCGGCAGATCGACGAGGCGAAGGCCAGGTTCGCGGCGATGGCGGAGGGGCAGGCGGAGGCCGGAGGTAACGCGGCGTAGCCGCCCCCGGTATCGTGCGGCCCGTCCCCACGTGATCGCAGCGATCGTAAGAACACCTCTTGGAGCCGCACATGAGCCAGCGCACCCTCGTCCTGCTGAAGCCCGACGCCGTCCGTCGTGGCCTGATCGGGGAGATCATCGGCCGCATCGAGCGCAAGGCGGGCTGGGCGATCTCCGCGCTGGAGCTGCGTTCGCTGGACCAGGAGATTCTGGAGCAGCACTACGGCGAGCACAAGGGCAAGCCGTTCTACGAGCCGCTGGTCGCCTTCATGTCGTCCGGTCCGGTCGTCGCGCTCGTCGTCGAGGGCGAGCGGGTCATCGAGGGTGTGCGCGCGCTGGCCGGTCCGACCGACCCGATCGCCGCGGCGCCGGGCTCCATCCGGGGTGACTTCGGCACGATCGTGCGGGAGAATCTGATCCACGCCTCGGACTCCGAGGAGTCCGCCGAGCGCGAACTGAAGATCTTCTTCCCGGGCGTGGCGTAACGCCCCACGCGCGCCGCGTCCCACGCGCACCACGCGCGACTTTCTGACGATGCGTTAGTCATGCACTGCCCTGACCTGGACGGCCGGAGATATCCGGCCGTCCATTGGCATATGCGCCCCAATTGGGGGAACCCGTGCCTCCGATGGCACGTCTCCAAGAGCGGGGCGGTACATCATCTGCTGACAATGGCGAAGACCCTCGCGCCGAGTTCGCACGGCCGAGACTACGATGGAAGCCTCCACTGCCACTCAGCACCCACCTCGCCTACCTAAAAAGCCATCACAAGCTCCAATAGGGAAGGCCAGACGCATCCTCATGGGGAACAACATGTCGTTCATCGGCCGTGACATGGCTGTCGACCTCGGGACCGCCAACACGCTGGTGTACGTCAGGGGTCGGGGGATCGTTCTCAACGAGCCGTCCGTCGTCGCGATCAACACCAACACCGGTGGCATCCTCGCGGTCGGCGCCGAAGCCAAGAAGATGATCGGGCGCACGCCCGGCAACATCGTCGCGGTACGCCCGCTGAAGGACGGCGTCATCGCCGACTTCGAGATCACCGAGCGCATGCTCCGCTACTTCATCCTGAAGATCCACAAGCGGCGCTATCTCGCCCGCCCGCGCGTGGTCGTCTGCGTGCCGTCCGGCATCACCGGCGTGGAGCGCCGCGCCGTCATCGAGGCCTCCTCGCAGGCCGGCGCGCGTCAGGTGCACATCATCGAGGAGCCCATGGCCGCCGCCATCGGCTCCGGCCTGCCGGTCCACGAGGCCACGGGCAACATGGTGGTCGACATCGGCGGCGGCACCACCGAGGTCGCCGTCATCTCGCTCGGCGGAATCGTCACGGCACAGTCCATCCGCGTCGCGGGCGACGAACTGGACAACGCGATCATCCAGCACATCAAGAAGGAGTACTCCCTCCTCCTCGGTGAGCGCACGGCCGAGCAGATCAAGATCACCATCGGTTCGGCGTACGACATGGACGCCGACGAGCACACCGAGATCCGCGGCCGGGACCTGGTCTCCGGGCTGCCCAAGACCGTCGTCATCTCCGCCGCCGAGGTCCGCAAGGCCATCGAGGAGCCGGTCAACGCGATCGTCGACGCGGTCAAGACCACCCTGGACAAGTGCCCGCCCGAGCTGTCGGGCGACGTGATGGACCGCGGCATCGTCCTGACCGGCGGCGGCGCCCTGCTGCGCGGCCTCGACGAGCGGCTGCGCCGCGAGACCGGTATGCCGATCCACATCGCCGAGGACCCGCTGGACAGCGTGGCGCTCGGCTCCGGAAAGTGTGTCGAGGAGTTCGAGGCGTTGCAGCAGGTGCTGGACGCCCAGCCGCGCAGATGATCTGACGCGAGAACATCCGCCGTACGAGTGCCTGCCACCTCGTGCGGCGGATCGTTGATATAGAGGCGAGAACAGAAGAATTCCGGCAACGCAGAAGAATTCCCCAGAACCCCGTGGAACGCGCAGATTCCACGGAATCCGATTGAGGAAGGCACGCCGCCGCACGTGAGGGACACACGAGAGAGCCGGCTGCTCCTGGTGCTGCTGATCGCCATCGCGTTCGCTTTGATCACGGTGGACATCCGCGGTGGTGAGGACTCGCCGGTCGACGGTGCCCGCCAGGCCGCCGCCACCGTCTTCGGTCCGGTCGAGGAGGGGATGTCCTCCGCCGTCGACCCGATCGGCAACGCCATCGGCGCGGTCCGTGACTCCGGCGACCGCCACGACCGCATCGCCGAACTGGAGCGGCAGAACGCCGTGTTGAAGGCGAAGCTCGGCAGCGACGACCGCAACCGCAGCCGCGTACGCCAGCTCGACGGCATGCTGAAGACGGCGGGCGCGGGGCAGTACGGCATCAAGGGCGCCGAGGTCATCGGCATAGGAGCGGCCCAGGGCTTCTCCTGGACCGTCACCATCGACGTCGGCGCGAACGACGGAATCAAGCGCGACATGACCGTCCTCAACAGCGAAGGGCTCGTCGGCCGCGTCACCACGGTCGGCCCGAACACCGCGACCGTGCTGCTCGCCAACGACCCCGACTTCACCGTCGGCACCCGCATGGAGAAGACCGACGAGCTGGGCTTCGCCACCGGCCAGGGCGACCGTCCGCTCTCCGTCCAGCTGCTCAACGGCAAGGCCAAGGTCAAGAAGGGCGACCGCCTGGTCACCTTCGGCTCGCAGCAGGACAGGCCGTTCGTGCCCGGCGTACCCGTCGGCGAAGTCGTCCGCGTCGACCCCTCGGGCGGTGACCTCACCCGCAACATCTACGTCAGGCCGTACGCGGGGTTCACCAAGCTCGACATCGTCGGCGTCGTCGTCGAGGCGCCCCGCAAGGACCCGCGCGACACGGTCCTGCCGAAGAAGCCCGAGAAGCCCAAGCCGACCCCGACGGTGACCGTCACGGCCACCCCGTCGGGACAGCCCCCGGCCGACGGCGCGGCCGACGGCGCGGTCAACGGCGACGAGCAGTAGGAGACCGGACCCATGCGCTTCAACCGAATCCTGCTCTCCGCCACCCTGGTCGTCGTCGCCCTGGTCATCCAGGTCAGCGTCCTGGCCCGGCTCCAACTGCCGGGCGCCGTACCGGACCTGGTGCTGCTCACCGTCCTCGGCCTCGCCCTGGTCTACGGCCACGTCGGCGGAGCCCTCATCGGCTTCGGCGCGGGCCTCCTCTCCGACCTGGCCCCGCCCGCCGACCACGCCGCCGGACGGTACGCGCTGGTGCTCTGCGTCGTCGGCTACCTCGCGGGCCTGGCCAAACCCGACGGCGGCCGGCTGCGCTCCGCCACCGGTCCGCTCGTCGTGGTCGTCGGGGCGGCCATCGGCTCGACGCTGCTGTACGCGGGTGTGGGCGCCCTCGTCGGCGACACCGCCGCACGCCATGTGGGCCTAGGCGGGCTGCTCTTCACCGCCGCGCTCTACGACCTGCTGCTCGCGCCCTTCACGGTGCCGCTGATCATCGCGCTCGCCAGACGCGCCGAGAACGACCCGCTGGGGGAGGGCACCCCGGCCAACAAGGCCACCGACGTCTCCTCCGGCTGGCTCGCCTCGGGCACCGGACTGAGCATCGGCAGCCAGCGCGGCGGCCTGCGCGCCAAGGCGGCCAAGGCGCGCGTCGCGCGCGCCGGACGCATCAAGGGGGTCAAGCGCCTGTGAGGGCGAACCACTTCGCCGGCGGCCCCGAAGGACGTAGCACCGGCCGCGCCGAAGTACGTAGCACCGGCCGCGCCGAAGTACGTATCGAAGGACGTATCAGGGGAGGGGAGAAGTGACCAACATTCCGGAGACCGGGCGCACCCCCCGCGTCCAGATCCGCCTCATCGTCATCCAGATCCTCGTCGTCTCCCTCCTGCTCACCCTCGGCGGCCGCCTCTGGTACCTCCAGATCCGCAACGGCGACGAGTACGCGGAGGAAGCCTCCGGCAACCACGTCCAGCAGGTCGTCCAGCCCGCCGTGCGCGGCTCGATCCTGGACGCCCGCGGTGTGCCGATCGCCGACAACCACACGCGCCTGGTCGTCTCCGCGTCCCGCACCGACCTGATGAAGATGAAGGACGACGGCAAGGCGGTCCTCGCCAAGCTCGCCGACGTCCTCGCCATGGACCCCAAGGACGTCACCGACAAGGTCCGCCTCTGCGACGCCAAGACCCCGCAGCCCTGCTGGAACGGCTCGCCCTACCAGCCCATCCCGATCACCGACGAGGCCACGCCCAAGCAGGCCCTCCAGATCCGCGAGCGCTCCGAGGACTTCCCCGGCATCACCGCCGAACCCACCGCCGTACGCCGCTATCCCGCGCCCGGCAACTCCAACACCGCGCAGGTCCTCGGCTACCTCTCGCCCGTCACCGACGACGAGATCGACAAGGCCAAGGACACCGACTCCCCGTTCCTCCGCTCCGACCAGGTGGGCCGCTCCGGTCTTGAACGGACGTACGACAAGCAGCTGCGCGGCAAGGCGGGCGTGACCCGCTACGAGGTCGACAACCTCGGCCGCGTCATCGGCAAGGCCAGGTCCGACGAGGCCGAGCCCGGGGCGAACGTCGTCACCAGCATCGACGCGCGTGTCCAGGCCGTCTCCGAGTACTGGCTGAACGACGCGATGAAGAAGGCCCGCGAGGAGTTCGACAAGAACACCGGCGAGAACTACAAGGCCGACGCGGGCGCCGTCGTCGTCATGGAGAACAAGACCGGCCGCGTCGTCTCCATGGCCTCCAACCCGACGTACGACCCGAACGCCTGGGTCGGCGGCATCTCCGGCAAGGACTACGCCCAGCTCACCGGCAAGAAGTCCAACTACCCGCTGCTGAACCGCGCCATCCAGGGCCAGGCGGCCCCCGGCTCGATCTTCAAGGTCATCCCGACGACCGCCGCCGTGAACGCGGGCTACGACTTCAACGCCCTCTACCCGTGCCCCAGCTCGTACTCGATCGGCGGCCAGACCTTCAAGAACTTCGAGTCCAAGGGCCACGGCGCCATCACCCTCGGCAAGGCGCTCGAAGTCTCCTGCGACACCGTCTTCTACAAGCTCTCGCACGACCAGTGGGCCAGGGACGGCGGCAACAAGCCGAGGCCCGACGCCAAGGACTGGTTCTACAGGACCGCTCACCAGTTCGGCCTCGGCAAGGAGACCGGCATCGACCTCCCCAACGAGGTCACCGGCCGCGTCCCCGACCGCAAGTGGAAGAAGGACTACTGGAAGGCCAACAAGGACGCCTGGTGCAAGCAGGGCAAGAAGACCGGCGGCGACTACGCCGCGCGCATCGCGTACGAGAACTGCCTCGAAGGCATGAAGATGCGCGCCGGTGACTCCGTCAACTACTCCATCGGCCAGGGCGACACCCTCGTCACGCCGATACAGATGGCGACGATCTACTCCGCCATCGCCAACGGCGGCACCCTCTACGACCCCACCGTCGGCAAGGCGATCATCAGCGCCGACGGCAAGCAGGTCCGGGAGATCCAGCCGCGGTCGCACGGCAAGCTGCCCATGGACGCCCAGCTCCAGAGGGACATAGACGGTGCCCTCGCGGACGTCGCGACGCGCGGCACGGCGGCCTGGCGGTTCCAGAACTGGCCACAGGACAAGATCCCGATGCACGCCAAGACGGGTACCGCCGAGGTCTACGGCAAGCAGACCACCTCGTGGTTCGCGACCTACACCAAGGACTACACGATCGTCATGACGATCTCCCAGGGCGGCACGGGCTCCGGCGCCTCCGGACCCGCCGTCCGCAAGATCTACGACGCGATCTACGGCCTCGACGACAGCGGCAAGCAGGACAAGAAGAAGGCGCTCCTGCCCGAGCCGCAGAAGAGCCTGCCGAAGATCGAGAGCGACGGCTCCATCGACCCTCCGAAGATCAAGCCCTACAAGCCCGAGGCACCCAAGGAGCCGGACGAGCAGCAGGAGCTGGCCGGCGCCCCGGCCGACTGGAGGCGGGACTGATGACCGGCAGTGGCTTCTCCGTCTCCGGGTACGGCCCCGAGCGCTCCAACATGTCGCGGCTCCTGGCCCGTGACTCGATAGTGCGCCGGCTCGACTGGCCGATGCTGCTCGCGGCGATCGCGCTCTCCATGATCGGCACCGCGCTCGTCTACTCGGCGACCCGCAACCGCACCGAGCTGGTCGGCGACGACCCGTACGCCTTCGCGCTCAAGCACCTCCTGAACACCGGCATCGGCTTCGCCCTGATGATCGGCACCGTCTGGCTCGGCCACCGCACACTGCGCACGGCCGTGCCGATCCTCTACGGCATCTCCGTCTTCCTGGTCCTGCTCGTGCTCACCCCGCTCGGCGCGACCATCAACGGCGCCCACGCGTGGATCGTGCTCGGCGGCGGCTTCTCGCTCCAGCCCTCCGAGTTCGTGAAGATCACGATCATCCTGGGCATGGCGATGCTGCTCGCCGCCCGCGTGGACGCGGGTGACAAGGACCACCCCGACCACCGCACCGTCGTGCAGGCCCTCGGCCTGGCCGCCGTGCCGATAGTGATCGTCCTGCTCATGCCCGACCTCGGTTCGGTCATGGTGATGGCGATGATCGTGATCGGCGTGCTGCTCGCCTCGGGCGCCTCCAACCGCTGGGTCTTCGGGCTGCTCGGCACCGGCGTCGCCGGTGGCGTCGCCATATGGCAGCTCGGCGTCCTCGACGACTACCAGATCGCCCGCTTCGCGGCCTTCGCCAACCCCGCGCTCGACCCGGCGGGCGTCGGCTACAACACCAACCAGGCCCGCATCGCCATCGGCTCGGGCGGCCTGACCGGCACGGGCCTGTTCAACGGCTCGCAGACCACCGGGCAGTTCGTCCCCGAGCAGCAGACCGACTTCGTCTTCACCGTCGCGGGCGAGGAACTCGGCTTCATGGGCGCGGGCGCGATCCTGGTCCTGCTCGGCGTCGTCCTGTGGCGCGCCTGCCGCATCGCCCGCGAGACGACCGAGCTGTACGGCACGATCGTCGCCGCCGGCATCATCGCCTGGTTCGCGTTCCAGTCCTTCGAGAACATCGGGATGACGCTGGGCATCATGCCGGTCGCGGGCCTTCCGCTGCCCTTCGTCAGCTACGGAGGCTCGTCGATGTTCGCGGTCTGGGTGGCCGTCGGACTGCTCCAGTCGATCAAGGTCCAGCGGCCGATGTCGGCGTAGTCCCACCGATGACCTGCCCCGCGTCGTGCTTCACGTCTAGATTCGGTTCATGGCGGAGACGAAGCGCGAGATCGAGCGGAAGTACGACGTCGGGGCGGACGCGGAGCTGCCCGACCTGACCGGCGTGGCCGGGGTCGGGGACGTCGTCGACAGAGGCGTCGTCGAACTGGACGCCGTCTACTGGGACACCCCAGACGAACGCCTGGCCGCCGCCTCGATCACGCTGCGCCGCCGCACCGGCGGCGCGGACGAGGGCTGGCACCTGAAGCTGCCCGTGTCGCTCGCCGAGGGCGTGCGCGACGAGATCCACGCGCCGCTCTCCGACGAGGTGCCCCGCGCCCTCCTCGGCCTCGTGCGCTCCCGGATCCGCGAGACCGAACTCGCCCCCCTCGTCCACCTCTTGTCCGCGCGGAACCTCCGCCACCTCGTCGACGCGCGGGGCGCGCTGCTCGCGGAGGTCAGCATCGACGCGGTACGGGCCGAGCGGCTCACCGCGGGCGGTGGCACGGCCGCGTGGTCCGAGATCGAGGTGGAGCTGGCCGACGGCGGCGACCCCGCGCTCCTCGACAAGGTCGAGAAGAAGCTGAGGAAGGCGGGCGTACGACGCTCCTCCTCGTCGTCGAAGCTGGGCAGGGCGCTGACGGAGACCGCGCCCAAGGAGACCGCGCCCAAGGAGAAGGTACGGACGGGACGTAAGGCCGACCGGCCCGCCGAAGGCGCCGTCAGGAGCGGAAAGAAGGCCGGGAAGAGCGAGGCCGTCGCCGAGGCCGTGCGGGAAACCGTCGGGGACGGACCCGGAACCGCCGGCGACCACGTCGTCGCCTACCTCCGCGCCCAGCGCGACGCGATCGTCTCCCTGGACCCCGCCGTCCGCCGCGACCTGCCCGACTCCGTGCACCAGATGCGGGTCGCCACCCGGCGGATGCGCAGCGCCTTCACGTCGTACCGCAAGATCCTCGACCGGACGGTCACCGACGCGGTCGGCGACGAACTCAAGTGGCTCGCCGGGGAGCTGGGCGTCGACCGCGACCAGGAAGTCCTCGCCGAACGGCTCACCGCCCGCGTCGGCGCGCTGCCGAGGACCCTCCTCCTGGGCCCGGTGCGCGGCCGGCTCCGCGTCTGGTCCGTGGCCCGCCGCACCGGCTCGCGCGGCAGAACGGTCGCCGTCCTTGAGAGCAAGCGCTACCTCGCGCTCCTGGACGCCGTCGACGCCCTGCTCGCCGCGCCCCCACTGCGCCCCGCCGCCTCCGAGCCCCCCGGCAAGGCGCTCCCCAAGGCGCTCCTCAAGGAGTACGCGCGCCTCGCCGCCCGCGTCCGGCACGCCCTCGCGCTGTCCTCCGGCGAGGAGCGGGACCAGGCCATGCACGCCGCCCGCAAGGCCGCCAAGCGCGCCCGGTACGCGGGCGAGGCGGCCGTCCCCGCGCTCGGCGGGCCCGCCGAGCGGTTCGCGAAGCGGATGAAAGCCGTACAGACCGTGCTCGGCGACCACCAGGACAGCGTGGTCGCCCGCGACGCCCTGCGCGCCCTGGCGGTCCAGGCCCACCTGGCGGGGGAGTCCGCCTTCACCTGGGGCCTCCTGTACGGCCAGGAGGAGGCGAGCGCGGCGGACCGCGAGCGGGAGCTGCCGCAGGTGTGGGCCGATGCGTCCCGGCGGAAGGTGAGGGCGGCGCTCGGCGGCTGAACGCCGGGGTACGCTGGATGGTCATCCCTGCCAGCTCATGAAGGTTCACGATGTCTGAATCGGTCTTCCCACAGCTCGAAGCTCTGCTCCCGCATGTGCAGAAGCCCATCCAGTACGTCGGTGGTGAGCTGAACTCCACCGTCAAGCCGTGGGACTCCTGCGACGTCCGCTGGGCGCTCATGTACCCGGACGCGTACGAGGTCGGGCTGCCCAACCAGGGCGTCATGATCCTCTACGAGGTCCTGAACGAACGGCCGGGCGTCCTCGCCGAGCGCACGTACAGCGTGTGGCCGGACCTGGAGGCCCTGATGCGGGAGCACGGGGTACCGCAGTTCACCGTGGACTCGCACCGGCCCGTCGGCGCCTTCGACGTCTTCGGGCTCAGCTTCTCCACCGAGCTGGGCTACACCAACATGCTGACCGCCCTCGACCTCGCGGGCATCCCGCTGGAGGCCAAGGACCGCACCGTCGAGGACCCGATCGTGCTCGCGGGCGGCCACGCCGCGTTCAACCCCGAGCCGATCGCCGACTTCATCGACGCCGCGATCATCGGCGACGGCGAGCAGGCCGTGCTCGACATGACCGAGATCATCCGCGCCTGGAAGGCGGAGGGCCGCCCCGGCGGCCGCGAGGAGGTGCTGCTCCGCCTCGCGAAGACGGGCAGCGTGTACATCCCGGCGTTCTACGACGTCGAGTACCTCCCCGACGGGCGGATCGGACGCGTCGTACCCAACAGGTCGGGCGTGCCGTGGCGGGTGTCCAAGCACACCGTCATGGACCTCGACGAGTGGCCCTACCCCAAGCAGCCCCTCGTCCCGCTCGCGGAGACCGTCCACGAGCGCATGTCCGTCGAGATCTTCCGCGGCTGCACCCGCGGCTGCCGTTTCTGCCAGGCCGGCATGATCACGCGCCCCGTGCGGGAGCGAAGCATCACCGGCATCGGCGACATGGTCGAGAAGGGCCTGAAGGCGACCGGCTTCGAAGAGGTCGGCCTGCTCTCGCTCTCCTCCGCGGACCACAGCGAGATCGCCGACGTAGCCAAGGGCCTCGCCGACCGGTACGAGGAGGACAAGATCGGCCTGTCCCTCCCCTCGACCCGCGTCGACGCCTTCAACGTCGACCTCGCCAACGAGCTGACCAGGAACGGCCGCAGGTCCGGCCTGACCTTCGCCCCCGAGGGCGGCTCCGAGCGGCTGCGCAAGGTCATCAACAAGATGGTGTCCGAGGAAGACCTCATCCGCACCGTCTCGACGGCGTACGGCAACGGCTGGCGCCAGGTGAAGCTGTACTTCATGTGCGGCCTGCCCACCGAGACCGACGACGACGTCCTCCAGATCGCCGACATGGCGACGAAGGTCATCCAGAAGGGCCGCGAGGTCTCCGGAGCGAACGACATCCGCTGCACGGTGTCGATCGGCGGCTTCGTCCCCAAGCCGCACACCCCCTTCCAGTGGGCCCCGCAGCTCTCCGCCGAGGAGACCGACGCCCGCCTGGAGAAGCTCCGCGACAAGATCCGCGGCGACAAGAAGTACGGCCGCTCGATCGGCTTCCGCTACCACGACGGCAAGCCCGGCATCGTCGAGGGCCTCCTCTCGCGCGGCGACCGCCGCATCGGCGCCGTCATCCGCGCCGTCTACGAGGAAGGCGGCCGCTTCGACGGCTGGCGCGAGCACTTCAGCTACGAGCGCTGGATGCGGTGCGCCGACAAGACGCTGCCCGAGATGGGCGTCGACGTCGACTGGTACACCACGCGCGAGCGTACGTACGAAGAGGTCCTGCCCTGGGACCACCTGGACTCCGGTCTCGACAAGGACTGGCTCTGGGAGGACTGGCAGGACTCGCTCGACGAGACCGAGGTCGAGGACTGCCGCTGGACGCCGTGCTTCGACTGCGGCGTCTGCCCGCAGATGGACACGCACATCCAGATCGGCCCCACCGGCAAGAAGCTGCTGCCGCTCACGGTCGTGAAGTAAAGGCAGCGGCACAGACACATGCCTCGACTCACCCCGCCCACCGTCCTGGTGCACCGCTCCTACATCGCCGCGATGGAGGAGTTCCGGGCCGAGGGGCGGGGCGGGCCCGACGACGACTCGACGCTCGGCCGCACCCTGCGCGACTACGGCGACAAGTGGCACGACCCCGTCGTCTTCGAGCGGTACGTCGCCGAGACGCGCCGCGCCGCCGAGCACACCGACGGGCCGCTCGCCGTCCCCGTCACGACTCTCTGGTACGTCGACGGCACCGACTACCTCGGCCGCGTCGCCGTCCGCCACAGCATCAACACCCGTTTCCTGCGCGAGTACGGCGGCCACATCGGCTACGACGTCCGCCCCACCGCGCGCCGCCGGGGCCACGCCACCGAGATGCTGCGCGCCTGCCTGCCGTACGCCGCCCGATTCGGCCTGGAAACCGTCCTGGTGACCTGCGACACCGACAACACCGGTTCACGCAAGGTCATCGAGGCCGCGGGCGGCGTATTCGAGGACGAGCGGGGCGGAAAGCTGCGGTACTGGATCCGAACCGGACTCCCACGCGTCTAGGACGACATGGACCTGGAAAAACGCCCTCCCCACGAGGCTGTGCGTCAGCCGCCGCCGGGGCAGGCCGAGCGCCGGCCCGAGCAGGCCGAAGGCTGTCTCGCCGTCGCCATTCGCCTGCCGGTGCGGATCGTGGTGCTGGTATTCGTCGTGCCGGTGCGCCTGGTCTGGGACGCGCTCGCCGTCTGCGGCCGCTTCCTCTACTTCAGGGCCCTGCGCCCGGTAGGACGGGCTATCGGCACCGTCCTCACCTGGCTGCTCAAAGCGGTCTTCGTGTGGCCGTGGGTGGGCCTGTGGCGGTACGTGGTCGTGCCGGTCGGCATCGCCCTCGCCTGGCTGGGCCGGGTCCTGATCGTCGTCCCGGCGGTGTGGCTGTACGAGGCTGTCCTGACGCCGATCGGGCACGGCATCGCCTGGCTGGCGCTGGGCATCGGCCGGGGCGTCACAGCCCTGGCGCTCGGCATCGGCGCGGGCTGCGCGTGGCTGTGGCGCCACCTCGTCGCGATCCCGGCCGCGTGGCTCTACGCGCGCGTGCTGACCCCGATCGGCCATGGCATCGCCTGGCTCGCACGGGCCGTCGGCACCGGAGCGGCGGCGGCCGGACGCGGCATCGGCGCCGTCCTGACCTGGCTGTTCAAGGCGGTCTTCGTGTGGCCGTGGGTGGGCCTGTGGCGGTACGTGGTCGTGCCGGTCGGCATCGCCCTCGCCTGGCTGGGCCGGGTCCTGATCGTCGTCCCGGCGGTGTGGCTGTACGAGGCCGTCCTGACCCCGATCGGGCACGGCATCGCCTGGCTCGCGCGCGGCATCGGAGCGGGCGTCGACTGGCTGGCACGCGGCATCTGGACCGTCGTCTCGGCGCTGTGCCGCTGGATCTTCGTCGCGCCCGCCGTCGCCGTGTGGCGCTGGGTCCTCGCGCCCGTCGGACGGGCCGTCGCCGTCGTCGCGCGTGAGATCGGCGACGCGCTCGGACACGCCTGGCGCATCGCCGGGCACATCTCCCTCGTCGTCGGCCGCTTCCTGGCCGAACTCCTTCGGTGGATCTTCGTAGAGCCGGTGCGGTGGGCGTACCGATCCGTCCTCACACCCGTCGGACACGTCGTCCGCGACGCGGTGTGGCGCCCCGCCGCCAAGGCCGTCAAGGAGGCCCGCCGCGCCACCCGGCAGGCCCTCTCCGCCGCACGCGAGAGCGTGCGCCAGGCGCGGGCCGACGTGCGGCGCATGCTGTTCGGAGCACAGAGGCAGCCGGTGCCGGTGGCGGCGACGCCGGGGGAGCCCGTCCCCGTACCGGTGGCCCGGCGGGAACCTGACACGCCCGGGGGACGTACTCTAGGTAGCAGTACGACCGCACTCACGAAGGACTGACGACACTGGGCAAGCGACAGCCCGAAGGCCCGCCGCCCGCACCCGCGGTGCAGCGCATCCGACTGCGCTACACCAAGCGCGGCCGCCTCCGGTTCACCAGCCACCGTGACTTCCAGCGCGCCTTCGAGCGTGCGCTGCGCCGCGCCGAGGTGCCCATGGCGTACTCGGCGGGGTTCACCCCGCACCCGAAGGTGTCGTACGCCAATGCCGCACCCACCGGCACGGGCAGCGAGGCCGAGTATCTGGAGATCGCGCTCACCGCACCGCGCGACCCCGACCGACTGCGCGATCTGCTCAACGAATCGCTGCCGGACGGTCTGGACATCACCGACGCCGTCGAGTCCCGCACCTCGGGCCTCGCCGACCGGCTCACCGCCTCCATCTGGGAGCTGCGCCTCGACGGCGTGGAGCCCGCGGAGGCCCAGCGCGCGGCCGAGCTGTTCCGCGCCGCCGAGACGGTCGAGGTGCAGCGCCGCACGAAGAACGGCATGCGCACCTTCGACGCGCGCGCGGCGGTCGTCGGCCTGGAAGCGATCAACGACGGTGAAGCGATCACTGACGGTGAAGTGATCACGCGCGACACCGATAGGCCGAGCGACAAGCCCTGTGCGATACTGCGGCTGGTTGTTCGGCACGTGACACCTGCCGTACGACCTGACGACGTCCTGTCCGGTCTCCGAGCTGTGGCCGACCTGGCGCCGCCGGTCCCCGCAGCGGTGACCAGGCTGGCGCAGGGGCTTTTCGATGAAGAGACCGGCACGGTGACCGACCCGCTCGCGCCCGACCGCGAGGCAGTCACGGCCGCCACACCCACGGCCGCCGTCTCTGCCGCCGCGAAGGCGCCGGCGCCGGAAGGCCCCCGTTAAGGACGTACGTCAAAGCGCAGCCCTCGTACTCGGGAGCCACCTGGGTCGGGCAGCGCACTGACCGAGACTTTCGCCAGGCCGTTCGCATTTGGGCGTACGGAACCGGCGAGACAAGACATAGAGAGCTCCCGTGCGGCGCCCACGCCCCCGGATGGCGGCCCCGCGCATCTAGCGCGAGCCGCGTACATCACCGGACCAGGCGCGGCGCCCGGGAGCGTGACGGGAGAACCGCCCGCATGCTTGAGCCGAACGAACCCACTGAGGGCTCGCAGAACAACAGTCCCAGCGACACCCTTCCGCCGCGCCGTCGGCGCCGCGCGGCATCGCGCCCCGCGGGCCCGCCCGCGGGGACCGCGAAAGCCGCGGCGCCGGCCATACCGGCCACCCCCGCTGCCGAAGAGGTCGAAGAGACCGAAGAGCTGACCGAGGCCACCGAGTCCGGCGCCGAGTCCGCCGCCGAACCCGTCGCCGAGGAGGCCGCGCCCGCCCCGCGTGCGCGCCGCCGTGCGACGCGTCATGCTTCCGCGCCCACGGGTGCGCCGCAGGCCGCCGCCGAGGAGCCGGTCGCCGAGGCGCCCGCGCCCGCCGCTGAAGAGGCCGAAGAGACTGAGGAGCCCGCGCCCGCCCCGCGTGCCCGCCGACGTGCGGC
The DNA here is from genome assembly GCF_053591415.1 of Streptomyces sp. NPDC003032. Taxonomy (NCBI): domain Bacteria; kingdom Bacillati; phylum Actinomycetota; class Actinomycetes; order Kitasatosporales; family Streptomycetaceae; genus Streptomyces; species Streptomyces sp. NPDC003032. The sequence continues at coordinate 169,130 of NZ_JBSFTT010000004.1, read as the reverse complement.
CCGCCGCGCTTCCGCGCCCGCTGGTGCGCCGGAAGCCGCCGCCGAGGCGCCCGCACCCGTCGTCGAAGAGGCCGAAGAGGCCGAAGAGGCTGAGGAGACTGAGGAGGCCGCACCCGCTCCGCGTGCGCGCCGCCGTGCGACGCGTCGTGCTTCCGCGCCCACTGGTGCTCCGGAAGCCGCCGTCGAGGCGTCCGCGCCCGCCGCTGAAGAGGCCGAAGAAGCCGAGGAGGCCGCGCCTGCCCCGCGTGCGCGCCGTCGCGCTTCCGCGCCCGCTGGTGCGCCGGAAGCCGCCGCCGAGGTGGCGGAGCCGGTCGCCGAGACGTCCGCGCCCGCCGCTGATGAGGCCGAGGAGGCTGCGCCTGCCCGCCGTCGTGCCGCCCGCCGCGCTTCCGCGCCCGCTGGCGCGCCGGAAGCCGCCGCCGAGGTAGAGCGGCCGGCCGTCGAGGTTTCCGTGCCCGACGCTGATGAGGCCGAGGAGGCCGCGTCTGCGCCCCGTGCGCGCCGTCGTGCGACGCGTCGTGCTTCCGCGCCCACAGGTGCGCCGGAGGTCGCCGCCGAGGTGGCGGAGCCTGTTGTCGAGGCGTCGGCGCCCGCCGTCGTAGAGGCGGAAGAGGCCGAGGAGGCCGCGCCCGCGCCGCGTGCCCGCCGTCGTGCGACACGTCGGGCCTCCGCGCCCGCCGGTGCGCCCCAGGGCGCCGCGGAGGACGCGCCCGCCGCTGTCGAGGAGGCGCCCGCCGCCACCGCGGCCGCCGAGACCGAGCCGGTCGTCGACGAGGGTGCTCCCGCGCCGCGTGCGCGCCGTCGTGCCACCCGTCGGGCCTCCGCGCCCGCCGGTGAGCCGAAGGCCGCGGAGAAGGCCGTCGAGCAGCCCGCCCCCGTCCAGGAGGCCCCCGCCGAGCCCGTCGAGGACGACGCCCCCCGTGGCCGTCGCCGTCGCGCCACCCGCAAGACCGCGGCCGCCGGATTCTCCGCGCCCGCCGGTCACAAGGCCCGCAAGGCCCAGGTCGCCGACGAGTCCGGTGAGGGCGGCCGTAAGCCCGCCCGCCCCGCCGTCGCCGTGTTCCAGGCGCCGGTGTTCGCCGCGCCGATGTTCCAGACCCCGGAGCGCGCCGCCGCCGCGGCCGCCGCAGAGGCCGCGGAGGAGCCCGTCGAGGAGCCCACCGCCGCCCCCGCCCCCGCCCCCGTGGCCGAGGAGGAGACGGCCCCGCGCCGTCGCCGCCGCCGTCGCGCCGCGGACGAGCAGCCCGCCGCCGTGGAGGAGCGGGAGCCCGTCAAGGCCGTCGAGGAGCAGCCGGCCGACGAGGCCGAGGACGTCGCCGCCGAGCAGGCCGGCTCCGACGGCTCCGACGACGACACGGAGGAGTCCGGCGAGCGCCAGGGCCGCCGTCGCCGCCGCGGTGGCCGTCGCCGTCGCCGCGGTGACCTGGCCGACCAGGACGGCGAGCAGCACGACACCGCGGCCGAGGCCGACGACGACACCGTCGCCGCCGAGCAGGCGGAGCAGGACGCCGAGGACACCGCCGAGCAGGCCGCCGAGGACGCCGAGGACGCGGACGACATGGGTTCGGATGCCGGTGGTGCCGGCTCCAGCAGCAGCCGTCGCCGCCGTCGCCGCCGCCGTCGCGCCGGTGACTCCCCCGAGGGCGAGCCGGCCGACGGCGACCCCGAGCGCACGGTCGTGAAGGTCCGCGAGCCCCGTAAGAAGGAGGAGCGCGAGCTCGGCACCGGCGCCGACGAGGTCCAGTCCATCAAGGGCTCGACGCGCCTGGAGGCCAAGAAGCAGCGCCGCCGCGAGGGCCGCGAGCAGGGCCGCCGCCGGGTGCCGATCATCACCGAGGCCGAGTTCCTGGCGCGCCGCGAGGCCGTCGAGCGCGTGATGGTCGTCCGCCAGAACGGCGAGCGCACCCAGATCGGCGTCCTCGAGGACAACGTGCTCGTCGAGCACTACGTCAACAAGGAGCAGGCCACCAGCTACGTCGGCAACGTCTACCTGGGCAAGGTCCAGAACGTACTGCCGTCCATGGAGGCCGCGTTCATCGACATCGGCAAGGGCCGCAACGCGGTGCTCTACGCCGGTGAGGTCAACTTCGAGGCGCTCGGCATGGCCAACGGCCCCCGGCGTATCGAGTCCGCCCTGAAGTCCGGCCAGTCGGTCCTCGTACAGGTCACGAAGGACCCGATGGGCCACAAGGGCGCCCGCCTGACCAGCCAGGTCTCGCTGCCCGGCCGTTACCTGGTCTACGTCCCCGAGGGGTCGATGACCGGTATCAGCCGCAAGCTGCCCGACACCGAGCGCGCGCGTCTGAAGACCATCCTCAAGAAGATCGTCCCCGAGGACGCGGGCGTCATCGTGCGCACCGCCGCCGAGGGCGCCAGCGAGGACGAGCTGCGCCGCGACGTCGAGCGTCTGCAGGGCCAGTGGGAGGACATCCAGAAGAAGGCGAAGGCGGCCTCCACGAGCGCGCCGGGCCTGCTGTACGGCGAGCCGGACATGACCGTCCGCGTGGTCCGCGACATCTTCAACGAGGACTTCTCCAAGGTCATCGTCAGCGGTGACGACGCGTGGGAGACCATCCACGGATACGTCTCGCACGTCGCGCCCGACCTGGCGGACCGCCTCTCCAGGTGGACGTCCGAGGTCGACGTCTTCGCGACGTACCGCATCGACGAGCAGCTCGCGAAGGCCCTGGACCGCAAGGTCTGGCTGCCGAGCGGCGGCTCGCTGGTGATCGACAAGACCGAGGCGATGATCGTCGTCGACGTCAACACCGGCAAGTTCACCGGTCAGGGCGGCAACCTCGAAGAGACCGTGACGAGGAACAACCTCGAAGCGGCCGAGGAGATCGTGCGCCAGCTGCGCCTGCGCGACCTGGGCGGCATCGTCGTCATCGACTTCATCGACATGGTCCTGGAGTCCAACCGCGATCTGGTCCTGCGCCGTCTGCTCGAATGCCTCGGGCGCGACCGTACGAAGCACCAGGTCGCCGAGGTCACCTCGCTCGGCCTGGTCCAGATGACCCGTAAGCGTGTCGGTCAGGGCCTCCTCGAGTCCTTCTCCGAGACGTGCGTGCACTGCAACGGCCGCGGCGTCATCGTCCACATGGAGCAGCCGACCTCCGCCGGTGGCGGCGGCAAGCGCAAGAAGCGCGGGCGTGGCGGCGCGGACCAGCAGGACCACGGTCACGAGCACACTCACGAGCACGAGGCCGACGGCGTCGATGTCGCCGACATCGCCGAGACCGAGGCCGACCTCGCGGCGGAGATCGCCGCTCCGGTGGCGCTGCCCGAGCCCGAGTTCGTCCCGGACGAGGAGCTGTACAGCAGCGCGGCCGAGGCCGAGGCCGCCGCTTCGCGCGGTGGCCGCTCCCGGCGCAGGGCGACGCGGCGGGCCTCGGCCCCGGCGGGCGCTCCCCGTGCCGAAGCCGCTCCCGAGGAGGCCGTGGAGGCCGTGGAGGCCCCCAGGTCGGAGACGCCGAAGCGGTCGGGCAAGAGGGCCAGGGCTGCCGAGAAGGCGGCCGAGAGGGCCGCTGAGAGGGCCGCCAGGGCCGAGGCGGAGACCGCCGGGGCCGAGGTCCCCGTCGTCGAGTCCGACGTCGCGCGCACCGAGGCGCCGGCCGCCGAGGACCCGATCGTGGGCACCCCTGAGGCCGTCCACGCGGCGCACGACGTCCCCGCGGCCCCCGCGGAGGACGCCGCGCCGAAGGGACGTACGCGCCGTCGCGCCGTCCGCAAGGCGACGTCGCCCGCCGGTTCGCCGAAGGCCGCGGAGACCGAGCCCGAGGCCGCCGAGGTGGTCGTCGCTCCGGCACCCAAGGCCGAGCCGGTGGCGGAGCCCGTCGCCGAGCCGGTGGCCGAGGCGCCCGTCGCCGACGCCGCTCCGGCCCGTCCGCGCCGCCGTGCGGTGCGCAAGGCCACCGCGCCGACCGCGTCGGAGGAGGCGGCCGTCGTGGTCGTCCCGTCGGCGGAGAAGGCCGAGCCGGTGAAGGCGGAGTCGGAGAAGGCGGAGTCGGAGAAGCCCGCGGCCGAGGCCGAGGCCCCCGCCGAGGAAGCCGCTCCGGCGAAGAAGACGGCGCGTAAGGCCGCCAAGAAGGCGCCCGCGAAGAAGGCCGCCGCCAAGAAGACCGTGGCCAAGAAGACGGCTGCCAAGAAGACGACGGCCAAGAAGGCGTCGAAGGCGACGACGAAGAAGGCCGCGGCGGCCGAGCAGGCGCCGTCCGGCGTCTCCGCGACCGCCGCCGACGAGAGCTGACCGCTCTTCGCGACCCGGTGCCCCCCTGTCCGGCCGGAATGGCCGGACAGGGGGGCACCGCTGTGTCCGGGAAACGGCGCACCACAGCTCGAAAGCGTGAACCGGCCACCATGGTCTTTGAGTAAGGGACAACTACCTGTAAAACTCATGCGGTCTGACGGGTGAACAGAGACGTGAGCGCGCGCGTGGGGAGCCCGCGCGCCGGCGTCAGGGAGGGATGACAGATGGCGCACGCGCGCCTGCGAGGCACGGGACGGCACCGTGCGGCGAAGCCGGCCAAGGGCGGACGCCAGGCGGTGGCGCTGGCCACGGTCCTGTCGGCGGCGGGGATCCAGGCGGCGGGCTCCGTGGGGACCGCGTCGGCGGACACGTCACCCACCTGGACCGAAGGTCCGATCTTCAACGATCCGAAGGGCGGCGTCGACCAGCAGCACGCGATCCGCACCCGGCTGATCGAGCTGACGAACGCGGCGGTGCCCGGCTCGACGATCAAGGTCGCGGTCTACCACGTGTGGGAGGCCCCGATCGTCGACGCGCTCGTGGCCGCCAAGAAGCGCGGTGTGCACGTCCAGGTCCTGCTCGACGAGACCAGCAAGAGCGACCGGCCCACGAACAACTCGTTCCCCCGGCTCATGCAGGCGCTCGGCACGAGCAAGAGCAGGCCGTCCTTCGTGACGCTCTGCCCGACCGGGAAGTCCTGCCTCGGCGACCCGCGGTACGGCAAGTCGATCATGCACAACAAGTTCTGGCTGTTCTCGCAGGTCAAGGGCGCCAGGGACGTCGTCGTACAGACCACGTCGAACTCGACGCCGTCCGCGCACACGAAGTTCTTCAACGACGCGCTGCTCCTGCCGAACAACCCCGCCATGTACGACGCGTACGCCGACTACTTCGCCGACATGCTCGGCAAGCGCTGGCAGGACTGGGACTACCGCACGGTCAGCAGCGGCCGCTACAAGACGTACTTCTTCCCGCGCAACGGCACGGTCAACGAGACCGACACCATGTACTCGGTCATGAACAACATCAAGTGCACCTACAAGGACTCGGCAGGTGTGACGCGTCGCACCAAGGTCCGCGCCGCCATCTTCAAGATCACGCGGAAGCAGATCGCCGACAAGCTGGTCTCGCTGAAGAAGGCCGGCTGCGACGTGAGCATCCTGTACGCCGAGACGGACAGCGCCAAGAGCCAGGGCGGCACCCCCGGCACCTGGGAGCAGCTCCACAAGTCCGGCGGCCCCTCCGTGCGCTGCTACAACGACGACAGGGACCCGCTGCGCCCCGGCGCCAGGCTGACGACGCCCTACATCATCCACTCGAAGTACCTGCTCATCGACGGCATGTACGACGGCAAGCGGAACAAGGTCTCCTTCACGGGCTCGCAGAACTACACGGCGCCCGCCCTGCGCGAGAACGACGAGGCGATCGTCAAGGTCGACGACGACTCGGTGCACGACACCTACCGCTCGCACTTCAACCGCACGCGGGCCGTCGCCTGGCCGGGCACCTCCGACAGGACCGACCTGTGCAAGGGCGTCAAGCCGCTGCCGCCGGACGGTGAGAAGCCGACCACGTGAGCGGGGGTGCGGGGCCGGTTTGACCCTTCGGTCCGGGCCCCGTAACCTTGACTGTCGGCGTGTTCCTATGCACGCCCGCCCCCTGTAAACCCTTTTCCTCCTGAGCCGCGGGCACTGCTTCCGGGTCGGGAGAGGCCGCCTGCTTTCGTGGGTGGCTGGACTGCGGGGGTCCCGTTCCGAGCGAAAGAGAGATCCGCGTGTACGCCATCGTGCGCAGCGGTGGTCGCCAGCACAAGGTTGCTGTCGACGACATCGTTGAGGTTGACAAGATTCCCACCGCCGAGGTTGGCGACACGGTCGAGCTCTCGACCCTGCTCGTTGTCGACGGTGACGCCGTGACGAGCGACCCGTGGGTGCTTGCCGGTATCAAGGTCACGGCCGAGGTCGTGGACCACCACAAGGGCGCGAAGATCGACATTCTTCGCTACAAGAACAAGACCGGCTACCGCCGTCGCCAGGGTCACCGCCAGCAGTACACGGCGATCAAGGTCACCGGTATCCCCACGGCTGCGAAGTAAGGGACTGAGACAAGATGGCACACAAGAAGGGCGCATCGTCCACTCGGAACGGTCGCGACTCCAATGCTCAGCGGCTCGGCGTGAAGCGCTTCGGCGGTCAGGTCGTCAACGCCGGTGAGATCCTGGTCCGCCAGCGCGGTACGCACTTCCACCCGGGCTCGGGTGTCGGCCGCGGCAAGGACGACACGCTGTTCGCGCTCGACGCCGGTGCGGTTGAGTTCGGCACCCACCGTGGCCGCAAGGTCGTGAACATCGTTCCGGTCGCCTGATCGGTTCCTTTCGCGAGGCGGACCTCACTTCCCCGTCGGGGAAGCGGGTCCGCCTTTCGCGTGTTACGTAAGAGACATTCCCGCACGTTTCTGGAGGCACTGAACCATGACCACCTTCGTGGACCGCGTCGAGCTGCATGTCGCCGCGGGTAGCGGAGGCCACGGCTGTGCCTCCGTTCACCGTGAGAAGTTCAAGCCGCTCGGCGGCCCGGACGGCGGCAACGGCGGCCGTGGCGGTGACGTCATCCTGGTCGTCGACCAGGACGTCACCACGCTGCTCGACTACCACCACAGCCCGCACCGCAAGGCCACCAACGGCCAGCCCGGCGCCGGTGACAACCGCTCCGGCAAGGACGGCCAGGACCTCGTCCTGCCCGTCCCCGACGGCACCGTCGTCCTCGACGGGCAGGGCAACGTCCTCGCGGACATGGTCGGCCAGGGCACCATCTTCGTCGCCGGCCAGGGCGGCCGCGGCGGCCTCGGCAACGCGGCCCTCGCCTCCGCCCGGCGCAAGGCACCCGGCTTCGCGCTGCTCGGCGTGCCCGGTGAGGAGCGCGACCTCGTCCTGGAGCTCAAGTCCGTCGCCGACGTCGCCCTTGTGGGCTACCCGAGCGCGGGCAAGTCCTCGCTGATCTCCGTGCTGAGCGCCGCGAAGCCGAAGATCGCGGACTACCCCTTCACGACACTCGTCCCCAACCTCGGCGTCGTCACGGCGGGATCCACCGTCTACACCGTCGCCGATGTGCCCGGCCTCATCCCCGGCGCCAGCCAGGGCCGCGGGCTCGGCCTCGAATTCCTGCGGCACGTCGAGCGGTGCAGTGTCCTCGTACACGTACTCGACACGGCGACCCTGGAGTCCGACCGCGACCCCGTCTCCGACCTCGACGTCATCGAGGAGGAGCTGCGGCAGTACGGCGCGGGCCTGGAGAACCGTCCGCGCATCGTCGTCCTCAACAAGATCGACGTCCCGGACGGACAGGACCTCGCCGAGATGGTCCGGCCCGACCTGGAGGCGCGCGGCTACCGCGTCTTCGAGGTGTCGGCCGTCGCCCACAAGGGCCTCAAGGAGCTGTCCTTCGGTCTGGCCGAGCTGGTCGCCGCCGCGCGTGCCGCGAAGCCGAAGGAGGAGACGACCCGCGTCGTCATCCGCCCCAAGGCCGTCGACGACAGCGGCTTCACCGTCACCCGTGAGGACGACGGCATCTACCGCGTGCGCGGCGAGAAGCCGGAGCGCTGGGTGCGCCAGACCGACTTCAACAATGACGAGGCCGTGGGCTACCTCGCGGACCGGCTCAGCCGCCTCGGCGTCGAGGACCAGCTGATGAAGGCGGGCGCGCGCAGCGGCGACGGCGTCGCCATCGGCCCCGAGGAGAACGCGGTCGTCTTCGACTGGGAGCCGACGATGATGGCCGGCGCCGAGATGCTCGGCCGCCGCGGCGAGGACCACCGCCTGGAGGCTCCCCGCCCCGCCGCCCAGCGGCGCAGGGACCGCGAGGCGGAGCGGGACGAGGCACAGCGCGCGTACGACGACTTCGAGCCGTTCTAGGCTGGACGCGTCACCCCGCGCAGTACGTCACCCCACGTACGAGGAAGGGCCCCGGAGCACAAGCTCCGGGGCCCTTCCTCGTACGTACCGTCAGACGGTGGTGGTCACGCCGTGACCGAGTCCTCCGCGCCGTTCGACTCCGTCGGGTCCTGCGCCGTCTCCTCGGCCGCCTCCTCCGCGACGCGCTGGCCGGGGATCTCCGCGTCGATGCGGGACGCCATGCGGGCGCGGCGGGCGTCGGACTTCGCGCACAGGGCGAGGGCCGCGGCGTTGAAGCGGGCCAGGGAGGGCGGGTCCGAGGGGCCCAGGAGGTGCTCCTTCAGCTCCGCGCGGGCCTCCGCGTGGGAATCCAGCTCCGGGGCGCGCACGGACTTCAGGAGGGCCGCCACGCCGTCCGCCTCGGGGGCCAGTATCGTCGCCGCCGACACCGTCGGGAAGCTCGCCCGGAACTCCGCCTCGGACATGCCCGACGTATTGGCGACCGCGTACGGCTTCTCGCTGCTCAGCCAGTCGGACACGACCGAGGAGACATCGCTGATCAGCAGGTCCGCCTGGTTGAAGCAGGAGAAGATCGCCGGGCGCGCGCCCGTGATGATCTGGTGCTCCCACTCCGGGAAGGATGCCCAGAACGCGGCCTCCCACGCGGCCGTCGCCTCGGCCACGGCGGTCTGCTGGTCGCCGTCGGGGGAGCCCTGGAGCATCATCCGCTCCTGCTCGTCCGAGCTCTTGCGGAACGCGGTCGCGGTCAGCCTGTCCAGCTCCGCGGCGCGGCGCGTCAGCTCGGCCACGGCCTCGGGGCCGGGGCGGGCACCGGAGCGCTTGGTGTTGGCCGCGAGGATCATCGCCTTGATGCGCTCGTTGGCGGCGCCCGCGCGCGGGTCCTGCGAGCCGGTCATCGGGTGCGGCTTGTAGAGCAGACGCACGGTCGGGTCGGCGAGCAGCTCGCGGACGATGTTCTCGCCGGCCAGGACCACCGAGGTGTTGCCCGGGTTGCCGTCCCAGCCCTCCCAGGTGGGGGCGTACAGCACGGTCGTGTACGGGCCCGTGGGCGCGCCCGTGAACGGCAGGATCGGGGAGAGCTGGGGGCGGCCCACCTCGACGACGTCCTTGTCCTCGACGCCGATGTCCGCCAGCTGGTAGCGGTCGCGGGCCGCGGGGCCCGCCACCCACACCTCGTCGTAGGCCTTCGCGTACGGGTTGCAGGAGGACAGCTTGTCGCTCTCGCCGTGGTTGATGAAGGCGTGCTTGATCGTCGGGATGCGCAGGACCTGCGAGGTCTTCGCGGCGTTCGCCGGGTGCAGCATCATCTTCAGCGTCGACGTCTCCAGGGAGAACATCGTCGCCACCTTCGGGAAGCAGATGATCGGGACGTCCGTCGCGTCGATCTTCTGCACCATGAACCGCTCACGCAGCACGATCAGCGGCTTGCCGTCGAGCTTGGAGAGCGTGGAGAGCCACATGTTCGCCTGGTACGCGGACGTCGTGCCGCCCGAGAAGTACATGGCGACCGTCGGCTTGTAGTCGGCCAGCCACTGGTCGAGCCACTCCATGACCCGCTCGTCGTTCTTCGCCCGCTTCTTGGGCAGCAGCCACGTGGCGAGGTACAGGGCGCCGCCGCCGATCAGCGCGATCGAGATGCCGAGGCCGATGCCGCCCCAGTACGCGTCCGTGGTGGCCGCGGTGAGCAGCAGACCGACCGTCGTGGGCACCGAGAACGTCAGCAGCCGGTGGGCCTGGCGCCGGGAGAGGATCCGCGGCGGGGCGGCCGTCAGGTGCAGCGCCGAGGCGTCGATGTTGCGCGTGACGATCGGCATCGCGCGCGTGCGGCGCACCATCACGGCGACGGCCTGGCAGCCGAAGTGCAGGGCGTAGAACGCGAGCAGCGTGATCGTCAGCGGCGACTGCTCGGCCAGTGGCTCTATGCCGTCGATGCGCAGCAGGCCGACCAGGACCAGCATGTCGCGCAGGAGCTGGCGGACCGTGACGTCGAAGCGGATCTTGCCGAGGAGCGACAGGAGGCCCGGCTGCTTGTACTGCAGATAGATGTCGAGCGCGAGGTTCGCGGCGGCCGCGGCGATGAACACCGGGACGTAGGGGAGCAGCGCGGTCACGAGCTGGGTCGTGAAGAGTGCGAGCATCGTGAACAGCGCGGAGAGCTGCACGATGCGTCGGGGGACGAGTCCGGCAGAGGGCACGGGTGTGGGCTCCTGGCGGGGATGATGAGGGAATGGGGGGAAGTCGACCACTGACCGTATGACGCGCGGTGGCTCCGTAGCAATCTTCCGTGACAACAATCACCGGAAAAAGGGGCAAAGAAGACTGAACCTCGGGGGTGTTTTTCCCCTCGGCCCCTCCGTCGGGCGCTCCGGGTCCGCCGCTCGGAAGATCCGGGTCCGCCCCTCGGAATGAGCAGGCGCCCCGCGGACGCACTCGCGTAGATTGCAGGTTCGGAAACATCGGGACCATGTGGGGAAGCGCGTGACAGCGGCAAGGCAGTCGGTGGCAGAGGCCAAGCGGGTCGTCGTCAAGGTCGGGTCCTCGTCCCTGACCACCGCGTCGGGGGGCCTGGACGCCGACCGCGTCGACGCCCTCGTGGACGCGCTGGCCAAGAGCCGCGGCGGCGGTGAGCGCGAGATCGTGCTCGTCTCGTCCGGGGCGATCGCCGCGGGCCTCGCCCCGCTCGGCCTCGTGCGGCGCCCCAAGGACCTGGCCCGCCAGCAGGCCGCCGCCAGCGTCGGCCAGGGCCTGCTCGTGGCCCGCTACACCGCTTCCTTCGCGCGCTACGGCGTACGCGTCGGCCAGGTGCTCCTCACCTCCGACGACATGGCACGCCGCGCCCACCACCGCAACGCCTCCCGCACCCTGGACCAGCTGCTCGCCATGGGCGCGCTGCCCGTGGTCAACGAGAACGACACGGTGGCGACCGACGAGATCCGCTTCGGCGACAACGACCGGCTCGCCGCCCTCGTCGCCCATCTCGTCCACGCCGACCTCCTCGTACTCCTGTCCGACGTGGACGGTCTGTACGACGGTGACCCGGCCAGGCCCGGCACCTCCAGGATCTCCGAGGTGACAGGGCCCGCCGACATAGCGCACGTCCAGATCGGCAGCGCGGGCAAGGCCGGCGTCGGCACCGGCGGCATGGTCACCAAGGTCGAGGCCGCGCGGATCGCCGCCGCCGCCGGCATCCCGGTCGTCCTGACCTCCGCGAGCCAGGCCGGCGACGCCCTCGCGGGCCGCGCCACGGGCACGTACTTCCACCGCACGGGACGCCGCTCCGCCGACCGCCTCCTGTGGCTCCAGCACGCCTCCGAGCCGCGGGGCGCGCTCACCCTCGACGACGGGGCGGTGCGCGCGGTCGTCGAGGGGCGCAAGTCGCTGCTGCCGGCGGGCATCGCCGCCGTCGAGGGCGACTTCACCGCGGGCGACCCCGTCGAGCTGCGGGACACCGCGGGGCGGGCCGTCGCGCGCGGCCTGGTGAACTTCGACGCCAAGGAGCTTCCGCAGCTCCTCGGCCGCTCCACGCGGGATCTCGCACGCGAGCTCGGACCTGCGTACGAGCGTGAGGTCGTCCACCGCGACGACCTCGTCCCGCTCCACGGATAGCGCTCCGGAAGCCGCAGGTGGCGTCGGACCGTCCGCCCCACGCGTCCCACGCGCCCCGGCTGAAAACGATCGCGGGCGGCGGCGGACGCGCGGTCCGCGTGAGGTGAAACTCCCCAAAACCGCCCCGCGGGACCGCTTGGCCTGCTCAACTTTGTTGAAGACAGTTCCGCATGACCGTTGCGCGTATCCGCACCGACACTGCGTAAAGGAGGCCGTCGTGAGACGAGTGCGCCCAGGGGCGGCGTCCCGCGGCTCGGCTGAGCGGGCGCTGACGAGCATCGCCGCGGGAGAGGCGTACGAGAGCGAGGCGCACGCCGGGCACGAGGGGGAGGCGCGCGAGAGCGGGGAGGGCGAGACGGTGGAGGCGCCCCGGCTCTGGCACGTCACGCTGAGCGTCTCGGGCGCCGAGGCCCCGCTCAAGGAGCTCAGACGAGGTCTCGAACAGCTCGCCCACGACCACCCCTTCCTGCTCACCAGCCGGTACGCGCCGGACCACGCCGAGATCCGCTACTGGGAAGAGGCCCGCGATCTGCACGACGCCGCGGCGGTGGCGCTGCGGCTCTGGGGCGAGCACCGGCAGAGCGCGCGGCTGCCCGCGTGGGAGATCGTGGGGCTCGAAGTGATCGACCGCGACACTTATCACCAACGGGTCGCGGAGGGGTACGGGCCGCTGCCGGCTACGCCGGTTGGCGTACATCCGTTCTAAGGAACGTCTGTTTCAAGCCGTCGTCCCGGAGCCGCCCACACCGCCGCCCACCGCCCCCGCCCGGTCTCGGCAACTGGGATACGGAGTGGACGCCCCGCCCGCGGGGATTACCCTGCGGGCATGACGTCGCTCTCTCCCGTCTCGCCCTACGACAACCTCTCGCCGGTCGCCCAGGCCGCCTACCGCGCCCGCGGCGCCGCCGCCACGCTCGCGCCGCTGCCGCGTGCCGCCAAGGACGACGCGCTGCTCGCGATCGCCGACGCCCTGGAGGTGCGGACCGCCGAGATCGTCGAGGCCAACGCCAAGGACACCGCGCGCGCCCGCGAGGCCGGGACCAGCGAGTCAATCGTCGACCGGCTCACCCTCACCCCCGAGCGGGTCCGCGCCATCGCCGCCGACGTGCGCGACGTGGCCGCCCTGCCCGACCCGGTCGGCGAGGTCGTCCGCGGTTCCACGCTTCCCAACGGCATCGACCTGCGCCAGGTCCGCGTCCCCCTCGGCGTCGTCGGGATCATCTACGAAGCCCGCCCGAACGTCACCGTGGACGCGGCCGCCCTCTGCCTGAAGTCCGGCAACGCCGTACTCCTGCGGGGCTCGTCATCGGCGTACGAATCGAACACGGCGCTCGTGCGCGTCCTGCGTGACGCGGTGCACGGCGCGGGTCTTCCCGCGGACGCCGTCCAGCTCGTTCCGGGCGAAAGCCGCGACTCCGTACGGGAGTTGATGCGCGCCCGCGGCCTCGTCGACGTGCTCATCCCGCGCGGCGGCGCCTCGTTGATCAAGACCGTCGTCGAGGAGTCCATCGTTCCGGTCATCGAGACCGGCACCGGCAACTGCCACGTCTACGTGGACGCCGCGGCCGACATCGACATGGCCGTCGACATCCTGATCAACTCCAAGGCGCAGCGCCCCAGCGTCTGCAACGCCGCCGAGACGCTGCTCGTGCACAAGGACATCGCCGGCGCGTTCCTGCCGCGCGCGCTCGACGCCCTCGCCGAGGCGGGCGTCACCGTCCACGCCGACGAGCGCGTCCTCACGTACGCCGACGGGACGAAGGCCACCGTCGTGGCCGCGACGACCGAGGACTGGGAGACCGAGTACCTCTCGTACGACATCGCGGCCGCCGTCGTCGACACCCTGGAGCAGGCCGTCGAACACATCCGGCTGTGGACCTCCGGGCACACGGAGGCCATCGTCACCACCTCGCAGCAGGCGGCGCGCCGCTTCACGCAGCTCGTCGACTCCACGACGGTCGCCGTCAACGCCTCGACGCGCTTCACCGACGGCGGACAGTTCGGCTTCGGCGCCGAGATCGGCATCTCCACGCAGAAGCTCCACGCGCGGGGGCCGATGGGCCTGCCCGAGCTGACTTCGACCAAGTACATCGTGACGGGCGACGGCCACGTGCGGTGACGGCAGCGTCCGCCGAATTGCCTTGCGGTCTGCCCAAATTGCCCCTTCCAGGGCTACGCTGGGAGGGTGCCGGAGGACGTGGGGGGCACGCCGTCGTTCCCTGACGGCTGGGAGCCCGACGACGACCACGACCGCGGGGGCGCGGACGAAGAGTTCGCCTCCGTGGTCTTCGACGAGGACTTCGTACGGGCCGCCGAAATACACGAACCATCCGCGGTGGAGCGGCTGTTGGCCGCCGCCCAGGCGCGCGCGGAAGCCTCCGAGGCCGAGGCGCGCCGGGCCCGCACCCGCGGCGCGGGCGGAGACACGGCGGACGACGACTTCTACGACGACGGCTTCGACCCCGACGACGGCGGTGAATTCGGCCACGACGACGCGTTCGACGAGGCCTACGAACACGACGCCTCGGACGGGCGCTACGGACGGTACGGCAGCCCGGGCCGCCACCCCGGCCCCGCCCGCTGGCACCGCCCCGTCGCCTGGATGCTCGCCCTCCTGATGGGCATCGGCATGGTCGCCCTCGCCTTCACCGCTGTCTACCGCGGAGCCTCCTCGGGCCGCCAGGACCGCGTGCCCGCGCCCGCCTCCACCGAAGTGGGCCAGAGCGCCGACAAGGAGGTCTCGTCCAGCCCCTCGGCGTCCGCCGAATTCGGCCAGTCGGCCGTGCCCGCTGAGCCGCGCACACCGTGAGAAGCCGTCAGAAGTTGTCCCGTACCAGGGCGTTTACCTGGCGGCCCGGAGACCTACTCTGAAAGTATGGGCGGGCCAGGAGACCCACCCGCGGGGACACCCGAGGGCGCTCCCAGCGGTGGTGAGGACGAGTACCGATCCGTTGTCTTCGACGAGTCGTTCGTGCGGGCTGCCCGTCTCCAGGAGTTCTCCGCGCAGGAGCGCATGAGCGACCACGCGCGCGCCGTGCGCCGCCGTCCCGCGCTCCACCGCGGCCTGTCCCGGCAGGTGGTACTTCTCGTCGTACTGATCGCTCTGGCGTTCGGTACGGCGATCTTCATGGGCATCCGGCACCCCTACCAGAGCCCCGCGGCCAAGCGCCCGGAGCCACTGCGGATGACGGTGGTACCGCTCGCCCCGCAGGGCCGCGTGCCCGGCTCCACGAGGGTCGCCGATCTGTACGCGCGCAGCCCCGCCGCGCAGTTCCGGATGGGCGCCGCCGGCATCAACCTCCCCGGCGCGCGCCGCACCGCGCACTTCTCGGACAGCCAGGTGACGGCCGCCCTGACCGCCGCCAAGGACTACCTGGTCGAGTCCTCGCTCGATCCGGACACGCTCACCGGCGGCTCGCCGAGTTCCGTACGGCTGCTGCTCGATCCGGATCAGCACAGCCAGTTCGACCGGAGCTTCGCGCACCCGGCGGCCGACGGGCGGCACGCGCCCACCGGCTGGCTGGTGCGGTTCGACCCGACGAAGACCGCGCTCGCCGACAAGAGGGTCAGGACCCAGGGCACGCTGAGGCTCGTCGAGACGGACAAGAACACGCTTGAGGTGACCTCGGACCATACGTTCGTATACGCGCTGCGTCCCGTGGCCGAGGACGGCGCCGGGGCTGAGGATGAGGCTGGATCCAGGTCTGGGGCCGAATCCGGGGATGAGGCGAAGGCTTCCCTGTTCACCGTCCGCCGCGAGCTGCACTTCCGCTTCGACCGCGACGACCTGCGGATGCACCGCGCCGAGCTGATCTCCTCCACCACCCAGGCGGGGCCGCTCACCTGCGCCGCCGAATCGGCGAACCATCTGCGGCCGCTGCTCGCGGGGCAGCGGGCGAAGCCGGGCGGTCCGGCCGGCACCGACCCGTACGCGACGGGTGAGGTGACGGCATTGTGCGGCTCGCTGGCGGCCTCCGCCCAGCCTTCGCTGTCTCCGTCCTGAGGTCTTGAGGTGTTGAGGTCCTGAGGTGTTGAGGTCTTGAGGTGTTGAGGTCGGTCCCGAGGTCCTGAGGGCTACTTGCCGTCCGAGGGGCCGCCGCTGTCCTGCCCGCCCTGACCGCCCTGCCCCGTGAACTTCCCGCGCAGCTTGCCGCCCAGGTCGCCCGCGCCGCCCGCGATGTCGCTGACCAGCTTCATCAGCGGGTCCTTGCTGTTGCGTACGTCGTCCGCGTACGAGGAAGCCGACTGCCGGAAGGAGTCGGAGACCGAGGCGTCCCTGTCCTCGTCGCGGCGCGGGTAGTGGCCGTCCATGATCCGCTGGAAGTCGCGGGACTCGGCCCACTTCTTCAGCTCGGCGGCGCGCACGGTGGCGAAGGGGTGCGTACGCGGCAGTACGTTCAGGATCTTCAGGACCGAGTCGCGCAGGTCGCCCCCGGCCTCGTACTCCTCGGCCTGCTCCAGGAACGCGTCCACGTTCATCTCGTGCAGGTGGTTGCCGCCCGCGAGCTTCATCAGGCCCCGCATGGAGGCCTTGATGTCCTGGCCGACCAGGAGGCCCGCGCGGTCGGCGGACAGCTCCGACTTGCGGAACCACTCGCGCAGCGCCGTCACGATCGCCATGATCGCGACATTGCCCAGCGGGATCCACGCGACCTTCAGCGCGAGGTTGGTGAGGAAGAGCAGGATCGTGCGGTAGACGGAGTGGCCGGAGAGCGCGTGGCCCACCTCGTGGCCGACGACCGCCCGCATCTCCTCCTCGTCGAGCAGCTCGACCAGGCCCGTGGTCACCACGATGATCGGCTCGTCAAGGCCGATGCACATGGCGTTCGGATTCGGGTCCTGGTTGACGTACATCGGCGGGACCTTCTCCAGGTCCAGGATGTAGCAGGCGTCGAGCAGCATGGTGTTGAGGTGCGCGAACTGCGCGTCGGAGACCCGTACGGAGTCGGACAGGAAGAGCAGCCGCAGGCTGCGCTCGGGCAGCAGGCCGCTGAGCGCCTTGAAGACCGTGTCGAATCCGGTGAGCCTGCGCAGGGCCACCAGGGCCGAGCGGTCGGCCGGATGCTCGTAGGCACGCGACGAGATGCCGGGGAAGCGCCTGCGCTGCCGGCTCGGCACGTGCTCGTGGCCCGCGCCGTGGCCGGCGCCGTTGGCGCCGCCGTCCCCGTCCCCGCCGCCGCTGTGGTGGTTGCCGTCCGTCATGCCGATTCCCCCATGTCTCGTCCTCTTGTGCCCCCGAGGTGGAGTCCAGCCTAGGCGGAGATACCGTGACAGGGCAGCACACAGAAGGAGTCTTCCGTCATGGAGCACAACCCTGGGGCCGTCTGGCTCACGGAAGCGGCCCGGGCCGCGCAGCAGCAAGGGCCGGGCAATCTGCTGCGGATCGTGCTGATCGTCATGGTCGTCGGATGCGTGCTGGTGGGCTGGTTCCTGCTGCGCGGGTACCGGCGGGACGGCGACGCGGGTCAGCAGGGCCGCGACGTGAGCCATCAGGGCCCCGACGAGGGCCGGCGTGGTGGCGACGAGGACACCAAGAGCTGAGTCGACGTGAGCCGGGGCAGGGCCCCCGCTTACGATGGGCCGGAAGTCCCTATGTCCATCCCACCCCCGGATAGGTCCTGCCTGAGATGAGCCTCCACAGCACCGCCGCCCAGCTGGTCACTCTCGCCTCCGAGGGCGGCGAGCACGGCGGCGACCACGAAAGCCTCAGCCCCCTCCTGACCGGCGGCGGCGCGTTCCTCGCCCTTCTGCTGCTCCTCTGGATCACCACGCGCTTCAACCGCGACCGCTGAGCGCCCCCGGGGGTCCTTGCGGGGACCGCCGAAACGGAGCCCGCCGACCGGGCCGGTAGGGTCTGCACGCATGGGAGAGCAGGACATGCCTACCGGTCCGGGGACCGGTCCGGTGAGCAACGGCAAGCGCCGCCTCGGTGTCATGGGCGGAACGTTCGACCCGATCCACCACGGACACCTCGTGGCGGCCAGTGAGGTCGCCGCGCAATTCCACCTCGACGAGGTGGTGTTCGTGCCGACCGGGCAGCCGTGGCAGAAGAGCGACAAGCGGGTGTCCCCGGCCGAGGACCGCTATCTGATGACGGTCATCGCGACCGCCGAGAACCCGCAGTTCTCGGTGAGCCGCATCGACATCGACCGCGGCGGAGCGACGTACACCACGGACACGCTGCGCGATCTGCGCGCCCTCAACCCCGACACGGACCTGTTCTTCATCACGGGCGCCGACGCCCTCGGCCAGATCCTCACCTGGCGGGACACGGAAGAGCTGTTCTCCCTCGCGCACTTCATCGGGGTCACCCGGCCCGGCCACACCCTGACCGATCCCGGGCTCCCCAAGGGCGGCGTCTCCCTGGTGGAGGTCCCGGCCCTGGCCATCTCGTCCACGGACTGCCGCGCGCGGGTCGCCAAGGGCGATCCTGTCTGGTACCTGGTGCCGGACGGCGTGGTGCGTTATATCGACAAGCGCGAGCTGTACCGCGGCGAATGAGCCGAGAGGGGCACCGGTGAACGACCGACAGTACGACCCTTATGCGGGCGGCGACCCGTATGCGGGCGAGTACGTGGGTGAGTACGCGGCCGACCAGTACCAGGTCGTCGGGTACGACGAGTACGGGCGGCCGGTGTACCAGCAGGTGCAGCCGCAGGTGCCTCAGCAGCAGGCCCAGCAGCCTCAGCAGGCTCAGGGGTACGGTTACGACCCGTACGCGGGCGGGCAGCAGCAGGGGTACGACGCCGGTGCTTACGGCACGGGAGCCGGTACGGGTACGGATACGGGTGCGCGTGACTCGTACGGGTCGTACGACTCACGCGCTTCGTACGACTCACGCGCTTCGTACAGCGGTGCCCCGGCAGCCACCTCCTACGGCACCGAGACCGCCTGGGTCCCTCAGCAGCAGCAAGCTCAGCCCCTTGGGCCGGGACCGGAATCGGAACCGGAACCCGAGCCGCAGCCCGAGTACAAGACCGAGCAGTTCTCCTTCATCGAGGAGCCGGACGAGGACTCCGAAGACGTCATCGACTGGCTGAAGTTCACCGAGAGCCGCACCGAGCGGCGCGAGGAGGCCAAGCGGCGCGGGCGTTCCCGCGTCGTCGCGCTCGTCGTGGTCCTCGCGCTGGTGATCGCGGGCGGTGTCGGCTATCTGTGGTTCGCGGGCAAGCTGCCGGGCCAGTCGGACGGCGAGGGCGGCGCCGCCGGTGCGGCCGGACCGCAGAAGCGCGACGTGATCGTCGTCCATCTGCACAACACCAAGGGCGGCGGCACCTCCACCGCGCTCCTGGTCGACAACACCACCACCGAGCGGGGCGCCACCGTCCTGCTGCCCAACTCCCTCGCCGTGTCGGACGACGACGGCAGCGCGACGACGCTCGGCAAGTCCGTCGACGACGACGGCTCGACCGGCACCCGGGAGTCGATCGACACCGTCCTCGGCACCGAGGTCGAGGGCACCTGGCGTCTGGACACCCCGTACCTGAACAACCTCGTCGAACTCGTCGGCAACATCGACATCGACACGGACGCCGACGTGCCCGACCCGAAGGCCGAGAAGGGCGAAGCGCCCCTGGTGAAGAAGGGCGAGCAGCAGACGCTGAGCGGCGCGATGGCCGTCGCGTACGCCACCTACCGCGCGGCCGACGAGAGCGAGAGCGCGCAGCTGGACCGCTTCGGCCAGGTCATGCAGGGCATTTTGCGCAAGCTCTCCTCGGACCCGAAGGCGGCCACGACCACCGTGGAGTCGCTCGCACAGATCCTCGACCCCTCGCTGAAGGAGAAGGATCTCGGCGCCTTCCTCGCCAAGCTCGCCGACCGCGCGAAGGGCGGCGACTACGAGACGACGCTGCTGCCGGTGCGTCCGGACGGCACGCTGACCGAGAAGGCAGGCGACAGCGTGGTCAAGGACGTCCTCGGCGGTGCGGTGAAGAGCCCGGAGAAGGGCGCGGCCGTACGGGTCGGCGTCAAGAACGCCTCCGGGGCGAAGGACGCGGTACAGGACGCCCGGGTCTCGCTGGTCAACGGCGGCTACACCTTCGTCGACAGCGGCGCGGGATCGGCGGCCCGGCCCACCTCGCAGGTCACCTACGCCGACGAGGCGAGGAAGGCGCAGGCCACCGAGGTCGCCAAGACCCTCGGCCTGCCGACGAGCGCGGTCCGCGAGGGCAGGACGGCGCCCAACGCGGACGTGTCCGTGGTCCTCGGCCAGGACTACAGGACGGGGTGAGACGGGGGCCGGCGGAGGCGGTGACGTAATCGTCTGGGGTGTGGACGGCGGTCCGTGAGACCCTTGAGGTGTCTTGACCATCTGAAGGAAAGCTCACCAGTGACCGCCACGGACCGCTCCATCGAGCTCATCAACGTCGCCGCCCAGGCGGCTGCCGACAAGCTCGCGCACGACATCATCGCGTACGACGTCAGCGACGTGCTGTCGATCACCGACGCCTTCCTGCTCGCCTCCGCGCCCAACGACCGCCAGGTCAAGTCGATCGTCGACGAGATCGAGGAGCAGCTGAACAAGCAGCTGGGCACCAAGCCGGTCCGCCGCGAGGGGGACCGCGACGCCCGCTGGATCCTCCTCGACTACGTGGACATCGTGGTGCACGTCCAGCACAGCGAGGAGCGGGTCTTCTACGCTCTTGAGCGCCTCTGGAAGGACTGCCCCGAGATCGCGCTGCCCGAGGACGCCACGGCGACCCGCGGCAAGGGCGCCGAGCACGCCGATCAGCGGGCCGCGGAGGAGGCTGACCTGGACGGTGAGCTTCGGTGAACAACCGCGGCTGCCGGATCATCCTGTGGCGGCACGGCCAGACGGCCTGGAATCTGGAGCGCCGCTTCCAGGGTTCCACGGACATCGAGCTGACCGGGGCGGGCGTCGGCCAGGCCAGGCGCGCCGCCCGGCTGCTCGCCTCCTTGAAGCCGGACGCGATCGTCGCCTCCGACCTCAA
Organism: Streptomyces sp. NPDC003032; assembly: GCF_053591415.1. Taxonomy (NCBI): domain Bacteria; kingdom Bacillati; phylum Actinomycetota; class Actinomycetes; order Kitasatosporales; family Streptomycetaceae; genus Streptomyces; species Streptomyces sp. NPDC003032. The sequence goes on along the minus strand of NZ_JBSFTT010000004.1, from coordinate 148,414 downwards.
GCGGGCGGCGGCCACGGCGGGCGAGCTTGCCGCCGTCACCGGCCTCCCCGTCACGTACGAGGAGGGCCTCCAGGAGACGTACGCCGGTGAGTGGCAGGGCCTGACGCACGAGGAGATCATCTCCCGCTTCGGCGACCAGTACACGGCGTGGAAGCGCGGTGAGTCGGTGCGCCGCGGCGGCGGTGAGCTGGAGACCGAGGTCGCCGACCGGGCCGCGCCCATCGTCCTGCGCCACGCCGAGAAGCTGCCCGACAACGGCACGCTGGTGGTGGTCAGCCACGGCGGCACCATCCGCACCACGATCGGTCGCCTCCTCGGTCTGGAGTCCCACCACTGGGAGGGGCTCGGCGGTCTCTCCAACTGCTGCTGGTCGGTCCTCGGGCAGGGCGCGCGGGGCTGGCGCCTGCTGGAGCACAACGCCGGCACGCTGCCGGAGCCGGTGCTCGGCGACGACGACTGAGCGTCCCCGGGAAGCTCCGGGGGGGCGGCCGGGACCCGGATTTCACATTCCGGCTGGTCGCAGGCTAAAGTTCTTCTTGTTCGCCCCGCAGAGCGGGGCGAAACACCGTGCGGCTCGGCCGCATGGCACAAGGGGCTATAGCTCAGTTGGTAGAGCGCCTGCATGGCATGCAGGAGGTCAGGAGTTCAATTCTCCTTAGCTCCACAGCAGTGACGTTCTTGAGTCCGCTCAGGATCGTCTCAGAGATCCCGTCCGATCGATTCGATCGGGCGGGATCTTGCAGTTTCCAGGGTGACCTAACGACCTCACTGGATCTCGCCTAACAAATCGGTCAAACAATTGATACCCACAACACCGCGGGTGTTTTCGCGAATACACCGCAGGATCAAGTCCGCCTTCGCTCTCGCCTTCACCGCGTGGCGTGAACCACGGGTGATCCTGTGGGTCACGGCGGGAGCGGTGGCATTCGGATTCCTCATCGCGCTGGAGATCGCCGCGCGTCATTACGCCGGCCGGCCGGGGCCGATCACCAACCAGGTGCGAGAGGTGATATTCCCTCCCAAGCCGGGGCCGCTGTACGGCGGTATGGCGCTGATGATGGTGGTGCTCACCTGGCGGGAGCGGTTCATCGCGGCCGGTGCCGCGATCGGCATCGACGTCGTCTTCGTGCTGGTGCGGTGGGCGGTCGGCGCCGAGACGCCCGAGGACCACTACTTCGGCAACGGTGCGCTGTGGGTGATGCTGGGCTGCGCGGTCATCGCCCTCACGCGCCGCACCGGCCCGGAACGCAGCCTGCTGCTGAAGGGCGTCGGCCTCGGCCTGCTGCTGGTGGCCGGCCGCAAGACCGGCGACACCTGGCTGCTCATCACGGCGAAGACCCACCCGACCGTGCTCGACCCGTACGTGGCGATCGCCGACCACGCGCTCGGCGACCCGTCGTGGCTGGCGGGCCGGATACTCCACGCCACCGGCCCGGTCGGCACCCATCTTCTCGACTGGGTGTACGCCCAGCTCGCGGTGGCCGCGATCGTCGTCGCGCTCTACCAACTGCGCGACGTGGCCGTCGAGCGCCGCTTCCCGCGCCACCACCTGGTGCGCACCTTCCTGCTCATCGGCCTCCTCGGGCCAGGCATCTACATGATCTTCCCGGTGGTCGGGCCGATCTTCGCCTACGGGCCGGGCACCTCCGGAACCGGCGGAGTGCAGTGGGCGGTGGCCAATCTGTGGCCGCACACGCCGCTGCCGATCAGTACCCCGCACCCGGTGCCCTACGACGGGATCACCCCTCGCAACTGCGTGCCCAGCCTGCACACGGCGTGGGCCACCGCGATCTTCATTCATTCCCGCAAGGGCCCACTGATGCTGCGATGCGCGGGCGCGTTCTGGCTGATGGCCACGCTCGGCGCGACGCTGGGATTCGGTTATCACTACGGCGTGGACCTGATCGCCGGTGTGGTGTTCGCGCTCACGATCGAGGCGGCTCTGCGCGCGTACGACCGCGGCTGGGGTCGGTCAGGGGTCCAACTGGTCGCCTACGGCGCGACCGTCTTCGCCGCGCTCTTGGTGTCCTATCGCTATCTGCCGATGGAAATGGCCAGGCATCCGTGGGTGTTCGGACCACTCCTCATCCTGGCGATGACTTCAGTGATCTACGGCTACGTACGCACCACCAGACTCTGGGAGGCGGAGGCGGAGGCGGAGGCCACCCCGGGCCGGCAGCCCGGGATCTCCGTCCCCGTCAGGGAGCGGAAGGTGCTGGTGCCGCCCCGGCCGCCGCTCCCGCCTCCGTCCTGAGCCGTCGCGCCCGCAGCTCTGCCGTGTGCCGTCTGCTCTCCTCGTCGTCCGGGGTGTAGACGACGATCCGGGACTCGGGCATGCCGTTGATGCTCAGGGAGACCGACGTCATGCGCAGTTCGCCGATCGCCTTGTGCCGGAACGTCTTCACCCGCGGTCCGGGCGGCAGTACGTCGCCGCTGTCCCAGAGCTTCGCGAAGTGCGGGCTCGTGGCGGACAGCCCGTGTATGAAGCCCTCCCATTCGGGCTCGCCCACATGCCGGCCGTACGCACTGCGCAGGGTCGCCACCATCACCGGCAGCTCCGAGTCGCGGAAGACCAGCGGGCACTCCTGTGCGGGCACGGTGAACAGCGACCACAGCACGTTCGCGACGCCGGTCGCGGGCGGCTGTGCGATGAGGAAGAGGTCGCGGTAGGCGGGGTTGGTGGCGAGGATGTCGTACCGCGCGTTGTAGACCACCGCGGGGTGCGGGTCCACGGCGTCGATGATGCCCTGGATCTCCGGGCCCACCGCGCCCGCCGCGGCCTCGCGGGCGGGGGCGTACGGCACCTCGGCCAGGTGGTACAGATGCTCGCGCTCCGGGCGGTCCAGGCGCAGGGTGCGGGCCACGGCGTCCAGGACCTGGGGCGAGGCGTTGATCGGGCGGCCCTGCTCAAGCCACGTGTACCAGGTGACGCCGACTCCGGAGAGCTGGGCGACCTCCTCGCGACGCAGCCCCGGAGTGCGGCGGCGCAGCCCCGGGGCCATGCCCACGTCGGCCGGCGTCACGCGGGCCCTGCGGCTGCGCAGAAAGGCGGCGAGCTCGGGCCGCCGCCGCTGGACGGCGGCCGTCCTGGTCGTTGCAGCCGGCGTCCGCTTCGGGTGCGGCTGTTGGGCCGCGGCCGGCTGCGTCCGCTCCCGTGTCCGTCCTCGGATCCCCGTCATCGTCGTCACGTCCCCCATCGTCCGCGTCCTCCCCGACCGCTGCCAGGTGCTGTCAGTACCAGCATCAGCGGGCTCTCGTTACCCGTACCCGGCCGCCCGCACGCTCGATGGCATGACGACGACCACCTCTCCCGCCCCCGCGGGTCCAACTCCCACAACCAGTAAAGCCCCCGGCACTGACAATCGCCGTGGACGGCTGCTCGCGGTCGTGCTGGCCGCCCAGTTCATGGCGCTGCTCGACGTCTTCATCGTCAATGTCGCGGCGCCCACCATCCGCACCGAACTGCACGCGTCGGGCGCCGGACTGCAGCTGGTCATCGCCGGCTACACCATCACGTACGCCGTGCTCCTGATCACCGGCGCGCGGCTCGGCGACCTCCTCGGGCACCGCCGCGTGTACCTCGCGGGCCTCGCGGTCTTCACGGTGGCCTCGCTCGCCTGCGGACTCGCCCAGGGCACGGGCGGGTTGATCGCCTTCCGGCTGCTGCAGGGCGCGGGGTCCGCCGTCCTCATCCCGCAGGTGCTCAGCCTGATCCAGCGGAACTTCGCGGGCGAGGCGCGGGTGAAGGCGCTCGGCGCGTACTCGGCGGTCCTCGCGACCGGCGCCGCCGCCGGGCAGGTGCTCGGCGGGGTCCTCGTCAGCGCCGATCTGTTCGGCACCGGCTGGCGTCCGGTGTTCCTGGTGAACGTGCCGGTCGGCGTGGCCCTGCTCGTCCTCGCCGTGCGCGTGCTGCCGCGCGACGACGACGCGGGGCGGGCGGCGGCGCGGGCGCGCGGGCTCGACGTGGTGGGATCCGTGCTGCTCGGCGCCGCGGTGTCGCTGTTCACCGTGCCGCTCGTGCTCGGGCAGCAGGAGGGCTGGCCGCTGTGGTCCTGGCTGTCGCTGGCCGTCGCCGCGTGCCTCTTCGCGCTGTTCTGCGTGTACGAGTCCCGGCTCGCCCGGCGGGGCGGCACGCCGCTGATCGCGCCACGGGTGCTGCGAACGCCTGGCATGGGCCTCGCGGTCTTCCGGGTCACCGCCGTGATGGCCGTCAACGCCGGCTTCCTGTTCGCGCTCACGCTGCACGTCCAGGGCGGCCTCGGCTACAGCGCGCTGCGCGCCGGTCTCACCTTCGCGCCGACCGCCGTGGTCTTCGGCCTGGTCGGCCTGACCTGGCGCGGCTGGCCACAGGCGGTCCAACGGGCGTTGATCCCCGGCGGGTTCGCGCTGAGCGCGGTGTCGACGGCCGCCGTGGGGCTGCTGCTGCGTGACGGTGGCGACGGCGGGATCTGGCTGTACGTGGCCTTCGTCGGTGCGGGAGCGGGGCTCTCCCTGGGCTTCAGTCCGACGCTCACGCGGGCGCTCGCCGCGGTGCGTGCCGAGGACGCGGCGGACGCCAGCGGCCTTCTCGCCACAGTCACACAGATCGGCCAGCTGACCGGAGTCGCCTGCTTCGGGGCGCTCTTCTTGAACCGGCTTGAGTCGGGAGGGGGCTCCCGGGCGTATTCATCCGGGGACGCGCTCCTGGTGTGCTGCTATGCGCTCGCTGCCGTGGCCGCACTCGCCGCCGTGTCCGGACTGGTACGAATGCGTCGCTGACCGGCCCGCTCAGACCGTGGCAGAATCGGACGGCCGGAAGGGGACGCAGCCCGACGGGAGGGAGAGCGTGATGCCTGCGAGCATCCTCGAAGAGGTCGACCGCCTCTTCGACGCGGCGGCGATACGAGAATGTGCCGCGCTCCGCACGCTCCTCAAGTGCCCTTCCTGCGGCTCTGCCCACGTCGCCCAAGTTCTCGGTGACAACGGCGGAGTCAGTTACGTCTGCACCGCCTGCGGCCACAGCTGGAGCTGATCGATGGGTGCACACAGGCGGAAATGCGACTGGTGCGGCAGTGGCACACCGATCGTCCGCGACATGGAGCCGGTCAACAACGAGTACCAGTACTGGTGCGAGGAATGCGCGAGGGCGCTGATCATAAAAGGCGACCCCATCGAGACTTATCGCGAGCTCGAAGGGGAGCCGATCTACGGCCGACTGCTCGACGAGCACTGCACCCTCAAGCGGTTCTACTCGTTCGCCACCGCATGACTCCTGCCAGCAGGAAACCGAAAGCGGTCACTACGTAGAGGGCGGACAGCGTCATCTGGCCATAGTTCTGGCTGAGTTCCAGCCGTCCCACTCCATGCGGCACCCACCACAGGGCGTACGAGCAGAAGACCAGGCACGTGGCCGCGGTGACCGCCCACCGGGCGCGGCCGCCCCGGTGAGCCGCCTCGGCCCCCAGGAGCAGCACCATCGGCACGCACCACACCCAGTGGTGCGACCACGACACCGGGCTCACCAGGAGTGCCGTCGCCGCGCAGCACAGCGCGGCCCAGGCCCGGTCCCCGCGCAGCGCGGCGGCCACCGCGACCGCGAGGCCGAGCGCGCAGGACGCCGCCGCTGCCACCGCCCACCAGGCGCCGGGTTCCGCGGTGTGCAGGAGGCGGGCGAGGACACCGCGCAGCGACTGGTTCGCGGTGTCCTCCGCCAGGCCGACCCGGCCCGCCTCGAAGACCATCCGGGTCCAGAACCGCCACGAGTCGTAGGGCAGGACGGCGGCGGCGAGGAGCGTCGCACCGGCGAACGAGACGGCCGCCACGCACGCGTGCCGCACGGCGGGCCGCCACACACCGCGCCGCAGGGCCTCGGCGGCCCCGGTCAGCAGCAGGAGGACGGTGAAGAGCGCGGGCGTCAGCTTGATCGCCGCGGCGATGCCGATGCCCAGGCCCGCCCAGCGGTGGCCGGGGCGCCGGGACAGGTCCCACAGGACGAGGACGGCGAGCAGCAGGTTGATCTGCCCGTAGCGCAGCGTCGTCCACACCGGCTCGCACCAGACGGCGAGCGCGGACGCCCACAGAGCGCTCTCCACTCGCGCATGCCTCTCCTCCACGCGCGCATGCCTCTCCTCCACGCGCGCGTGCCGGGTCTCGCCGACGAACCGCAGGGAGAGGGCCACGAACACCACCAGGAGGAGCAGGTTCCCCAGCGTCGCGAGGGTGCGCATGTCCGACGTGTCCAGGAGCGTCAGCGGCGTGAACAGAAGCGCGGCGAAGGGCGGGTAGGTCGTCGGCAGGTGGGCTTCGGTGGTGCGCAGTGCGTAGAGGTCGCCGCCCGCGCGTACGGTCTCGCCCTCGGCCCGGTAGACCATCAGGTCGATCATCGAGACGTCGGCGGCGCGCTGGGCGAGCCAGAAGGCCGTGAAGGAGAGCAGGCAGGCGCCGGCGGCCAGAGGTGCGTGGCGGCGGGCGGCGGCGGACGCGATCACGGTCACGGAGGCTGACAGTACCGGCCTTATCGGGCGGTATAGGCCCAGAAGGGAATCGATTTGGTGGAGCACGGGTAGGACCGTGTAATGTTGGCGGAGCCGCCGGGGAAACCGGGCGGACACAGCAAGGGGCTATAGCTCAGTTGGTAGAGCGCCTGCATGGCATGCAGGAGGTCAGGAGTTCAATTCTCCTTAGCTCCACAGCAGATGAGAGCGGGCCACCCGGATCGGGTGGCCCGCTCTCATCTTTCTTCTCCCTTCCCCCTTCTCTTCCTGTCACTGCCGTCCGCTGCCCAGGGCCCTGCGGCGCCGGCCCGAGGGGAGCGCGGCGGGCAGAGCCGGACGCGCCGGGGCCGCCGCCTTCGGGTCCTCCTCGATGCGCAGGGCGAGCGCCGGGCAGCGGCGCACCGCGCGGGAGGCACGCGCTTCGGAGTAGCGCGGTACGGAGGCCTCCGCCACCGAGGGGAAGCCGTCCGGGCCCAGCTGGATCAGCTCCGGGACGATGTCCGCGCACAGGCCGTGGCCCTGACACAGGGTCCAGTCGACGGCCAGCTTGCGGCCGGTAGGGGCTTCCGCCGGGGGAGCGTCCGTCTGGAGAGGCAGGACGCCCTCGACGGGGCGGCCGCAGCCGCCGCCCAGGACGTGTGCCGCGAGGTCGTCCGTGAACGCCGCGATCGCCGACTCCAGGAAGGCCGCGGAGCCGTCCGGATGCTTGCAGGCGCCGCGCCGCTTCACCGCCCGGGTCACCTCGCGCAGCGCTTCCAGGGCGGTCGGGCCGCCCCCTTGGAGGACGTCAGCGAGGCCGCGGGCCGCCGCGGGCAGACCGAGGTAGCAGGGGCCGCACTGCCCGGCGCTCTCCGCCGCCAGCCAGTGCGCGACGCGCAGCGACTCGCCGAGCGGGCAGGTGCCCTCGCCGATCGGCAGGACCGCACCCGCGCCGAGCGCGCCCCCGCAGGCCTCCAGGGCGGCGCGGGAGACGACCGCGTCGTGCGCTGTGACACTGTCCAGCCACTTGCCGTGGTAGCCGCCCGTCAGCACGCCCTGGGGGAGCGGTGGGGCGCCGGCGAGCTGAAGGACGTACCGCAAGGGCACTCCGGTGGGGGCCTCCACGACCATCGGCCGGGCGACCGCTCCGGAGAGGGTCAGCAGGACCGTGCCGGGTTCGTCGCGCAGCCCGGTGCGGCAGTACCGGTCGGCGCCGATCCGCGCGGCGACGGCGAGCTGGGCGAACGTCTCCGCGTTGGAGAGCAGCGTCGGGGCGCCGCCCACTCCGGAGTCGGACGTACGCGTCTTGCGGCCCGGCGGCAGCGGGGGGCCGCCGTCGGCCGAGCGGACCAGGGCGGAGGACTCCCCGGTGACCATGCGCACCGGATTGCGCTGCACGCGCGCGCGGAGGGCCGGTCCGCGCCGGTCGCCGAGGCCGCGCTCGGCGAGGGCGGTGCGCATCGAGGCCTCGGTGGAGTCGCGGGTCACGCCGATGACCAGGGTGCGGGCGCCGAGGGCCTCCGCGGCGAGCAGGGCGCCGTCCAGGATGAGGTGCGGGGCGCGGTTGATGAGGACGGTGTCCTTGCGGCAGGCCGGTTCGTCCTCGCTGCCGTTGACGACCACCACGGGGCGCACCCCGCGACGTATCGCCGCGTCCGCGACGGCCCGCAGCTTCCGCGCGAACGGGAAGCCGGCGCCGCCCCGGCCGCGCAGCCCGATGTGCTCGGCGAGGCGGGCGAGCGGTTCGCCCGCCATGGGTTCCAGGGGGCCGTGCACCTTCAGGTGCATGGTCAGATCGAGGCGTTCGACCAGGTCGAAGCCCGACGTGAGCAAGGGGAGGCCGACGACGCGGACTTCGGGGACGTCGGGCAGTGACGCGTTCACGGGTGGCCTCCGGTGGCGGCGTTCCAGGGCTCGCCCGAGCTGGGGGCCTGGAAGGGCCGGGGCAGCGGTTCGGTGGCGGGGCCGATGTCGTACGCGGGGTCGTAGGTGGGGTCATGGACGGGCTGGGGTGTCGTGTCATAGGTGGGCTGGGGCGCCACGTAGGGGGACTCGGCGGGCGGCGGCGGGCAGGGGGTGGGCCAGCGGTTCACGGGTGCGGCGTCGGGCATGGGGGGAAGCGGCTCGGTCAGGGCGCGGTAGGCCGCCGAGATGCCGACGACCGGGTCCTGGAGGGGGGTGACGTCAGGGGCCGTGCCGGGGAGGGGGGCGGACGTGGTGTCCCGCGCGGGAGGGCGTTCGCGCAGTGGGGCGCCGCGCTCCGGTTCGAGCAGCGCCAGGATGTGGGCGGCGACCTTCCGCTTGACCGGGGGCGGCGCCGCGCGCAGCGTGACGGCCCCGGCGACCGCGACGAGGCACAGGCAGTACAGGGCGATCACCCAGGGCTTCGGCGGGCGGCCCGCGTACAGGCCGTGGATCAGCGCCGCGCACCAGGCGGGGTAGGCGAGCATGTGCAGCGCCCGCCAGCGCGAGGCGATCCGCGCGGGGGAGGCGAAGGCGCTGCGCAGGGCTCCGGTGACGCCCGTGGCCACCATGAGGAGGCCGGCGAGCGAGCCGAGGCCGATGAGTCCGGCGCTGCCGGTGACGCCGAGCCCGAAGGGCACCAGGGCGCCGAGGGGCGACACGTGGTCGAGGGCGACCTTGACGGTGCCGTGGAGCAGCAGGAAGCCGACGGAGGCGACCGCTGTGGCCCGGTGCACGGCCTGGGCGAGCAGTCGCTGACGCGAGCGCAGGAAGAGGCGGTCGGTGGCGACCAGGCCCCAGACCACGGAGGCGGTGAGGGAGACCAGGCACAGGACGCCGGTGGTGAAGTCCAGGGCGGCCCGGAAGCCGTCACTGCCCGCGAAGACGAACAGGGGTATCAGGAGCAGGGCTCCGGTGCCGAGCAGTCGGCTCCGGCGATCGGGGTGCAGACGGTGCGGAGGGTTCATGGGGGCGGCTCCGAAATGGTTCGGTCCCGCCGCATGCTAAGTCGCTCCATACCGGTGGGTACGGGGTTTCAGTTATTGCGTTGTTATCAAAGTGCGACGCGATCTTGGTGTTGCCCCGATAGTGGGCGGTACGCGGAGTAACCCTTGGCCAAAGCTGGGAAGTGGGGGCTCCGGGCGTCCGGCGCACAAGCTCGTCGCGGGTCGCGGGAGGGCTGCGGTACCCTGACGCCATGCGTGCCGTACGCCTTCTGCTTAGCGGGCCGCGCTGATCAGTCCCGACCGCCGGTGAATCGTGGTCGGAATCGGCGCGGCGTCCCCTCCTGTGCGAGGGGCATTTTTATTTGGCCAGCACGGTCAATTCCGTAGGCAGAGACGATCGATGGAGCTTTGAGGATCATGAGCGAGACGAATTCTGCTGCCGCCTCCGAGGTGGCCGCGCCGCACCGCTATACGGCCGCTCTGGCCGCTGAGATCGAGGCACGCTGGCAGGACTTCTGGGATGCCCGGGGCACCTACGAGGCACCGAACCCGAGCGGCGACATGGCCGCGCGGGACGAGGCCGAGACCGCGCTGGTCGCCAAGCCCAAGAAGTTCATCATGGACATGTTCCCGTACCCCTCCGGAGCGGGCCTGCACGTCGGCCACCCCCTGGGGTACATCGCCACGGACGTCTTCGCGCGCTTCCAGCGCATGACCGGCCACAACGTCCTGCACACCCTGGGCTTCGACGCCTTCGGCCTGCCCGCCGAGCAGTACGCCGTGCAGACGGGCACCCACCCGCGCGTCTCCACCGAGGCCAACATCGAGAACATGAAGGCCCAGCTGCGCGCACTGGGCCTGGGGCACGACAAGCGGCGCTCGTTCGCGACGATCGATCCCGAGTACTACAAGTGGACCCAGTGGATCTTCGTCCAGATCTTCAACTCCTGGTACGACGCCGACGCCAAGAAGGCCCGCCCGATCGCCGACCTGGTCGCGCAGTTCGCCGGCGGTGAGCGCGCCGTACCGGGCACCACGCGCGCGTGGAGCGAGCTGGACGCCTCCGAGCGCGCGGACGTGCTGAGCCAGTACCGCCTGGCCTACGCCTCCGACGCGCCCGTCAACTGGTGCCCCGGCCTGGGCACCGTCCTGGCCAACGAGGAGGTCACCGCCGACGGCCGCTCCGAGCGCGGCAACTTCCCCGTCTTCAAGTCCAAGCTGCGCCAGTGGAACATGCGCATCACCGCGTACGCCGACCGACTGCTGGACGACCTGGACGCCCTGGACTGGCCCGAGGCCATCAAGCTGCAGCAGCGCAACTGGATCGGCCGCTCCGAAGGCGCGCGTGTCGACTTCCCCGTGGGCACCGAAGGCGATGCGATCACCGTCTTCACCACCCGCCAGGACACCCTGTTCGGCGCGACCTACATGGTCCTGGCGCCCGAGCACGAGCTGGTCGACAAGGTCGTGCCCGCGGCCTGGCCCGAGGGCACCCACGAGGTGTGGACCGGCGGCCACGCCACCCCCACCGAGGCCGTTTCCAAGTACCGCGCCTTCGCCGCCTCGAAGTCCGACGTCGAGCGGCAGGCCGACGCCAAGGAGAAGACCGGCGTCTTCACCGGCGTCTACGCCACCAACCCGGTCAGCGGCGAGCAGGTCCCGGTCTTCATCGCCGACTACGTACTGATGGGCTACGGCACCGGCGCCATCATGGCCGTCCCGGCGCACGACAGCCGCGACTTCGCCTTCGCGCGCGCCTTCCACCTGCCGATGCGCTGCGTGGTGGAGCCGTCCGACGACCGCGGCACCGACACCACGACGTGGGACGACGCCTTCTCCTCGTACGAGGCGAAGCTGATCAACTCCGCGAACGAGGAGATCACCCTGGACGGCCTGGGTGTCGTCGACGCCAAGGCGCGCATCACCGGCTGGCTGGCCACGCGCGGCATCGGCGAGGGCACCGTCAACTTCCGGCTGCGCGACTGGCTCTTCAGCCGCCAGCGCTACTGGGGCGAGCCCTTCCCGATCGTCTACGGCGAGGACGGCATCGCCCACTCGCTGCCCGAGTCGATGCTGCCCCTGGAGCTGCCGGAGGTCGACGACTACTCCCCGCGCACCTTCGACCCGGACGACGCGGACACCTCCCCGGAGACGCCGCTGTCCCGCAACGAGGACTGGGTCAACGTCACGCTGGACCTGGGCGACGGTCCCAAGAAGTACCGCCGCGAGACCAACACGATGCCCAACTGGGCCGGCTCGTGCTGGTACGAGCTGCGCTACCTGGACCCGCGCAACGACCAGCAGCTGGTCGACCCCACCGTCGAGCAGTACTGGATGGGCCCGCGCGCGGGACAGCCCACCGGCGGCGTCGACCTGTACGTGGGCGGCGCCGAGCACGCGGTGCTGCACCTGCTGTACGCGCGCTTCTGGTCGAAGATCCTGTTCGACCTGGGCCACATCTCGTCCGCCGAGCCGTTCCACAAGCTGTACAACCAGGGCATGATCCAGGCCTACGTCTACCGGGACAGCCGCGGCTTCCCGGTGCCGGCGGCCGAGGTCGAGGAGCGCGACGGCAGGTTCTTCTTCGAGGGCGAGCCGGTCAAGCGCGAGCTGGGCAAGATGGGCAAGTCCCTGAAGAACGCCGTCACGCCGGACGAGATCTGCGACGAGTACGGCGCGGACACCCTGCGGCTGTACGAGATGGCGATGGGCCCCTTGGACGTGTCGCGCCCCTGGGACACCCGCGCGGTCGTCGGCCAGTACCGCCTGCTGCAGCGGCTGTGGCGCCTGATCGTCGACGAGTCGACCGGTGAGGTCACCGTCGCGGACGTCGCCGAGGCAGACATCGACGAGGCCACCCTGCGCGCCCTGCACAAGGCGATCGACGGCGTCCGCCAGGACCTGGACGGCATGCGGTTCAACACCGCCATCGCCAAGATCACCGAGCTGAACAACCACCTGACGAAGGCCGCCGGGCCCGTGCCGCGGTCGGTCGCCGAGCGCCTGGTGCTGCTGATCGCGCCGCTGGCCCCGCACGTCGCCGAGGAGCTGTGGCGCAAGCTGGGTCACACCGACTCGGTCGTCCACCAGGACTTCCCGGTCGCCGACCCGGCGTACGTCGTGGACGAGTCCGTGACCTGCGTCGTGCAGATCAAGGGCAAGGTCAAGGCGCGCCTGGAGGTCTCCCCGTCGATTTCCGACGAGGAGCTGGAGAAGGTGGCCCTGGCCGACGAGAAGGTCGTGGCCGCGCTGGACGGCGCGGGCATCCGCAAGGTGATCGTGCGGGCGCCGAAGCTGGTGAACATCGTTCCGGCGTAGCGGTATAGCGGTATAGGGGTCTTCCCTTACGGGCAGGTTGGGGGTTCCGATGGAACCTCCGGCCTGCCTTCTCCGTTTACGGTGGAAGAGCCGTCGCTGGCGCGGACGGACTTGGTGTAGTCAAAGAGTCAATGAGTCGAAAAGTCGGAGAGGAGCGTCATGGAAGCCGTGGGCGCAATCGTGGCGCTGCTCGTGGTGCTGTTCCTGGTGCTGGGGGTGTATGCCACGGTGAAGGTCGTCAAAGCGGCCAAGCGGGGCGTGGACCGCACCATCACGGAAGCCCGCCGCACGGTGGAGGACACCACCCTTCGCGCGAGGAGCTTCGCCCAGGTCGGCGCCGCGGGTGAACTGGCCCAGCTGCGACTGTCCTTGCGGACGTCGATGAGGTCCACACAGGACGTGCTGCAGGCGGGCGCCGTCGAGGACGCCTCCCTGAAGGAGTCCCTCTTGCTGTTCGACCGACTCAGCGCCCATGGGCACGAGCTGGACGACGAGCTGCGCCGTCTGGAGCGTGACCCGAACAAGGCGGCCCTGGCCGAGCGACTCCCCGAGCTGCGGGAACGCACGGAGCAGATCACCAAGGCGGCGGACTCGCTGCGGTGGTCGGCGCGCGACCGGGCCCGCCGGTTCGCGGGCGACGACCTGGACTCGCTGAGCACGCAGATCGACATGGAGGCGGGTGCCCTGCGGCACTGGACGACGGAGCCGGCGCCCGCGCAGGCCCCCGCCGCCTGGCCCGAGCCCGCCGCGCAGCCCGCCAAGGACGCCGAGCAGACCTGGTCCGAGCCTTCCGCGCAAACATCCCAGGAGCCCACGCGGCCCGCGATCACGCCGCCCGCGGCGACGCCCACGTATCCGTGGGAGAAGAAGGCCAAGCCCGAGAGCACGACCTGAGCCGCCGCCCGTGACAAGGGAAGCTACCAGGGGACGGGGCGAGCACGGCGCACAGGACGAGCAGGGGCCGGGCTGCCGTCCTGCGGCTGGGGCGGGTAATCTCCAGCCCATGTCCCGCCATGTCGCGATCGTCACGGATTCAACGGCCTATCTGCCGCAGCGGACGATGGAGCAGCACGGCATCACCGCGGTGCCCCTGACCGTGGTCCTGGGTGACCAGGCGCTGGAGGAAGGCACCGAGATCTCGGCGCGCTCCCTCGCCCTGGCGCTGCAGAAGCGGAAGTCGGTGACCACGTCCCGGCCCAGTCCCGAGCTCTTCGCGGAGACATACCGGAAGGTCGCCGAGGCCGGCGCGACAGCCATCGTCTCGCTGCATCTGTCCGCCGAGTTCTCCGGTACGTACGACGCCGCGGTCCTCGCGGCGAAGGACGCGCCGGTGCCGGTGCGGGTGGTGGACACCGGCATGGTCGCGATGGCCCTCGGCTTCTGCGCCCTCGCGGCGGCGGAGGCCGTGGAGGCGGGGGATGCGGTGGAGGAGGCGGTGGCGGCCGCCGAGAAACGCGCCGCGGGCACGTCCGCGTACTTCTACGTCGACACCCTCGACTATCTGCGCAGGGGCGGCCGTATTGGCGCCGCGCAGGCCCTGCTGGGCTCCGCGCTCGCCGTGAAGCCGCTCCTGAAGCTGGACGGCGGCCGCATCGACATGCTGGAGAAGGTGCGGACGGCGTCGAAGGCGATCGCCCGGCTGGAGGAGATCGTCGTCGAACGGGCCGGGACGGGCCGGGTCGACATCGCGGTGCACCATCTGGCGGCGCCGGACCGGGCGTCGACCCTCGCGGACCACCTCCGCGAGCGGCTGCCGGGCCTGGGGGAGTTGCACGTCAGCGAGGTGGGCGCGGTGATCGGGGCGCACACGGGGCCTGGGCTGCTGGGGGCCGTGGTCTCGCCGCGGTGAGGTCTTTTCGCTCGTGCGGGTGACGGAGTTATCCACAACTGCCGGGTAATCCACGGGAATTGCCCAAGATCAACACAATGTCGCCGCGATGTCTACCGTCGTCGGCATGACCTCACTTCGATCACCTTCTCGAACAACATCCGCGACGAGCGGCCCCGGCCGGGGCCCCGCATCCGACGGCCGTGCGCGACGCCGTCAGGCCCGCAGCCGGGTCCGGCACAGCCATGCCTCGTCGGAGGCGGTGCGACTGCGCGCGGAGAGCCTCTTCGCCGAGCCGCAGCCACCCCCTTCTTCGCCGCGGCTGGACGTCGCGGCTGCTGACGTGGAGCTTCTGCCGAAGCGCGAGGCCAGTCGCGGGGTGCCTGTGCCACCTGGGTGGGCACGGCAGGGAGAGACCAGAGCAGAGGCAGAGGCAGAGGCTGCGGGAGCGCGAGCGGGAGCGGGAGCGGGTGCGGAGGCGGAGGTGGAGCCCGCCCCGGATCGGAAGGCGCAGGCCTGTCCCTCGCGGCGGGAGCGGATGGGGCTGGCTCTGCGGGAGCGGCTGCCGGTGTGGCTTCAGTCGAGATGTGGGCTGGAGCGGCGCGGCGTCGTCGCGCTCGTCGTGGTCCTCGCCGTCGCCTCGGTCTTCGCCGCGCAGCACTTCTGGGAGGGGCGGACCCGGCCCGTGCAGGCGCCGGACGTGTTGCGCGAGGCGGCCGCGCCCGCTGAGCGAGGCGCGGAACCGGCTCCCTCGCCGGGGTCTCCGGCCGAAGCGGGTCGGGCGTCGGCGGGCGGGAGCGGTGCGACGGGCGCGGCGGCCGGTGCGGGTGGTGGCGGGATCGTCGTGGACGTCAGCGGGAAGGTCCGCCGTCCCGGTGTCCACCGATTGCCCGCGGGGTCCAGGGTGGCTGACGCGCTGCGTGCCGCGGGAGGGGCGCGGCCCGGTGCCGACATGGGCGGTCTCAACCGCGCGCGGTTCCTGATGGACGGTGAGCAGGTGGTGGTCGGAGAGCTGGCTACGGCTGCCGGACCCGGCGGTGCCGGTGCCGGTGTCGCGGCGGGCGGCGCGGGAACGGCGGGGGCCGGATCTACCGCCACGGGCCTGGTCGGCCTGAACACGGCGACTGCCGAGCAGCTCGACGAACTGCCGGGCGTCGGCCCCGTGTTGGCACAGCACATCATCGACTACCGCAGCGAGCACGGAGGTTTCCGCTCCGTCGAAGAACTCCGCGAGGTCAACGGCATCGGTGATCGGCGCTTCGCCGATCTCCAGGATCTCGTACGGCCATGACGCCGGGGTCTCGGAGCAGGGCGGGGGCGGCGCGTGCGGCGGTTCACGCCTCGTCGGGAAACCCTCTCGGTGCTTCGCATCCCCGGCAGGAGGGGCCGGTCGACCTCCGGCTGGTTCCTCCCGCGCTGGCGGCGTGGGCGGCGGCCGCACTGATGCTGGACGCCCCGCCTCGGTGGGCGGTCGCCACGGTGGCGGTCTGTGTGGCGGTGGCCGGTGCGCTGCTGGTGACGTGGACGGCTCGGGGATGGCGGGCGAGGGGCGCGGCTGCGGTTGGCGCTGGGAGTCGGAGTGGCGTCGGTGCTGCTGGAGGCGTTGCCACTGCCGGTGCTGGCGCTGCTGCCGCTGCCGCTGCTGGCGGTACTGGCGGTACTGGTAGTGCCGCTGCTGCCGCTGCTGCTGCCGGTGCCACTGGGCCTAGCGGCAGCTCTGGTACTGGCCCTGGGCGCCAGGCTCGGTGGGCCGCCCGGCCAGGGCAGTTGCCGCAGGGGCAGTTGCGGGGACGGCGACCCCCGTGGGGGCGATTGTCCGTGGCTGCGACGCTGCTCTGCGTCGCCGCCTCGGCAGGCTCCGCCGCGCTGCACGGGGCGGATCTGCACCGTGGCCCGGTTCCGGCGCTGGCCGGCGAGTACGCGGAAGTGGAAGCGGAGGTGGAGGTCACGTCTGATCCCCGGCGCACCCGACCCCGGGTCGCGAGCGCGCACGCGATGCCGCCCGCGGTCGTGCTGGACGCCGATGTCGTCCGCGTCACGCAGACGGACGGCACGGCGAGCGTGACGCGGACCCCGGTTCTGGCCGTCGTGCGCGGGGAGGATTCCGGCTCCGCGAGGTCACTGGGCGCTCCGGGAAGTCGCGGTAAGGCGCCACCGGAAGCAGGAGCAGGGGTGCGGTCGGCCGGCGCCACCAGCTCCGCCGATGCCTGGCTCGCCCTGCTGCCGTCCACGCGGTTGCGGGTGCAGGCACGGATGGCGCCACCGCTGTCGGAGGGGGACAAGGTCGCGGCGGTGCTCCGGGTGTCCGGGCAGCGGGCGCCGCGCGTGGTCGGGGCGCCGACCGGGGCACAGCGGCTCGCCGGGGAGTTGCGGGGCGGGTTGCGGGAGGCCACGGACGGGCTGTCGGCCGATGCCCGCGCGCTGCTGCCGGGGCTGGTCGTCGGGGACACCTCGCGGGTGCCCGCCGAGCTGGAGCAGGCGTTCCGGGCGACCGACCTGACGCACTTGCTCGCCGTCAGCGGGGCGAACCTCACAATCGTCCTCGTCCTGCTCATCGGCCCACCGGGCACCGCCCAGCGTGCCGAGCGGCGGGGCCTCGCACCGAGGCTGGGCATTCCGCTGCGCTCAACCGCGCTGCTCGGCGGGCTGCTCACTCTAGGCTTCGTCATTGTCTGTCGGCCGGATCCGAGCGTGCTGCGGGCCGCCGCCTGCGGGCTCATCGCGCTCCTCGCCATCGCCACCGGGCGGCGCAGGTCGCTGATCCCGGCGCTCGCCGCCGCCGTGCTGCTGCTCGTCCTGTACGACCCGTGGCTGGCCCGAAGCCACGGCTTCCTGCTCTCCGTCCTCGCCACCGGCGCCCTGCTCACCCTCGCGCCGCGCTGGAGTGCGGCGCTGCGGCGGCGTGGGATGTCGCCGAGGTTCGCCGACGCGCTGGCCGCCGCGGCCGCGGCGCAGGCGGTGTGCGCGCCCGTCGTCGCTGTCCTCGCCGCCCGGGTGAGCCTGGTGGCGGTGCCGTGCAATCTCCTCGCGGAGTTCGCCGTCGCGCCCGCCACCGTGCTCGGCTTCGCCGCGCTGGCGTCGGCGCCGGTGGCGATGCCGGTCGCCGAGGCGCTGGCGTGGTGCGCGGGTTGGCCCACCGAGTGGATCGCGGAGATCGCCCGCACCGGCGCGGCGCTGCCCGGCAGCGGGGTCGACTGGCCGGGTGGGTGGCGTGGCGGGCTGCTGCTCGCGTTCGCCACGGTGGCGTTCGTCCTGGCGGGCCGCAGGCTCGCGCGGCATCCGTGGCTCGCCGCGGCCTGTGCCCTGCTGCTCCTCCTGGTGGTCGTCCAGCCGCCGCCCCTCACGAGGGTGATCGCGGGATGGCCACCGCCGGGGTGGCGCATGGTGGTGTGCGACGTGGGGCAGGGCGACGCCACGGTGCTGGCGGCGGGCGAAGACGCCGGGGTGGTCGTCGACGCGGGGCCCGACCCGGTGGCGGCCGACCGGTGCCTGCGTTCGCTCGGGATCACCCGGGTGCCCCTGGTGCTGCTCACCCACTTCCACGCCGACCATGTCGCGGGGCTGCCGGGGGTGTTGCGGGGGCGTGAGGTGGGAGTGATCCAGACGACGGGATTCGAGGAACCGCCGGAGCAGGCGGAGTTCGTGCGGGAGCAGGCGGCGGCCGAGCGCGTTCCGGTGGCCCGGGCCGTGGCGGGGGAGCGGCGGCGCGCGGGGCCACTGGAGTGGCAGGTGCTCTGGCCCCCGCCAGGTCCGGTGCCGCGACCCGAGGGGCCGAACGACGCGAGCGTCACGCTGCTCGTGCGGACCGGAGGGCTGACCCTGCTGCTCCTCGGGGACCTCGAACCGCCGGGCCAGCGAGCCCTGCTGCGCACTCCGGCAGCCGTGTCGCTCGCCTCCGTGGACGTGCTGAAGGTGGCCCATCACGGCTCGGCCCATCAGGATCCGGAGCTCCTGCGCAGGGCGGCGCCGAGGCTGGCGTTGATCTCTTGCGGTGCGGACAACTCGTATGGCCATCCGTCTCCCGTCACGGTCGCGGCGCTGCGGGCCGAAGGGGCCAAGGTGCTGCGGACGGACGTGGATGGATCGATCGCGGTGGTGGGTTCCGGGCCGAAGTCGGCGCCCCGGCTCGAAGCCGCTACCCGGCCGCCTTAGCGGTGCCGTGCCGCCCCGAAGGGGGCGATCAATTCGGGCTACTCGCGACAGTTCCAGCGCATCGCCAGCATTCCCGCGATGTGCGGCCGTGTTGCATCGAATGCCGCAACGGTGATCGAATGCCTATTCGTTGCAGTTTGCAGGTGGTGTCAAGTGTCGTGGGGGTGGGTCACAGGTGTTCGGCCGTTGGCTGGGAAACCGTACGAATCGGGTGGGACGGACGGGACCCATGTCGGCGTTCAGGGTTCCGCCGGACGCGGGGATGCTCAGCTGTCGGGTGCTCGACCCCGTCAACGAGCCCGTGCGGAACGCGGAGTTCGCCGTCAGTGACGCCATGGGCCGCAAGGTGGTCGGCGGTGGCACGGACCCCTACGGGTCGTTCGTCACGACGGTTCCGGCGGGGGAGTACCGCTTGGTGGTCTCGGCGGAAGGGTTCACTCCGTACCGGGGGAGCGCGACCGTCGGCCAGGACACGCACGCCTCGCTCGGTGATGTCACGCTCCAGGTCGCCCAGCCCCCGGCGCTTCCCGAGCCCGGTGACTGGGAGGTCGACCCCCTGCACTCCTCCGTCGGCTTCACCGCGCGGCACATCGGGCTTGCCCGCATCCGCGGCCGGTTCAACAGCTTCGCGGGTGCCATACGGGTGGGCGAGCGGATGGAGGAGTCCGCGATGCACGTCGTCATCGACGCGGCCTCCATCGACACCGGGGTCCAGATGCGCGACGACCATCTGCGCTCCGGCGACTTCCTCGACGTGGGGCGCTTCCCGACGATGGAGTTCTACGGCGACCGCTTCGTGCACAAGGGCGGCAGCCGCTGGGCCATCTCGGGCGGCCTGACGCTGCACGGCGTGACGCGCACGGTCACGCTGGACACCGAGTACCTGGGGATCGGTCAGGGGCTGGAGGGCGAGACCCGCGTCGCCTGCCGCGCCACCACCGAGCTGCACCGCGACGACTTCACGATCACCTGGCAGACGATGCTGGCGCGCGGTATCGCGGCCGTCGGGCACAGCATCACGATCGACCTCGACATCCAGGTCGTCCCCAAGAGCGGCTGACCTCGCCGCCGGGTCGGTCCCGCGATCGGCCGGTCTCCGCTACGGGGCCTCCAGCCAGCCCTCGTGTTCGGCGGCCAGTTCGTCGAGCGCCGCCCGGTCCAGGCGGGACTCCGGGTCCTCGACGACCACCAGCCACTGGGCGTCCTCGGCGTCGTCCTCACCGGCGAGTGCGTCGCGGACCAGCTGGGGTTCCTCGGCCACGCCGAAACGGTCGGGGAGCTCTTCGGACACTGCCTCCGCGGCATCGCGGTCGGGCAGCACCAGGACATGTCGTACGTCGGTCACCTGCCTATTCTCCGACAGGGGACGGGCTGTCAGTGCCGCGTGGGATGCTTGACCGCGATGGCCAGGAAGACAGCTAACGACGATCCGCTCGCTCCCCTCACGCTCGCCGTGGGGCAGGAGGACCTGCTCCTCGACCGCGCCGTGCAGCAGGTGGTGGCGGCCGCCCGCGCCGCCGACGCGGACACGGACGTGCGCGACCTCACCTCCGACCAGTTGCAGCCCGGCACACTCGCGGAGCTGACCAGCCCCTCGCTCTTCGCCGAGCGCAAGGTCGTGGTCGTGCGGAACGCGCAGGATCTGTCGGCGGACACGATCAAGGACGTGAAGGCGTATCTCGGGGCGCCCGCCGAGGAGATCACGCTCGTCCTGCTGCACGCGGGCGGCGCCAAGGGCAAGGGCCTGCTCGACGCGGCCCGTAAGGCGGGGGCGCGTGAGGTCGCCTGCCCCAAGATGACCAAGCCCGCGGACCGGCTGTCGTTCGTACGGAGCGAGTTCCGTGCCCTCGGACGTTCGGCGACTCCCGAGGCGTGCCAGGCCCTGGTCGACTCGATCGGCAGTGATCTGCGCGAGCTCGCCTCCGCGGTGTCCCAGCTGGCGGCGGACGTCGCGGGCACGATCGACGAGGCGATCGTCGGGCGGTACTACACGGGCCGGGCGGAGGCCTCCAGCTTCACGGTCGCCGATCGGGCCGTGGAGGGGCGGGCCGCCGAGGCGCTCGAAGCGTTGCGGTGGTCCCTGTCGACCGGTGTCGCTCCCGTCATGATCACCAGCGCCCTCGCGCAGGGCGTCCGCGCCATCGGCAAGCTCTCCTCCGCGCGCGGTGGGCGTCCCGCCGACCTCGCCCGTGAGCTGGGCATGCCGCCCTGGAAGATCGACCGGGTGCGCCAGCAGATGCGAGGGTGGACCCCTGACGGGGTGGCTGCCGCGATCGCCGCTGTCGCGGCGGCCGATGCGGGGGTCAAGGGCGGGGGCGACGACCCTGAGTACGCGTTGGAGAAGGCCGTGGTCGCTGTTGCCCGTGCCGCGCGCTCCGGCCGCCGCTGAGCGCTCCGCTGGGGTGGGCGGCCTTTGTATCTGCGGGCAGGTTTCTTGGCCCGGCCGTGCGGCTCCCCGCGCCCCCTTTACAGGCCGTACCGCCTGCCCAGTCGCCGACCTTGTCTGCGGGTGGCTCGTGGCTGGTCGCGCAGTTCCCCGCGCCCCTGGGAACGGGGCCTGCGGGGCACCGTGCCGGGTCCCGTCGGGGATACAGCAATGCCCCCGGAGTGGGTCCGGAGGCATTGGCGCAGCGTGGCGTACTGCGTGGTCTGTCCGCGATTCGAGGTAGAGGGCTCGAATTACCCTCGCGGGAGGATTGATCAGCGCCCCGGCGGACTGGACCAGCCAGTTAGCCGGGGTAAGGGCTTCAGCCCTTGAGGGTCGCGGCCTTCGTCGCAAGCGCCGACTTCTTGTTGGCGGCCTGGTTCTTGTGGATGACGCCCTTGGAGACGGCCTTGTCCAGCTGGCGCGTGGCCTCACGCGTGAGCTCGGCGGCCTTCTGGGTGTCACCGGCGGCAACGGCCTCGCGGGCCTTGCGGATCGCGGTCTTCAGAGAAGACTTGACCGCCTTGTTGCGCTGACGCGCCTTCTCGTTGGTCTTGATCCGCTTGATCTGGGACTTGATGTTCGCCACGAAAGAGCCTTTTCAGGTTCAGGTACTGCAGAGGATCTGCAGATGAGTGTTATGACACGCGTCTCGATGCTGAGAGGGCATACGAGACACAGCTGTCCACGGTACCAGCCGCCGTCCTACCGGCCCAAACCGAGCGCAGTGCCCCACCCATGGGACCATGGAAGCTACGTATAGATCCGACCCGAGGCTACAGGCGCCTCAAGAGACAGGACCCTGCGTGCCCGCGACCCCTAACAATGTGCCCGAGCCGAGCCGTACCGACTCGGCTCTGATCCGCAATTTCTGCATCATCGCGCACATCGACCACGGCAAGTCCACGCTCGCCGACCGCATGCTCCAGCTCACCGGGGTGGTGGAGCAGCGGCAGATGCGTGCTCAGTACCTCGACCGGATGGACATCGAGCGCGAGCGCGGCATCACGATCAAGTCCCAGGCGGTGCGTCTGCCCTGGGCCCCGAGCGAGGGCCCGGACCAGGGCAGCACCCACATCCTCAACATGATCGACACCCCGGGCCACGTGGACTTCACGTACGAAGTCTCACGTTCGCTCGCGGCCTGCGAGGGCACGGTCCTCCTGGTCGACGCGGCCCAGGGCATCGAGGCGCAGACTCTCGCCAACCTCTACCTGGCGATGGAGAACGACCTCAGGATCATCCCCGTACTGAACAAGATCGACCTGCCGGCCGCGCAGCCGGAGAAGTTCTCCGAGGAGCTGGCCAACCTCATCGGCTGTGAGCCCGAGGACGTCCTGAAGGTCTCCGCGAAGACCGGCGTGGGTGTGGAGGCGCTGCTCGACAAGGTCGTCGCCGAGATCCCGGCCCCGATCGGCGTCGCCGACGCGCCCGCCCGCGCGATGATCTTCGACTCGGTGTACGACTCGTACCGGGGCGTCGTGACGTACGTACGAGTGGTCGACGGCCAGCTGAACAAGCGCGAGCGGATCCGGATGATGTCCACCGGCGCCACGCACGAGCTGCTTGAGATCGGTGTCTCGTCGCCGGAGATGACCCCGGCCGACGGCATCGGCGTCGGTGAGGTGGGTTACATCATCACCGGCGTGAAGGACGTGCGTCAGTCCAAGGTCGGTGACACGATCACCTCCCTGCACAAGGGCGCGACCGAGGCGCTGGGCGGCTACAAGGACCCCAAGCCGATGGTGTTCTCGGGGCTGTATCCGCTGGACGGCTCGGAGTACCCGGACCTGCGCGAGGCCCTCGACAAGCTGCAGCTCAACGACGCCGCGCTCGTGTACGAGCCGGAGACGTCGGCCGCGCTCGGCTTCGGCTTCCGCGTCGGCTTCCTGGGGCTGCTGCACCTCGACGTGATCCGCGAGCGCCTTGAGCGCGAGTTCGGGCTCGACCTGATCGCCACCGCCCCCAACGTGGTCTACCGCGTGGTCATGGAGGACGGCAGCGAGCACACGGTCACCAACCCGAGTGAATTCCCCGAGGGCAAGATCGACGAGGTCTTCGAGCCCGTCGTGCGCGCCACGCTCCTCGCGCCCAGCGAGTTCATCGGCTCCATCATGGAGCTGTGCCAGAACCGGCGCGGCACCATGCTCGGCATGGACTACCTCTCCGAGGACCGCGTCGAGATCCGCTACACGCTGCCCCTCGCCGAGATCGTCTTCGACTTCTTCGACCAGCTGAAGTCAAAGACGCGTGGTTACGCCTCGCTGGACTACGAGCCCACCGGCGAGCAGTCCGCGCAGCTCGTCAAGGTCGACATCCTGCTGCACGGCGACAAGGTCGACGCGTTCTCCGCCGTCACGCACAAGGACGCGGCGTACGCGTACGGCGTGCGGCTCGTCGCCAAGCTGCGCGAGCTCATCCCGCGGCAGGCCTTCGAGATCCCCGTGCAGGCGGCGATCGGCTCCCGGGTCATCGCGCGCGAGACGATCCGCGCCATCCGCAAGGACGTCCTCGCCAAGTGCTACGGCGGTGACATCTCCCGTAAGCGGAAGCTCCTGGAGAAGCAGAAGGAGGGCAAGAAGCGGATGAAGATGGTCGGCTCCGTCGAGGTGCCGCAGGAAGCCTTCATCGCGGTGCTCTCCAGCGACGACAGCGGGCCCGGCAAGGCCAAGAAGTAGCTTTTCCGGTCGCGGCTCGGCCGCTGCCACGCGGGCTCCGTGCGCATACGCACGGGGCCCGCGGCGCGTTCGGCGCGCGGGCGCGTTCCGTTTGGGTGTCTGTAGGAAGTGACAGGCAGATGCCCCTTACGCACCGGGCGTCGGCGCTCTACTCTGATCACCACTCGTAGGTTACTCGCAAGTTAAACAAGTAGCCGCAGGGATGTAAGAAGCAGAAGCAGAAGCAGCCGCCAGCCAGTTCGCCGCACCGTCGTGGGCCCGGAGGATGTCGTGAGCGACACACAGACCTTGATCGAGAACCGTCCGCCTTCCGTGGCGCACCTCCTGCTGGAGCGCGTGGCGGCCACGCCGGACGCCGAGGCCTATCGCTACCCCGTCCCGGCGGCCTCGGGCGAAGGGCCCGACGACTGGAAGGCGCTCAGCTGGTCGCAGGCCGCCGACCGCGTCCACGCCATCGCGGCGGGGCTGATCGAGCTCGGCCTCGAGCCGGAGGACCGGGTCGCCCTGTCCTCCTCCACGCGCGTCGAGTGGATCCTGTCCGACCTCGGCATCATGTGCGCCGGCGCGGCCACCACGACCGTCTATCCGCAGACCAACGCCGAGGAGTCCGCGTACATCGTCGCCGACTCCGGCAGCCGGGTGCTGATCGCCGAGGACGCGGCCCAGCTCGCCAAGGCGCGCGAGAAGCGGGCCGACCTGCCCGAGCTGCGGCACGTCGTGGTGATCGACGCCGAGGGCGCGAGCGCCGCCGAGGGCGACCCCGAGGGCTGGGTGCTCACGCTCGCCGACCTGGAGGCCCGGGGCGCCGCGCACCTGGAGAAGAACCCGGGGCTCGTCAAGGACCGGATCGCGGCGATCACCGCCGACCAGCTCGCGACGCTCATCTACACCTCCGGCACCACCGGCAAGCCCAAGGGCGTGCGCCTGCCGCACGACAACTGGTCGTACATGGCCAAGGCCATCGCGGCGACCGGCCTGCTCGGCCCCGACGACGTGCAGTACCTGTGGCTGCCGCTCGCGCACGTCTTCGGCAAGGTGCTGACCTCCGGGCAGATCGAGCTGGGGCACGTCACCGCCGTCGACGGCCGCGTCGACAAGATCATCGAGAATCTGCCGGTGGTGCAGCCGACGTACATGGCCGCCGTGCCCCGCATCTTCGAGAAGGTCTACAACGGCGTCGCGGCCAAGGCGCGGGCCGGTGGCGGCGCCAAGTACAAGATCTTCCAGTGGGCCGCCGAGATCTCCCGCGAGTACGCGAAGGTCAGCCAGGACAACTTCCGCAGGACCGGCAACGCCTCGGTGCCCTTCGGTCTGCGCGCCAAGCACAAGGCCGCCGACGCGCTCGTCTACTCCAAGCTGCGTGAGGCCTTCGGCGGGCGGCTGCGCGCCGCCGTCTCCGGTTCGGCCGCCCTCGCGCCCGACATCGGGTACTTCTTCGCGGGCGCCGGCATCCACATCCTGGAGGGGTACGGCCTGACCGAGTCCTCCGCCGCCTCCTTCGTGAACCCCGGCGAGGCCTACCGCACGGGCACCGTCGGCAAGCCGCTGCCCGGCACCGAGGTGCGCATCGCGGACGACGGCGAGATCCTGCTGCGCGGCCCCGGCATCATGGAGGGCTACCACGGCCTTCCGGAGAAGACGGCCGAGGTCCTGGAGTCCGACGGGTGGTTCCACACCGGGGACATCGGCGAGCTGTCCGTCGACGGCTATCTGCGGATCACCGACCGCAAGAAGGACCTCATCAAGACGTCCGGCGGCAAGTACATCGCGCCCGCCGAGGTCGAGGGCCAGTTCAAGGCCGTGTGCCCGTACGTCTCCAACATCCTGGTGCACGGCGCCGACCGGAACTTCTGCACCGCGCTGATCTCCCTCGACGAGCCCGCGATCCTCGGCTGGGCCGAGGAGAACGGCCAGGGCGGCAAGTCCTACGCCGAGGTCTGCGCCGACCCCGCCACGGTCAAGCTCATCGACGGCTATGTGCGCGAGCTGAACGAAGGGCTGCAGCGCTGGCAGACCATCAAGAAGTTCCGCCTCCTGCCGCGCGACCTCGATGTCGAACACGGCGAACTGACGCCCAGCCTGAAGCTGAAGCGCCCGGTCGTCGAGCGGGAGTACAAGCACCTGATCGACGAGATGTACGCGGGCTCACGCGAGGCCTGAGCCCGCCGGACGGGCGGGACGTCGCGGACACGGCCTAGCGGTCCCGCCCGTGGCGCATCTCCCGCACCAGTTCCTCCATGTGCGTCACATGGTGGCGCAGCTCCAGGACGTCTTTGAGGCTGCTCGCCGCCATATGGGTCTCGATCGCGGAGAGGCGGGCGGCCAGCTCGTCGAACTGGAGCTGCTCACGGGCCAGGATCCGCTCCAGCTGCCGGTTCTTGCGGTGCAGTTCGAGGAAGACGGTGACCTTGGCGCGCAGCACCCACGGGTCGAACGGCTTGGTGAGGAAGTCCGCGGCGCCCGTCGCGTAGCCCCGGAAGGCGTAGCCGGCGTCGTTGTCGGTGCCGGTCAGGAAGATGATGGGCACGTCCTTGGTCTGGTCGAGGCGTTTGATGTTCGACGCGGTCTCGAAGCCGTCCATGCCCGGCATCCGTACGTCCAGCAGGATCACGGCGAACCGCTGCCGCAGGATGGCCTTCATCGCCTCCTCGCCCGAACGGGCGCGCACCAACGGCTCGTTCAGGGAGGCCAGGACTGCTTCGAGTGCCATCAGGTTGTCCTCCATGTCGTCGACGAGGAGGATGCTCGCTCGGTGGTCGGTAACGGGCTCTGCGCTCATGTCAAAGTGCCTCAATCAGTGGCCGAATGTGCCTCAATCAGTGGTCGGCGGAACAGTGTTCTGTGCTGAGGTGCCGGACTGTCCGCTTTCGGGGTCGAGGAGGGAACAGACGACACCGAGGAGCTGATCCACGTCCACGGGCTTGGGTACGTAGTCGGTCGCGCCCCGGGAGATGGCCTTCTCGCGGTCGCCCGGCATGGCCTTCGCGGTGAGGGCGACGATGGGCAGACCCCGCCACCGGGGGCTGCGGCGGATGGCGGCCATGGTTTCGTAGCCGTCCATCTCCGGCATCATGATGTCCATCAGGACGATGTCGACGTCCGGGTTGCGCTCCAGGGTCTCGATGCCCTCGCGGCCGTTCTCCGCGTACAGGACGGGCATGCCGACACGGCTGAGCACATGGGTCAGCGCGAAGACGTTACGGATGTCGTCGTCGACGATGAGCACCTTGCGGCCCGGCAGTAAGCGGCCCGCGCGGCCCTCCTTCCACTCCTCCAGCTTGGTGGGCGTGGGCCAGCTGTCGTCGGGTTCCAGGGAGGTGTGCGGCCGCAGCACGGCGTGCTCCTGCGGTTCCGGCAGATGCTGGGTGTGGGACGCGGCGTACGCGACGGCGGCCGCGCCGTGACCCGGGTGCACCACGGGGACGTACAACGAGAACGTGGAACCCTCGCCGGGGAGGCTCTCGGCGGTGATGCGGCCGCCGAGCAGGCCCGCGATCTCCCGGCTGATGGAGAGGCCGAGGCCGGTGCCGCCATACTTGCGGTTGGTGGTGCCGTCGGCCTGCTGGAAAGCCTCGAAGATCACCGGAAGCTGCTCGGCCGGGATGCCGATGCCGGTGTCGCTGACGGCGAAGCAGAGCAGGTCGTCGTTGTCGTGCGTCAGCCGGTCGCACGCGGTGTCCTTGACGCGGCTGACCCGCAGCTCGACCTTGCCCGCCGAGGTGAACTTGACCGCGTTCGACAGCAGATTGCGCAGGATCTGCTGGAGGCGCTGCTCGTCGGAGAACATCTCACGCGGTACGTCCTCGCCGACCGACACGTCGAAGGCGAGCCCCCGGTCGAGGGTGAGCGGGCGGAACGTCGCGTGGACGTAGTCGAGGACCTTGATCAGCGGGAGCTTCTTGGGACGTACGTCCATCCGGCCCGCCTCGATCTTCGACAGGTCCAGGATGTCGTTGATGAGCTGGAGCAGGTCGGACCCCGAGCGGTGGATCGTCGTCGCGAACTGCACCTCCTGGTCGGAGAGGTGGTCGTCGGGGTTGTCGGAGAGCAGCCGGGCGAGGATGAGGAGGGAGTTGAGCGGCGTACGCAGCTCGTGCGACATGTTCGCCAGGAACTCCGACTTGTACTGGGAGCTGGTGGCGAGCAGCGCCGCCTTCTCCTCCAGCTCGGCGTTGGAGCGGCGCAACTCCGCCTGCTGGCGCTGGAGTTCGTCCGAGCGCTCCTGGAGCTGGGTGGCCAGCCGCTGGGACTCGCCGAGCAGCGATTCCGTACGGGAGTTGGCGATGATGGTGTTGATCGCGACGCCGATGGTGTTCACGAACTGGTCGAAGAAGGCCAGGTGGACATCGGAGAAGCGGGAGAACGTGGCCAGCTCGATCACGCCGAGCAGCTTGTCCTCGAAGAGGATCGGGATGATCACGACGGTGGCGGGAGCCGCGTCGCCGAGCCCCGAATGGATCTTGATGTACTCCGGCGGGACCTCCTCGACGAGGATGCGCTTCTTCTCCAGCGCCGCCTGGCGCACCAGGCCCTGCGCGGGCATCCCGCCGGTGTCGACGACGGAGCCCTGCGCCGCGCCGTACCCCGCGATGAAGGCAAGCCCCTTCGCCGTGACCTGCGTGGGCGCCGGGCTCTCGGCGGTGTCCGGGTCGGCCAGGAAGAACGCGCCGTACTGCGCGTTCACCAGCGGGGTCAGCTCGCGCAGGATCAGGTCGGCGACCTCCATCAGATCGCGGTGGCCCTGCATCAGACCCGCCAGCCGGGCGAGGTTGGACTCCAGCCAGTCCTTGGCACGGGTGGTCTCGCGGAGGTTGGACACCATCAGGTTGATGTTGTCCTTGAGGTCGGTGACCTCGCCGCGCGTCTCGACCGTGATGGCGCGGGTCATGTCGCCCTGGGCCACGGCGGAGGCGACCTCGGCGATGGCGCGGACCTGCGTGGTGAGGTTCAGCGCCAGCTCGTTCACGTTCGTCGTCAGTCGCTTCCACGTGCCGTACACACCCTCGACCCGGGCCTGACCGCCCAGCTGGCCCTCGGAGCCGACCTCGCGGGCCACGCGGGTGACCTCGGAGGAGAACGACGACAGCGTGTCCACCATGGTGTTGATGGTGGTCTTCAGCTCCAGGATCTCGCCGCGCGCGTCCACGTCGATCTTCTTGGAGAGGTCGCCCTGGGCCACGGCGGTCGCGACCTGCGCGATATTGCGGACCTGACCCGTGAGGTTGTCCGCCATGTAGTTGACGTTGTCGGTGAGGTCCTTCCACACACCCGATACGCCGAGCACCTGCGCGCGGCCGCCGAGCCGTCCGTCCGTGCCGACCTCGCGGGCCACGCGCGTCACCTCGTTGGCGAAGGCGCGCAGCTGCTCCACCATCGTGTTGACGGTGTCCTTCAGCTCCAGGATCTCGCCGCGCGCGGTGACCGTGATCATCTTGGAGAGGTCGCCGTTGGCGACGGCGGTGGTGACCTGGGCGATGTTGCGGACCTGGGAGGTGAGGTTCGACGCCATGAAGTTGACGTTGTCGGTGAGGTCCTTCCATACGCCGGACACGCCGCGCACCTGGGCCTGTCCGCCGAGATTCCCTTCCGTGCCGACCTCGCGGGCGACGCGGGTGACCTCGTCGGCGAAGGCGGAGAGCTGGTCGACCATCGTGTTGATCGTCGACTTCAGCTCCAGGATCTCGCCCTTCGCCTCCACCGTGATCTTCTTGCCGAGGTCGCCCTGGGCGACGGCCGTCGACACGAGCGCGATGTTCCGCACCTGGGAGGTGAGGTTGTCCGCCATGAAGTTGACGTTGTCGGTGAGGTCCTTCCATACGCCGGACACGCCGCGCACCTGGGCCCGCCCGCCGAGATTCCCTTCCGTGCCGACCTCGCGGGCCACGCGCGTCACCTCGTCGGCGAAGGCGGAGAGCTGGTCGACCATCGTGTTCACCGTCGACTTCAGCTCCAGGATCTCGCCCCGGGCGTCGACGGTGATCTTCTGGCTCAGGTCGCCGTTGGCGACGGCGGTGGTGACCTGGGCGATGTTGCGGACCTGGGAGGTGAGGTTCGACGCCATGAAGTTGACGTTGTCGGTGAGGTCCTTCCACACGCCCGAGACGCCGCGCGCCTGGGCGCGGCCGCCCAACTGGCCCTCGGTGCCGACCTCGCGGGCGACGCGCGTCACCTCGGCGGCGAACGCGGAGAGCTGCTCCACCATGGTGTTCACGGTGAGCTTCAGTTCCAGCAGCTCACCGGTCGCCTCGACGGTGACCGTGCGGGTCAGGTCGCCCTGCGCGACCGCCGTGGTCACCAGAGCGATGTCCCGCACCTGGGCGGTGAGCCGCGACGCCATCGTGTTGACCGCCTCCGTCACGTCACGCCAACTCCCCGAGAGCCCACGCACCTTGGCGCGCCCGCCGAGCCGCCCCTCCGTGCCGACCTCGCGGGCGACGCGCGTCACCTCGCCCGTGAAGAGGGACAGCTGATCGACCATCGTGTTGACGGCGCGGCCCAGCCGGCGCAGATCGCCCCTCAGCTCGCGGGTGCCGTCGTGCAGGTCGACGCGCTGCGTGAGGTCACCGCCCGCCACCGCGTTCAGCACCCGGGTGGCGTTGGCGGCCGGGGCGACCAGGGAGTCGAGGAGGGTGTTGACCTCCTGCACACGGTCGGTCCACCTGCCCTGCCCCGGACTGGCCGCGAACCGCTCGTCGAGGCGGCCGTGCCGGATGATCTCCCGGCGTACGCGGACCAGTTCGCTGTCGAAGTGGAGCGAACGGTCGAGCATCTCGTTGAAGACCGCGTACAGCTCAGCGGTGATCCCCTCACCGACCGGCACGACCTTCGTGAAATCCCCGTCCCGAGCGGCCCGCATGGCGGCGAGCAGGGGACGCAGCTCGGTGGCGGCGGTCGTGGGGGTGGGGTGTGTGGGGGTGGCGGGCGTGGGGGTGACGTGCGCGGGGGTGGCGTGCGAGGGAATGGCGGGCGTGGTGGCGATGGTCCCGGTGGCGGCCTTCGGGGTGGGTGCCGGGATGACCCCTGGGGCGGGCTCTGGGGCGGGCGCCGGAGCGGCCCCTGGGACATGCTCTAGGTCAGGTGCCGGGGCGGTGGCCTCCACAACGGCCTCTGGGACGGCCCCTGGAACGGCCTCTGGAACGGCCTCTGGAACGGCCTCTGGGACGGCCTCCGCGACGGGTTCTGGGACAGCCTCTGGGCCTGTCTCTGGGAGGTGCTTCGGGGCACTCCTTGAGACGGTCTCTGGGGCAGGTGTCGGGACGGTCCCTGGGACGTGCTCCCGCGCAGGCTCTGGGACGAGCTTCGGGACGGCCTCTGAGACTGCCTCCGCGACGGGTTCTGGGACAGCCTCTGGGCCTGTCTCTGGGAGGTGCTTCGGGGCACTCCCTGAGACGGTCTCTGGGGCAGGTGTCGGCACGGTCCCTGGGACGTGCTCCCGCGCGGGCTCCGGGGTGGCCCCCGAGATGAGTTCCGGGACAGCCTTTGGGGCGGGCTCCGGGGCGACCTCCGGGATGGATTCCGGGACGGCTCCCGGGACGTGCTTCGGGGCGGCTCCAGAGACGGGCTCCGGGGCGGCTCCCGGGACGGGCTCCGGGGCGGGCGTCGGGGTGGGCGTTGGGGCGGTCCCTGGGGTGGGCTTCGGTGCCGCGGGCGTGGGGGAGTGCGTCGGGGCCGGGATTCGGCCGGATCCCGGCGCGGGCACAGCACGGTCATCACTCATAGCGGCCCACTTCGGTAACTCGGTGCTTATGGGCGCGGCCAGTCTGTCACTCTGTCGGTGTCGCCTGAGGCGTATTCACCCGAACTGCTCACGAGCCGAACCGTGGGGTCCATTCCGATGCAACGGGAGACCGAATTCCGTGGCTCCGCCAAGGACCGGGGCCGCCCCGGCCCACCGGCGGTGGTGCGCACGTCCCTGCCCGGAAACCCGCTCGCGCCCGCCGCCGCGCGCCGATTCGTGCGTGCGGCGCTCGACGACTGGACCCGGCTCGCCGTGCCCGCGGCGGCCGGCATCACCGACCGCCTCGCCGACGACTCGGTGCTGCTGGTGAGCGAGTTGGTCACGAACGCCGTCGTGCACGCGGGCACGGCCGTCGAACTGCTGTGCCGCCTCGACGAGGGCGGACCGGGCGAGGACACCGAGACCCTCGTCATCGAGGTCTCCGACCACCACCCCTCCCGCGCCGTCCGCGGTGAACAGGGCCCACCGCCCGTCGGCACCCCCGAATACGGGCGAGGCCTGCAACTCGTCGCGACCCTCTCCGAGTCCTGGGGCATCACCTACCGCACGGGCACCAAGACCGTCTGGGCCCGGCTCCCCGTCGAGGGAGTCCAGGCCGACCAGGAGATCGAGTCGTACGCGAGCGAACAGGCGCTGCAGCGCGGCCTCAGCGCCGCCGAGATCCTCGCGCCCCTGCCCAAGCGCGTCACGCACGACACGGAGTGGGTCAACCGCGGCGCGCTCAGCTTCCTCGCCGAGGCGTCCGACCTGCTGGCAGGGCAGTTCGACGAGGACCTCGTGGCCGCCCTCGCCGGACAGCTGCTCGTGCCGCGGCTCGCCGACTGGTGCGCGGTCTGGCTCGACGACGCGTCGGAGGGCCCGTCCCGCGCGGCACCCGGCGCACCGGGCGCACGCCTCGCCCGCGTCTGGCACACCAGCGAGCACCGGATAGAGGAGCTGCGCCGCGTCCTGGAGAAGGACCCTCCCCAGCTGCCCGACGCGGCGGGCACGGGCGCCATCCCCGTCCGCTGGCCCGGCGAGGCGCTGGCGGGCGAGACGTCCGGCACGGCACTCGCGTACCGCCTGATCGCCGGAGGGCGCGCGCTCGGCACGCTGGTGATCGGCCGGGCGGGCTTCGTCCACCCCCTCGCTCGCGGCCGGGCCGGGGAGACCCCCTTCCCCGACGAGGTCACCGGCCTCATCGAGGACTTCAGCCGCCGCGTCGCGCTCGCCGTCAGCACGGCCCGCCGCTATCAGCGCCAGGCCAACATCAGCCGCATCCTCCAGCGCGGACTGCTGCCCAGCCAGGTCGCCCAGATCCCCGGCGTGCAGAGCGGCCTGGTGTACGAGCCGCGGGACAAGGGCGGGCCCGGCGGCGATTTCTACGACGTGTTCCAGGCGGGCGAGGGACGCTGGTGCTTCGCGCTCGGCGACGTCCAGGGCAAGGGGCCCGAGGCCGCCGTCGTCATCGGCCTCGCCCGCCCCTGGCTGCGGCTGCTCGCCCGCGAGGGCTACCAGGTCGCGGAGGTCCTCGACCGCCTCAACCAACTGCTCCTCGACGACGCGACCGAGGCGGCGGACGCGGCGGCCGCGGTCGTCGCCGTCGCGGGCGGCCAGGGCGTCTCCCCCGACGGTCCGACCTCGCGCTTCCTCTCCCTCCTCTACGGCGAGCTGACCCCGTACGAAGGAGGCGTGCGCTGCACCATCGCGTGCGCCGGACATCCGCTGCCGCTCCTGCTCTCCCCCGAGGGGGAGGTGTGGGCGGCGGCGACCCCGCAGATGCTGCTCGGGGTCGTCGACGACGAGACGTACACGAGCGAGAGTTTCGACCTGCGCACCGGCGACACCCTCCTGTGCGTCACGGACGGCGTGACCGAGCGCCGCTCGGGACAACTCCAGTTCGACGACGGCGACGGCCTCGCCCAGGCCCTCGCCGGCTGTGCGGGCCTCGACGCGGGCCTGGTGGCGGAGCGGATCCGCAGGCTCGTGCACGAATTCTCGGAGCGGCCGCCGGACGACGACCTGGCGCTGCTGGTGCTGCAGGCCCGGTGAGAGCGCCGGGCGGTGTCGTGGTGGGGGCATCCCGTGACGGCGTCGGACGTTGCCGTGGTGCGGGACAATGGAAGGCATGCCTTCCGCACTGCCCGATGGTGAGCCCATGCCCGAGGACGGGACGCTGCCCGCGTCCGCCCTGGACGGCGCGGCCTCCCGCCCCCTCGGCTTCTACCTGCACGTCCCGTACTGCGCCACGCGCTGCGGCTACTGCGACTTCAACACCTACACCGCGACCGAGCTGCGCGGCTCCGGCGGTGTGCTCGCCTCCCGCGACAACTACGCGGACACCCTCGTCGACGAGGTGCGGCTCGCCAGGAAGGTCCTCGGGGACGACCCGCGACCCGTGCGGACCGTCTTCGTCGGGGGCGGTACGCCGACGCTGCTCGCCGCGGGGGACCTCGTGCGGATGCTGGCGGCCGTGCGGGACGAGTTCGGGCTGGCGGACGACGCGGAGATCACGACCGAGGCGAACCCGGAGTCGGTCGATGCCGCTTACCTGGCCGAGCTGCGGGAGGGCGGATTCAACCGGGTCTCCTTCGGCATGCAGAGCGCGAAGCAGCATGTTCTGAAGGTCCTCGACCGTACGCATACGCCCGGGCGGCCCGAGGCGTGCGTCGCCGAGGCGCGGGAGGCCGGGTTCGACCACGTGAACCTCGACCTCATCTACGGCACGCCCGGGGAGACGGACGAGGACTGGCGGGCCACGCTGGACGCGGCGCTCGGGGCCGGGCCCGACCACATCAGTGCGTACGCGCTGATCGTCGAGGAGGGCACGCAGCTGGCGCGGCGGATCCGGCGCGGGGAGGTCCCGATGACGGACGACGACGTCCACGCGGACCGGTACCTGATCGCCGACGAGGTGCTGGGCGGCGCGGGCTTCGAGTGGTACGAGGTGTCCAACTGGGCCACGTCCGAGGCGGGCCGGTGCCTTCACAACGAGCTGTACTGGCGCGGCGCCGACTGGTGGGGCGCCGGGCCCGGGGCGCACAGCCATGCCGGGGGCGTGCGGTGGTGGAACGTGAAGCATCCCGGGGCGTACGCTGCCGCGCTTTCTTCTGGCAGGTCGCCCGGGGCCGGGCGGGAGATCCTCTCCGCGGAGGACCGCCGGGTCGAGCGGATCCTGCTTGAGCTGCGGCTCCGTGAGGGCTGCCCGTTGTCTCTCCTGCGGGAGGCCGGGCTCGCGGCGTCGCGCAAGGCGCTGGGGGATGGCCTGCTGGAGGCCGGCCCTTACGAGGCAGGGCGGGCGGTCCTCACGCTGCGCGGGCGGTTGCTGGCGGACGCGGTGGTGCGGGGCTTGGTCGACTGAGTCCGGCTGGCGGGGGCGCCCGGTGGCCGGAGGGTGGTGCCCGGTAAACGAGTGGGTGGGTGGGAGAACCGCCAGGGAGCGGCGGGGTGCGGTGAGCGAGGTCGGCGGGGCGGGGGAGTGCGGGGGAACCGCCGCGAAGCGGTGAGGGGCGGCGCCGTCCGTACTGGTCAAGGCCCAGGGGCCGGCGGAAGCGTGACGAAGTCGATCAGCTCCTCCACCCTGCCCAGCAGCGCCGGCTCCAGGTCCCTGTAGCTGCGCACCGAGCCCAGGACCCGCTGCCACGCCGCCCCCGTGTTCACCGGCCACCCCAGCGCCTCGCACACCCCCGTCTTCCAGTCCCGCCCCCGCGGCACCCGGGGCCACGCCTCGATGCCCACCGAGGCCGGCTTCACCGCCTCCCACACGTCGATGTAGGGGTGGCCGACCACCAGGGCGTGCGCGCCGGTGACCTGCGCCGCGATGCGGGACTCCTTGGAGCCGGGGACGAGGTGGTCCACCAGGACGCCGAGCCGCGCGTCGGGGCCGGGGGAGAACTCCGCGACGATCGCGGGCAGGTCGTCGATGCCCTCCAGGTACTCGACGACGACGCCTTCGATGCGCAGGTCGTCGCCCCAGACCCGCTCGACCAGTTCCGCGTCGTGGCGTCCCTCGACGTAGATGCGTCCCGCGCGGGCGACCCTGGCCCGCGCTCCGGGGACGGCCACCGAGCCGGATGCGGTACGGGAAGGACGTACAGGAGGAGCCGAGTCGGCGACCGGGCGGACGAGAGTGACCGTCCTGCCTTCCAGGAGGAATCCCCGCGGCTCCATAGGAAAGACGCGCTGCTTCCCGAAGCGGTCCTCCAGCGTCACCGTCGGGCCCTGCGCCGTCTTCTCGCAGCGGATCACCGCCCCGCAGAAACCGGTGCCCAGCTCCTCGACCACGAGGCCGGCGTCGGCCGCCACCTCCGGTACGGGCTTCGGCTTCTTCCAGGGCGGGGTGAGATCGGCGGAGTACTGGCGCATCCTGCCAACGATAGGAAGAAGACGCGGGACGTCCGTCACGACACGCCGAAACGGGCCGCCAACGTGGCCCGCTGCGTACGGACAAATGCCGCATCGACCACCGCGCCATGCCCCGGGACGTACAGCGCGTCCTCGCCGCCGAGGTCGAGGAGCCGGTCGAGCGCCGCCGGCCACCGCCCGGGCACGGCGTCCGGGCCGGCCTGTGGTTCGCCCGACTCCTCGACCAGGTCGCCGCAGAAGACGATCTCCCGCCCGTCACCGGCGGCGGCGGGCACCAGGACCGCCATGTCGTGGCCCGAGTGGCCGGGGCCGACGTTCGCGAGGAGCACTTGGACGCCGCCGCCGAGGTCCAGCGTCCACTCCCCGCACACCAGGTGGTGCGGGCGCACCAGCAGGTCGGCCGCTTCCGCGGCGGCCTCCGGGTCCGCCCCGTGCCGCACCGCGTCCGCGCGCAGCTCGTCGCCGCCCTTGGCGAAGACCGTGTCGATGCCGACCGCGCCGTACACCTCCACGCCCGCGAAGGCCGCCGCCCCCAGGACGTGGTCGAAGTGCGGATGCGTCAGAGCGAGATGCGTCACGCGGCGGCTCCCGCCGAGAAGGTCTCTGGCCCGCGTCCGCAGCGCCGCGCCCTCCGCCAGGCCCGACCCGGCCTCGATCATCAGGGCCGCGTCGTCCCCGACGACGAGCCCCGCGGTGCAGTCCCACACCGGCAGGCGGCACCGCCCCACACGCGGCGCGAGTCGCTCCCAGCCGGCCGCTTCCCATGTCGGCTCCACATCCATACGGTGACGCTAGCCGCTGCGATACCCCTCGGCAGACCGGGAGCGGGCCGAGAGCAGACCGAGAGCAGACCGAGAGGGGTCCGGCCTTGCCGGGCCCGTACCTCACGGCCGTACACTGACTTTTTGACAGCCTGGCACTCACCCACGTTGAGTGCCAGGCAGGGGACTCACCGCGACGGATGACGGCTGGAGGTGTGCGCGATGCTCAGTGAACGCAGGCTCGAAGTGCTGCGCGCCATCGTCCACGACTATGTCGGGACGGAGGAGCCCGTCGGCTCCAAGGCGCTCACGGAGCGGCACAGCCTCGGCGTCTCCCCGGCCACGGTGCGCAACGACATGGCGGCGCTGGAGGAGGAAGGGTTCATCGCCCAGCCTCACACCAGCGCGGGGCGCATCCCGACGGACAAGGGTTACCGGCTGTTCGTCGACAAGCTCGCGGGCGTCAAGCCGATGACCGCCCCCGAGCGCCGCGCCATCCAGAATTTCCTCGACGGCGCCGTCGACCTCGACGACGTGGTGGGGCGTACGGTGCGGCTGCTCGCGCAGCTGACCCGGCAGGTCGCCGTCGTGCAGTACCCCTCGCTGACGCGTTCGACCGTGCGTCATGTGGAGTTGCTGTCCCTTGCTCCGGCGCGCTTGATGCTCGTACTGATCACCGACACCGGCCGGGTCGAGCAGCGCATGATCGACTGTCCGGCGCCCTTCGGGGAGACGTCGCTCGCCGATCTGCGGGCGCGGCTCAACAGCAGGGTCGCGGGCCGCCGCTTCGCGGACGTGCCGCAGCTGGTGCAGGACCTGACCGAGGCCTTCGAGGCCGAGGACCGCGGCACTGTCGCGACGGTCCTCTCCACCCTCCTCGAAACACTTGTCGAGGAGACCGAGGAGCGGCTGATGATTGGCGGTACCGCCAATCTCACCCGCTTCGGACATGACTTTCCCCTCACGATCCGCCCCGTGCTGGAAGCCCTTGAGGAGCAGGTCGTGCTCCTCAAGTTGCTCGGCGAGGTGCAGGATTCGGGCATGGCCGTACGGATCGGTCATGAGAACGCCCATGAGGGCCTCAGCTCCACTTCCGTGGTCTCGGTCGGCTACGGTTCGGGCAGCGAGGCAGTCGCGAAACTAGGCGTGGTCGGACCGACCCGCATGGACTATCCGGGAACGATGGGAGCAGTACGCGCAGTGGCACGTTACGTCGGACAGATCCTGGCGGAGTCGTAAGTGGCCACGGACTACTACGCCGTACTCGGCGTGCGCCGCGACGCTTCCCAGGACGAGATCAAGAAGGCCTTCCGCAGGCTGGCCCGTGAGCTTCACCCGGACGTGAATCCGGATCCGAAGACTCAGGAGCGCTTCAAGGAGATCAACGCCGCCTACGAGGTGTTGTCGGACCCGCAGAAGAAGCAGGTCTACGACCTCGGCGGCGACCCGCTGTCCCAGGCGGGCGGCGCCGGGGGCGCGGGCGGCTTCGGCGCCGGTGGCTTCGGCAACTTCTCCGACATCATGGACGCGTTCTTCGGAACGGCGTCGCAGCGCGGCCCCCGGTCGCGCACGCGCCGCGGCCAGGACGCCATGATCCGGCTGGAGATCGACCTCGACGAGGCCGCCTTCGGGACCACCAAGGACATCCAGGTCGACACCGCCGTGGTGTGTACGACCTGTAGCGGTGAGGGTGCCGCGCCGGGGACCTCCGCCCAGACGTGTGACATGTGCCGCGGTCGCGGTGAGGTGTCGCAGGTCACGCGGTCCTTCCTCGGCCAGGTCATGACCTCGCGGCCGTGCCCGCAGTGTCAGGGGTTCGGGACCGTCGTCCCGACGCCCTGCCCCGAGTGCGCGGGCGACGGACGGATCCGGTCACGCCGGACGCTGACCGTGAAGATCCCCGCCGGTGTCGACAACGGCACCAGGATCCAGCTCGCCGGTGAAGGCGAGGTCGGGCCCGGTGGCGGTCCCGCCGGTGACCTGTATGTGGAGATCCATGAGCTGCCGCACGCCGTCTTCCAGCGGCGCGGCGACGATCTGCACTGCACCGTCACCATTCCGATGACGGCGGCGGCCCTCGGCACGAAGGTGCCGCTGGAGACGCTGGACGGCCTGGAGGAGATCGACATCCGGCCGGGCACGCAGTCCGGTCAGTCGGTGCCGCTGCACGGCCGTGGCATCACGCATCTGCGGGGCGGCGGGCGCGGTGACCTCATCGTGCACGTGGAGGTCCTGACGCCGACGAAGCTCGACGCCGAGCAGGAGCGGGTGCTGCGGGAGCTTTCGGCGCTGCGCGGGGAGGAGCGGCCCACGGGGCAGTTCCAGCCGGGGCAGCAGGGGTTGTTCTCTCGCCTCAAGGACGCGTTCAACGGGCGGTAGCGCCTTGGGCGGTGCCGGTGCCCCCGGGGCGGGTTGTCCCGTGCCGGGGGCGTTTCGCCGTCTGCCCTCTGCGGGTCGTTTTGGGTTGCTCGCGCAGTTCCCCGCGCCCCTTACGGGGCTTCCCCGAGTCTCCGTGGGGTGCGAGGGTGCGATTCGGTTGGTCGGGCAGGGCGTGGCACGATGCCGTTATGTCCTCCGCGCTGACCGATCTCTGCCGCCATCCGATCGTGCAGGCTCCCATGGCGGGCGGTGCCTCCTGTCCGCAGTTGGCCGCGGCCGTCTCGGACGCCGGTGGTCTGGGTTTTCTCGCCGCCGGGTACAAGACCGCCGACGGGATGTACCAGGAGATCAAGCAGGTGCGGGGACTGACCTCGCGGCCCTTCGGCGTCAATCTGTTCATGCCGCAGCCCGACACCGCGGACGCCGCCGCCGTCGAGGTGTACCGCAGCCAGCTCGCCGGTGAGGCGGCCTGGTACGAGACTCAGCTCGGCGACCCCGACAGCGGGCGCGACGACGGATACGACGCCAAGCTGGCGATCCTGCTCGACGACCCGGTGCCGGTCGTCTCCTTCACCTTCGGGTGCCCCACCCGCGAGGTCCTGGACTCCTTCGCGCGCGTCGGCACCCTCACCGTCGTCACCGTCACCACGCCGGAGGAGGCGCGGACCGCCCAGTGGGCCGGCGCCGACGCCGTGTGCGTACAGGGCGTCGAGGCGGGCGGACACCAGGGCACCCACCGCGACAACCCCGAGGCCGACGGCGCCGGGATCGGGCTGCTCTCCCTCGTCACGCAGGTCCGCGAGACCGTGCGGGTCCCCCTCGTCGCCACGGGCGGCCTGATGCGCGGCGCGCAGATCGCCGCGGTGCTCGCGGCGGGCGCGGACGCCGCGCAGCTCGGCACGGCGTTCCTGGTCGCCCCGGAGTCGGGCGCCAACGTCCTGCACAAGCAGGCCATGACCAATCCTCTGTTCGTGCGGACCGAGCTGACCCGGGCGTTCTCCGGGCGGCCCGCGCGCGGCCTCGTCAACCGCTTCATGCGCGAGCACGGCCCCTACGCGCCCGCCGCCTACCCCCAGGTGCACCACCTGACCAGCGGCCTGCGCAAGGCCGCCGCGAAGGCCGGTGACGCGCAGGGCATGGCGCTCTGGGCCGGGCAGGGCCACCGGCTCGCCAGGGAGCTGCCCGCCGGGCAGCTCGTGGAGGTCCTCGCGGCCGAACTGGCCGAGGCCAGGGGTGCGTTGACGCAGGGGGGCGCCGCGTGACCGCCCCCGTCTTCGTCGTCGAGCACTTCGACGCGGGTGCCGGCGGACGCTACGTACTCGACGGCCCCGAAGGGCGGCACGCCGTCTCCGTGAAGCGGCTGCGCGCCGGTGAGGACGTCGTCCTGACCGACGGTGCCGGACGGTGGGCGGAGTGCGTGGTCGTGGACACCGAGGGCAAGGACCGGCTCGTCGTGCACATGGACTCCGTGGCCGAGGAGCCCGAGGAGGAGCCGCGGATCACCGTCGTCCAGGCGCTGCCCAAGGGCGACCGCGGTGAACTCGCCGTCGAGACCATGACGGAGACCGGCGTCGACGCGGTCGTGCCGTGGGCCGCCTCGCGCTGCATCACGCAGTGGAAGGGCGAGCGCGGCCTCAAGGCGCTGGCCAAGTGGCGGGCCACCGCGCGCGAGGCGGGCAAGCAGTCGCGCCGGGTCCGCTTCCCCGAGGTGGCCGACGCGGCGTCGACCAAGCAGGTCGCGGCCCTGCTCGCGGGCGCCGACTTCGCTGCCGTCCTGCACGAGGAGGGCAGCGAGCCGCTGGCCACGGCGGATCTCCCCGCGGCCGGGCACATCGTGCTGGTGGTCGGGCCCGAAGGGGGTGTCTCCCCGGACGAGTTGGCGGCCTTCGCCGAGGCCGGTGCGAAGCCGTACCGCCTCGGGCGCAGTGTGCTGCGTACGTCGACCGCGGGGACGGCGGCGACCGCGCTGCTCCTGGGGCGCACGGGCCGCTGGTCCTGACAGCGCGCGGTTCGACAGATGGCCGCAAGCGGTCTACCGCACCGGCGCACGGGGTGGCACCCTGCCGCCTATGGGGGCATTGAGGCGGTTACAGCAGCGGAACGTGTGGAAACGGCGTACGCCGATCCTGTGCGCCGTCGGGCTCGCCGGCGCCGCGGCGCTCGGCGTCACCGCGTGCGACCCCGTGAACGGTGACCTGAACACCTCCGCGGTCGCGCTCACCACCGACGAGATGGGCACCAAGGAGCTGGAGCGGCAGCGCCTCGACGTGGCGTGGCTCAGCTGTACGGCCCGTTACCAGGACCGGGTGACTCCCAAGAGCGGCGCTCCGACGCCCGAGGCCGTCGTCGAGGTGGACTGCCAGGGCGATTCCGGCGACGGCCAGGACATCACCATCAAGGGCAAGGTGCACGCCGTCGTCGACGGCCGGTGCGTACGCGGGAACCTCACCGCGAAGGTCGATGGCAAGGAGTGGTTCCAGGTCGACGTCCTCGGCAACTGCGGGGCGGATGAGGGCAACGGCGACGGCGACGGTGGCGGCACGCCTTCCCCGCCGCCCGACTCCCACCAGCCGCCGCCCTCCCACGACGAGCCGGAGCCCGGACCCACCACGACCGTCACCGTGACCGTCACCCCGGACCCGCCGCCGCCCGCGACCTGCGACTGCGCCCCCGGCAAGTGACCCGGCGACACGGTCGGACGGCTCCGGACGAAGTGATCCGAACCGCTGCCGGGCCGCCCGGCGCCTGCCTAGGCTGGGTGGCGTGACTCAGACCGCGTACCTCCGGTATCCGCACCTCCACGGCGAGTTGGCCACTTTCACGGCCGAGGACGACGTCTGGGTCGCCCCCCTCGACGGGGGCCGCGCCTGGCGGGTCAGCGCCGACAACATGCCCGTGAACCACCCCCGCGTCTCCCCGGACGGCACCACCGTCGCCTGGACGTCCACCCGCGACGGGGCGCCCGAGGTGCACATCGCGCCCATCGACGGCGGGCCCTCCAAAAGGCTTACGTACTGGGGCACTTGGAAGACCGGCGTACGCGGCTGGACCCCCGACGGGCAGGTCCTCGCCGTCAGCGCGGCGGGCCAGGCCTCCCTGCGCCGCACCTGGGCGCGGGCCGTGCCGCTGGACGGCGGACCCGCGGCCACGCTCCCCTACGGCGTGGTCGGCGACGTCGCTCACGGCCCCGACGGTCAGATCCTGCTGCTCTCCGCCCCCATGGGACGCGAGGCCGCCTGGTGGAAGCGGTACCGCGGCGGCACCGCGGGCAAGCTGTGGATCCGCACGGACCGGGCGCGGGGCGACCGTCCCTTCGTACGCCTGCATGAAGAGCTCGACGGGAACATCGAGTACCCGCTGTGGGTGGGGGAGCGCGTCGCCTTCCTCTGCGACCACGAAGGCGTCGGCGCGCTCTACTCCTCACTGCCCGACGGCTCCGACCTGCGCCGCCACACCCCCACCGACGGCTTCTACGCCCGGCACGCCGCCACCGACGGCGCCCGCGTCGTCTACGCGTCCGCCGGTGAGCTGTGGCTCCTGGACGATCTGACCGGCGCCGAGCCGCGCCGCCTCGACATCCGCCTCGGCGGGCAGCGCACCGACCTCCAGCCGCACCCCGTGGCCGCCGCCCGCTGGTTCGGGGCCGCCGCGCCCGACCACACCGGGCGCGGCAGCGCCGTCTCCGTACGCGGCTCCGTGCACTGGATCACGCACCGCGAGGGACCGGCCCGCGCGCTCGCCGCCACGCACGGGGTGCGCGCCCGGCTGCCCCGCACCTTCCGCGTGGCCGGTGAGGAGCACGTGGTGTGGGTGACCGACGCCGAGGGCGACGAGGCGCTGGAGTTCGCCCCCGCCACCGGCCCCGCGCCCGGCGCGACGCCCCGCAGGCTCGCCGTCGGACAGCTCGGCCGGGTCCTCGCGCTCGCCATGTCGCCGGACGGCAGCCGCGCCGCCGTCGCCTCGCACGACGGCCGTGTCCTGCTCGTCGAGCGGGAGAGCGGCGAGGTCCGCCAGGTCGACCGCAGCCAGGACGGCGAGGCCACCGGGCTCGTCTTCTCACCCGACTCCGCCTGGCTCGCCTGGTCGCACCCCGGCCCGCGCCCGCTGCGCCAGCTCAAGCTCGCCAACACCGCCGACCTGTCGGTGTCCGAGGCGACCCCGCTCCGCTTCCGCGACTACGCGCCCGCGTTCACGCTCGACGGCAAGCACCTCGCCTTCCTGTCCGCGCGCGCCTTCGACCCGGTCTACGACGAGCACGTCTTCGACCTCGCCTTCGTCGGCGGCTCACGGCCGTACCTGATCACGCTCGCCGCGACCACGCCGTCCCCGTTCGGGCCGCAGCGGCACGGCAGACCCTTCGAGGGGCAGGACAGCCCCGGCGCCGAGACGCCCGAAAGCGAGGGCGCGCCCGTCACCCGCATCGACTTCGACGGACTCGCCGACCGCATCGTGCCGTTCCCCGTCGAGGCCGCCCGCTACACCACGCTGCGCGCCGCCAAGGACGGCCTGCTCTGGCTGCGCCACCCGGTGCGCGGCGTGCTCGGCGCCTCCCGCGCCACCCCGTCCGACCCGGAGCCGCACACGGAACTGGAGCGGTACGACCTCGCCCAGCGCCGCGTGGAGGAACTCGCCGCCGACGCCGACCACTTCGCGGTCACCGGCGACGGCAAGCGGGTCCTGCTGTGGACCGACGGCAAGCTGAAGGTGGTCCCCAGCGACCGGCGCGCGTCCGGCGACGACGACAGCGACTCGAACATCACCGTCGACCTCTCCCGCGTCCGCCACACCGTCGACCCGGCCGCCGAGTGGCGCCAGATGTACGACGAGACGGGCCGCCTCATGCGGGACAACTTCTGGCGGCCCGACATGGGCGGCGTCGACTGGGACGCCGTACTGGATCGCTACCGCCCCGTCCTGGACCGCGTCGCCACCCACGACGACCTCGTCGACCTGCTCTGGGAGGTGCAGGGCGAACTGGG
This sequence comes from Streptomyces sp. NPDC003032, assembly GCF_053591415.1. Lineage (NCBI taxonomy): Bacteria > Bacillati > Actinomycetota > Actinomycetes > Kitasatosporales > Streptomycetaceae > Streptomyces > Streptomyces sp. NPDC003032. The sequence goes on along the minus strand of NZ_JBSFTT010000004.1, from coordinate 104,451 downwards.
CACCTCGCACGCGTACGTCATCCCGGGCGGCGCGGGCGGCACGCACCGCCAGGGCCTCCTCGGCGCCGACCTCTCGCGCGGCGAGGACGGCCAGTGGCGCATCGACCGCGTCCTCCCCTCCGAGACCTCCGACCCCTCCGCGCAGTCCCCGCTGGCGGCGCCCGGCGTCGCCGTCCGTCCCGGCGACGCGGTGATCGAGGTCAACGGCCGGCCCGTCGACCCCGTCACCGGCCCCGGACCACTGCTCGTCGGCACCGCGGGCAAACCCGTCGAGCTGACCGTCTCGCCCTCGGGCGGCGGTGACCCGCGGCACGCCGTGGTCGTCCCCGTCGCCGACGAGGAGCCGCTGCGCTACCACGCCTGGGTCGCCGACCGGCGGGCGTACGTCCACGAGCGCTCGGGCGGCCGCCTCGGCTACCTCCACGTCCCCGACATGCAGGCGCCCGGCTGGGCGCAGATCCACCGGGACCTGCGCGTCGAGGTCGCCCGCGAGGGCCTGGTCGTGGACGTCCGCGAGAACCGCGGCGGGCACACCTCCCAGCTCATCGTGGAGAAGCTGGCGCGCCGCGTCGTCGGCTGGGACCTGCCGCGCGGCTCGCGGCCCCTCAGCTACCCTCTGGACGCGCCGCTCGGACCCGTCGTCGCCGTCGCCAACGAGTTCTCCGGATCCGACGGTGACATCGTCAACGCCGCGATCAGGGTGCTCGGCATCGGCCCCGTGGTGGGCACGCGGACCTGGGGCGGCGTCGTCGGCGTCGACAACCGCTACCACCTGGTCGACGGGACGCTGGTCACGCAGCCGAAGTACGCGTTCTGGATGGAGGGCCAGGAATGGGGCGTCGAGAACCACGGAGTCGCCCCCGACGTCGAGGTCGTGACCACCCCGGACGACTACGCGGCGGGCCGCGACCCGCAGTTGGACGAGGCGGTACGGATCGCGCTCGCCGCGCTGGAGGAGAACCCGGCGAAGAGCGCGCCGCGGCTGCCCGGGACGCCGTAGGCCCGCCGCCGCCCCCGCGCGGTGCGGAGGGATAGCATTCCGGGCAGACCGATCACTGCGAACGAGGAGGCCGGCCCATGGCGGGCGAACCGCAAAGCGACTGCCTGTTCTGCAAGATCGTCGCGAAGGAGATCCCCGCGACCATCGTCCGGGAGACCGGGACGACTCTCGCCTTCCGCGACATCAACCCGCAGGCGCCGACGCACGTCCTGGTGATCCCCAAGGCACACCACCCCGACGCCGCGTCGCTCGCCGCCGCCGAGCCGCAGATCGCCGCGGACGTGCTGCGCGAGGCGGGCGAGGTGGCCGCCGAGGAGAAGTCGGAGAGCTACCGCATCGTCTTCAACACCGGCGCCGGCGCCGGACAGACGGTCTTCCACGCCCACGCACACGTCCTGGGCGGCCGCGGCCTCCAGTGGCCTCCCGGATAGCGGGGCCAACCCCCCTTGTCCGTACGAGAACTGGTGGTGCTCGGCACCGCCAGCCAGGTCCCCACCCGGCACCGCAACCACAACGGCTACGTCCTGCTCTGGGACGGCCAGGGCATCCTCTTCGACCCCGGCGAGGGCACGCAGCGCCAGATGCTGCGCGCCGGGGTCGCCGCCCACGACCTGCACCGGCTCTGCGTGACGCACTTCCACGGCGACCACAGCCTGGGCCTCGCCGGGGTGATCCAGCGCATCAACCTCGACCGGGTCCCGCACCCCGTCACCGCCCACTACCCGGCCTCCGGCCAGCGCTTCTTCGACCGGCTGCGGTACGCGACGGCCTACCGCGAGACCGTCCGGCTCACCGAGGCCCCGGTCGCCGCCGACGGACCGCTGGCCGCCACGCCCTCGTACACCCTCGACGCGATGAAGCTCTCCCACCCCGTCGAGTCGTACGGCTACCGCCTCACCGAACCCGACGGGCGCCGCATGCTGCCCCGCCTGCTCGCCGAGCGCGGCATCAAGGGGCCCGACGTCGGGCGGCTCCAGAAGGAGGGCGGCCTCGGCGGCGTCACGCTGGACGAGGTCAGCGAGGTGCGGCGCGGACAGCGGTTCGCCTTCGTGATGGACACCCGGCTCTGCGACGGCGTGCACGCGCTCGCCGAGGGCTGCGACATGCTGGTCATCGAGTCGACGTTCCTCGACGAGGACGAGCAACTGGCCGCCGACCACGGCCACCTGACCGCCGGGCAGGCCGCCCGGGTCGCCATCGACGCGGGCGTGCGGCACCTCGTACTGACGCACTTCAGTCAGCGCTACCCCGACCCGGCGGTCTACGAACAGCAGGCCCGCGCCGCCGGATACGACGGCGAACTCACCATCGCCCGCGACCTGCTGCGCGTCCCGCTGCCCAAGCGGACCTGACCCCCCACCCACCGGAACAACCCGAGCGAGACCGCACCATGCCGATCCCCAAGGCCGAACTCCACCTCCACATCGAAGGCACCCTCGAACCCGAGCTGGCCTTCGAACTCGCCGCGCGCAACGGCGTCGACCTGCCCTACGCCGACACCGAAGAGCTGCGCAAGGCCTACCTCTTCGACGACCTCCAGTCCTTCCTGGACCTGTACTACGGCCTGATGGCCGTGCTGCGCACCGAGGCCGACTTCGAGGAACTCGCGGACGCCTACCTCACACGCGCCGCCGCCCAGGGCGTACGGCACGCGGAGATCTTCTTCGACCCGCAGGCGCACATGGCGCGCGGCGTCCCCATCGGCACCGTCATCGAGGGCCTGGCCCGCGCGCTGGACCGCGGCGAGGAGCGGCACGGCGTCTCCACCCGGCTCATCATGTGCTTCCTGCGCGACGAGTCCGCCGAGTCCGCGATGGAGACCCTGAGGGCCGCCGAGCCCCACCTCGACCGGATCATCGGCGTCGGCCTCGACTCGGCGGAGGTCGGCCACCCGCCGGCCAAGTTCAAGGAGGTATACGAGGCCGCCGCCGCCCTGGGTCTGCGGCTCGTCGCCCACGCGGGCGAGGAGGGCCCGCCCGCCTACATCACCGAGGCCCTGGACGTGCTGCGCGTCGAGCGCGTCGACCACGGCCTGCGCTGCATGGAGGACCCCGAGCTGGTCGAACGCCTGGTCCGCGAGCGCGTGCCGCTCACCCTGTGCCCGCTCTCCAACGTCCGGCTGCGCGCCATCGACCTCCTCGAGGAGCACCCGCTGGCGCGGATGCTGGACGCCGGGCTGATGTGCACGGTCAACTCCGACGACCCGGCCTACTTCGGCGGATACGTCGACGACACCTTCCACGCCGTGCGCGAGGCGCTCGGCATCGACCAGGAGCGGCTGCGGACCCTGGCGCGGAACTCCTTCGAGGCGGCCTTCCTGGACCGGGACGCGGCGGACGAGGCGCTGCGCGCGAAGTACCTCGCCGAGGTAGAGGCCTATTCGTTCGACTGACGGCGGGTGCCGGGTTACCGTCCCGGTATGGACTCCATCGCGCAGATCTACGGCTGACAGGGCCTCTGTGGCCCCCGCCCGCCCCTCGCCGGGGCCGAGGCGGCGGCCCGCCGTGCCGTCATCCGTAGCTTTCAGCTCTCGTAGCTCTCAGCTCTCGTAGCTTTCTGCATGCGAAGGAACTCTCATGTCATCCCGTCGACTCTCCCGCCGCCGTGCCCATATCGCCATGATCGGCGTTCCGATGGTCAGCCACGTGCTGCCGAGCCTGGAGATCATCCGTGAGCTGGCCGCACGCGGCCACCGCGTGACGTACGCCAACGACCCGGCCGCCGCCGGGCTGATCGAACCCACCGGCGCCGAACTCGTCCCGTACGACTCGACGCTCCCGCACCGCGACAACCTCTGGCCCGACGACCCCATCGAGGCGAGCGCGCTCTTCCTCGACGACGCGATGGCGGTGCTTCCACGGCTCCACGCGGCGTACGACGACGACCCCGCCGACCTGTACCTCTACGACATCGGCGCGTACGTCGCCCGAGCGCTCGCCGAGGCGCAGGAGCGGCCGCTCGTGCAGCTGTCGCCGACCTATGTGGCCTGGGGCGGCTACCAGGAGGACATCGGCGCGCAGCTCGCGCGGCTGCCGGGCGCCGATGTCCTGGAGGCCCGCTTCAAGGACTGGCTCGCCGGGTGCGGAGCCACCACGCTCGACGTCGGGGAGTTCTCCGGCGTCCCGCCGAGGGCCCTCGCCACGATCCCCCGGGCCATGCAGCCGTACGCCGACACCGTCGACCCCCGGATCGACTTCGTCGGGCCCTGCTTCGGGGACCGTGCCAAGCAGGGGAGCTGGACGCGTCCGGAGGGTGCCGAGAAGGTGCTTCTGGTCTCGCTCGGCTCGGCGTACACCAAGCAGCCCGAGTTCTACCGGCAGTGCGTGGGTGCCTTCGGCGATCTGGCGGGGTGGCACGTCGTCCTCCAGATCGGCAAGCACGTCGACCCCGCGGAGCTGGGGAGCCTCCCCTCCAACATCGAGGTCCGCTCCTGGGTGCCGCAGTTGGCCATCCTGGAGCAGGCCGACGCGTTCGTCACCCATGCGGGCATGGGGAGCAGTTCCGAGGGCCTCTTCTGCGGGGTGCCGATGATCGCCGTGCCGCAGGGGGCGGAGCAGCCGATGAACGCCGATCGGCTGGTGGAGCTGGGCGTCGCACATCGGCTGGACACGGCGGACGCCGACGCGGGGGCGCTGCGAGCGGCGTTGCTCGGGCTGACCTCCGACCCCGCCGTTGCCCGTAGGTGTGCGGAGCTGAAGGCGGAGGTCCGGGACGAGGGCGGCACCTCGCGTGCGGCGGATCTGATCGAGGCGGAGCTTTAGCTGACGCGGCGCGGGCGCTGTGCGGGGCATTGACCGTGAACGGTTCGCATACCTAGTCTCCGTTCTCATGTATGGACAGAGCCTGGTCATCACGGACGTCCGACTCACGCCCGTCCTCGTCGCCGATCCGCCGCTGCTCAATACGCAGGGCGTCCATCAGCCCTATACGCCCCGGCTGATCATCGAGGTGGTCACGGCCGGGGGTGCCGTCGGGATCGGGGAGACGTACGGGGACGGGAAGTATCTGGAGATCGCGCGGCCGCTCGCCGGGCGGCTGGTCGGGGGCGCCGTCTCCGATCTGAACCGGCTGTTCACACTGGCGGACGAGATGGCCGTGGACGCCGCGCGGGTCGACGACGCCGTGGACGTCGGAGGGCTGCGCGGCGTGCAGAGCGCCGGCAAGCTGCGGCTCTCCGTCGTCTCCGGGTTCGAGGTGGCGTGCCTGGACGCGCTCGGCAAGGCGCTCGGCCTGCCCGTGCACGCGCTGCTCGGCGGCAAGGTGCGGGACGCCGTGGAGTACAGCGCGTACCTGTTCTACAAGTGGGCCGAGCACCCGGCGGGCCGCGCCCGCGAACCGGACGAGGGCTGGGGCGCCGCACTCGACCCGGCCGGGGTCGTCGCCCAGGCCCGTCTCTTCGTCGAACGCCACGGCTTCGGGTCCTTCAAGCTCAAGGGCGGTGTCTTCCCGCCGGACGAGGAGATCGCCGCGATCCGCGCCCTCGCACAGGCGTTCCCGGGCAGGCCGCTGCGGCTCGACCCCAACGGTGCCTGGTCCGTGGCGACCTCACTGAAGGTCGCGGCCGAACTCGGCGACGTACTGGAGTACCTGGAGGACCCGGCGCTCGGTACGCCCGCCATGGCGGAGGTCGCGGCGGGCACCTCGGTGCCGCTCGCCACGAACATGTGCGTGACGACCTTCGAGGAGATACCGGCGGCCTTCGCAAAGGGCGCCGTGCAGGTGGTGCTCTCCGACCACCACTACTGGGGCGGGCTGCGGCGCACGCGCGAACTGGCCGCGGTCTGCCGGACGTTCGGCGTGGCGGTGTCCATGCACTCCAACACGCATCTGGGCATCAGCCTCGCCGCGATGACACACGTGGCGGCGACCGTGCCCGGACTCGACCACGCCTGTGACTCGCACTACCCCTGGCAGGCCGAGGACGTACTGACCTCACGGCTCCGCTTCGTGGACGGGAGGATCGCCGTCACCGACACCCCCGGGCTCGGCGTCGAGCTCGACCGGGAGAGGCTCGCCGCCCTGCACGCGCGCTGGCTGGACGCGGACTTCCGCGCCATGCGGGAGCGGGACGACGCGGCGGCGATGCGGGTGGCCGACCCGGAGTGGGTGACTCCGGCGGTGCCGCGCTGGTAGCACCCCGCGACCAGCACGTCACGACGAGCACCCCATGACCAGCACCTCGCGACGTGCCGGACCGGGAACCCCGGGCCCGCGCGCGCCTCGTCCGTTACGTTGCCTCCATGGTCGTACCCGTACAGCCCATCGTCGACCCGCTGAAGGCGGCCCGCAGAGCCGGTGATCCGGACTGCGACGTCTACCTCACCGGCACGGTCTTCCTCGACATCATCTTCACCGGCCTCGACTCGGCGCCGGTGCGCGGCACCGAGTCCTGGGCGCGCGGCATGGGGTCGAGCCCCGGAGGCGTCGCCAACATGGCGACCGCGCTCGCCCGGCTCGGCCTGCACACCTCGCTCGCCGCGGCCTTCGGGGACGACCACTACGGGGAGTACTGCTGGGACGCCCTCGAAGGCGGCGAGGGCATCGACCTCACGTCGTCCCGGACCGTGCCCGGCTGGCACACCCCGGTGACGGTCTCCATGGCGTACGAGGGCGAGCGGACCATGGTCAGCCACGGCCACGAGCCGCCGCCGGACGCCGGCGCGCCGGACGGCGGCGCTCCCTCCTGCCCGCCACGCGCGCGTGCCGCCATCGCCTCGCTGACGCCCGGCACGCGCGCCCCCTGGATCGCCCAGGCCGCGCGCAGCGGCACCCGGATCTTCGCCGACGTGGGCTGGGACGACACCGGACAGTGGGACCTCGCCGCCCTCCCCGACCTGCGGCACTGCGAGGCGTTCCTGCCGAACGCGGAAGAGGCGATGCGGTACACGCGTACGTCGTGTCCCAGGGCCGCGGCGCGGGCGCTGACCGAGCATGTCCCGCTGGCCGTGGTGACCCTCGGCGCGGAGGGCGCGTACGCGGTGGACAGGCGGACCGGGGAGACCGCGGAGGTGCCCGCGATCGAGGTGGAGGCGCTCGATCCGACGGGGGCGGGTGACGTCTTCGTGGCGGGCTTCGTCACCGGGACGCTGGCGGGCTGGCCCCTGGCGGACCGGCTGGCCTTCGCCGGGCTCACCGCGGCGCTCTCCGTGCAGGAGTTCGGCGGGTCCCTGTCCGCGCCCGGATGGGCGGAGGTCGGGGGCTGGTGGCGGCGCGTGCGGGAGTTCGACGAACAGGACCCGACGGCGCTGCGGCGCTACAGCTTCCTGGAGGCCCTGCTCCCGGCCGCGAGCCGCCCGTGGCCCTTGAGGCGGGCGGTACCGACGATCGGCTTCCGGTCGGCGTAGTGGCGCCGCAGGGCAACGGCTGAGTCCCCGGCGGAAAAGCCCTACGGCACAGCGGCACCGCCGTCGTACTCTGGAAGCGCAAGGCTTCGCGGCCACCAAGCCCCGCACGAGGAGGATGAGCAGGCCTTCAGAGCCGGCCCATGACTCAGACACCCACAACTCACACCGCCGCACAGGACCAGGCGCGAGCGCACTTCACGGTCCCGGCGAAGCACCCGATGGTGACCGTCCTCGGGTCCGGCGACGCCCTGCTGCGCGTGATCGAGAAGGCCTTCCCGGCGGCCGACATCCACGTCCGGGGCAATGAGATCAGCGCCGTGGGCGTGGCCCACGAAGTCGCCCTCATCCAACGCCTGTTCGACCAGATGATGCTGGTGCTCCGCACCGGTCAGCCGATGACGGAGGACGCAGTGGAACGCTCGATCGCCATGCTCAGGGCGGACGAGAACGGCGGCGGTGGCCAGGAGACCCCCGCCGAGGTCCTCACGCAGAACATCCTCTCGTCCCGCGGCCGCACCATCCGCCCCAAGACGCTGAACCAGAAGCGGTACGTCGACGCGATCGACCAGCACACCATCGTCTTCGGGATCGGCCCGGCCGGCACGGGCAAGACGTACCTGGCCATGGCCAAGGCCGTCCAGGCGCTCCAGTCCAAGCAGGTCAACCGCATCATCCTGACCCGGCCCGCGGTCGAGGCGGGCGAACGGCTCGGCTTCCTGCCGGGCACCCTGTACGAGAAGATCGACCCGTACCTGCGCCCGCTCTACGACGCCCTGCACGACATGCTCGACCCCGACTCGATCCCGCGCCTGATGGCGGCGGGCACGATCGAGGTGGCGCCGCTCGCGTACATGCGTGGCCGCACGCTCAACGACGCGTTCATCATTCTCGACGAGGCGCAGAACACCAGCGCCGAGCAGATGAAGATGTTCCTCACCCGCCTCGGCTTCGACTCGAAGATCGTCATCACCGGTGACGTCACCCAGGTCGACCTGCCCGGCGGCACCAAGAGCGGTCTGCGGGAGGTGCAGAAGATCCTGGAGGGCGTGGAGGACATCCACTTCTCGCGGCTCACCTCCCACGATGTCGTACGGCACAAGCTGGTCGGCCGTATCGTCGACGCGTACGAGCAGCACGACAGCCGCGACGGGAAGTAGACCAGCACCACCATGTCGATCGACGTCAACAACGAATCCGGAACCGAGGTCGACGAGCAGGCGATCCTCGACATCGCCCGCCACGCCCTCGCGCGGATGCGCATCCACCCGCTCTCCGAGCTGTCGGTGATCGTCGTGGACGCCGACGCCATGGAGCAGCTGCACATCCAGTGGATGGACCTGCCGGGGCCCACGGACGTCATGTCCTTCCCGATGGACGAGCTGAGGCCGCCCTCGAAGGACGACGAGGAGCCCCCGCAGGGCCTCCTCGGTGACATCGTGCTCTGCCCGGAGGTCGCCTCCCAGCAGGGCAAGGACGCGCCGACGCAGCACTCCATGGACGAGGAGCTCCAGCTCCTGACCGTCCACGGGGTGCTGCACCTGCTCGGGTACGACCACGAGGAGCCCGACGAGAAGGCCGAGATGTTCGGCCTCCAGGCAGCCATCGTCGACGGCTGGCGCGCCGAGAAGGGCCTGACCGGCCCCTCTCCCGCGCCGACCGTCTCGTAGCGCCGTGAGCCTCCAGCTGATCGCGGGCGCCGTCGCCCTCGTCGTCGTGGCCTGGCTCGCGGCCTGCGCCGAGGCGGGCATCGCCCGGGTCTCCAGCTTCCGCGCGGAGGAGGCCGTCCGCGCGGGGCGGCGCGGCAGCGCGAAGCTCGCGCAGGTCGCCGCCGACCCCACCCGCTATCTCAACGTGGCGCTGCTCGTGCGCGTGGCGTGCGAGATGGCGGCGGCGTCCCTGGTGACGTACGCCTGCCTGAAGGAGTTCGACAAGACCTGGGAGGCCCTCGCCCTCGCCATCGGCGTGATGGTCCTCGTCAGCTATGTCGCCGTCGGCGTCTCACCGCGCACCATCGGCCGCCAGCACCCGCTGAACACCGCGACCGCGGCGGCGTACGTCCTGCTCCCGCTGGCCCGCGTCATGGGCCCGATCCCGCCCCTGCTGATCCTCATCGGCAACGCGCTCACGCCGGGCAAGGGCTTCCGGCGCGGCCCGTTCGCCTCCGAGGCGGAACTGCGCGCGATGGTCGACCTCGCCGAGAAGGAGTCCCTGATCGAGGACGACGAGCGCCGCATGGTGCACTCGGTCTTCGAGCTGGGCGACACGCTGGTGCGTGAGGTGATGGTGCCCCGCACCGACCTGGTCGCCATCGAACGCTTCAAGACGATCCGCCAGGCCCTCACCCTCGCGCTGCGCTCCGGCTTCTCGCGCATACCCGTGACGGGGGAGAGCGAGGACGACATCGTGGGCATGGTCTATCTGAAGGACCTGGCCCGCAGGACGCACATCAACCGCGACAGCGAGTCCGAACTGGTCTCGACCGCGATGCGCCCGGCGACGTTCGTGCCCGACACGAAGAACGCGGGCGATCTGCTGCGCGAGATGCAGCAGGAGCGCAATCACGTGGCCGTGGTCATCGACGAGTACGGCGGCACGGCCGGCATCGTCACCATCGAGGACATCCTGGAGGAGATCGTCGGCGAGATCACCGACGAGTACGACCGTGAGCTGCCGCCCGTGGAGGAGCTGGTGGACGGCTGCTACCGCGTGACGGCCCGGCTCGACATCGGTGACCTCGGGGAGCTGTTCGGGTTCGACGAGTTCGACGACGAGGACGTCGAGACGGTCGGCGGCCTGCTCGCCAAGCAGCTGGGCCGCGTCCCGATCGCGGGGGCCTCGGCGGTCGTGCCGCTGCCGGACGGCCGCGAGCTGACGCTCACCGCGGAGTCCGCCGCCGGCCGCCGGAACAAGATCGTGACGGTGCTCGTGGAGCCGGTCGCGTCCGAGAGCGCGCACAAGGAGGGGGAGCCCGGGTGACACCCGAGGAACTGCGGACGTTCTGCCTGTCCTTCAACGACGCGGTGGAGGACTTCCCCTTCACACCGGAGACCTCGGTCTTCAAGGTGGCCGGAAAGATGTTCGCGCTCTCGGCCCTCGGCGGACGCCCGCTCACCGTCAACCTCAAGTGCGAGCCGGACCTGGCGGTGCAGCTGCGGGCCGCGCACCCGGAGATCGTGCCGGGCTGGCACATGAACAAGCGCCACTGGAACACCGTCACGGCTGACGGTGACCTCCCCGACGAGCAGCTCAGGGAACTCATCGAGGACTCGTACGACCTGGTGGTCGCGGGGCTCCCGCGGGCACAGCGGCTGCGGCTCGACCGGCCCTGAGGCGGGGGCTTTCGGACTGCATTCCGGCCGCGGGTCGTCGGTGGCCGGCCGCGCGGTTCCCCGCGCTCCTGACGGGGCGCGGGAGGCGTCACCTTCGGGGACGTAGGCCGATGGCGGTCAGGGTCGCGGTCGCCAGAACGACCGCCGCGTCGATCGCGAGGACCGTCCGGGTGCCCGCGAGGAGGTCCGGCGTGGTCGTCGCGAGGACGCCGAGCAGGGGGATGCCGATCGTGATGCCCACCTGCTGCGTCGAGGTGACCAGGCCCGTCGCCAGACCCTGCTCCCCGTCGGGGACCCCCGAGGTGACCGTCACGCCGTACGCGACGATGGCGCCCAGGTGGAACATGCTCGCCACCGACACCGCCGCCGTGGCGAGGTACACCGACCGGCCGCCCTCGCCGATTCCAAGCAGCGCCGCCACGAACACGCCCTGGCCGAGCAGCCCGCCGACCAGCGTGCGGTGCGCCCCGAAGCGGCCGATGACCTTCGGCGCGTACGCCCCGGCGACCACCGACAGGACGCCCTGCACACCGAAGACCATGCCCGTCTCGAAGGCCGAAAGGCGCAGGACCTCCTGGAGGTAGAGGGTCAGCACGAAGACGACCGTCGTCATCATCGAGAAGGTGACCAGGCCGGCCACGTTGCCCCACGCCACCGTGCGGCTCCGCAGCATGGGCAGCGAGACCAGCGGAGCCGCGGCACGCGACTCGACGTATCCGAACGCCGCGAGCAGCAGGACGCCCGTCGCCAGCGTGACGATGACGTCGGTGCCGCCGAAGCCGCGCTCGGCGGCTGTCGACAGGGCGTAGATCAGGGCGAGCAGTCCGCCGGTGACCGTCACGGCCCCCGGGAGATCCAGGCGCCGGCGGTCCGGGGTGCGGGACTCCCGCAGCAGGCCGGGCGCCAACGGCAGCACGAGCAGCGCGAAGAGGGTCAGCAGGCCCATCGTGGAGCGCCAGCCGAAGGTGTCGGTCAGTACGCCGCCGAGCACCATGCCGACCGTGAAGCCGAGCGAGAGCAGCGTGCCGGAGATGCCGAGCGCCCGGTCGCGCTGCGGGCCCTCGGGGAAGGTCGTGGTCAGCAGGGACATGCCGGTCGGCACGATGGCCGCCGCGCCCACGCCTTGCAGCGCCCGCCCGGTCAGGAACGACGCCGGATCCCACGCGAACGTGGCGAGCAGTGAGGACAGACCGAAGAGCGCGAGCCCGGCGAGGAACAGTCCGCGCCGCCCGAACAGGTCGCCCATCCTGCCGAAGAGGAGGAGGAAGCCGCCCGAGGGCAGCGCGAAGGCGGTGACCGCCCACTGGAGCGCTGAGTGGCTCATGCCCAGGTCGGCGCCGAGCACCGGCAGCGCCACGTTCAGCACGGAGAAGTCCAGCGCGACCATGAACTGCGCGGCGCACAGGATGAAGAGGACGAGCTTGTCGCGGGGAGAGAGCTTGGGGTTGTGGGGGCGCGGCGCCGGGGGAGCGGCCTGGAGGGAGGAAGCGGGTGAGCTGTCGATCGCCATGGTCATGAGCGTGCGGCGGCCGGAACAGACGTGGGGAGCGGGTACTTATGCTGGTGGCCGGAACACCAGTCAGGGCTTGGGGGAGCACCACACATGTCATCAGCGTCGGTCGCGGACACCTGGGACACCTCGAACACTCCGGGTGCCTCCAAGGCGCGCAGGCTCGGGGAGCTGAGGGAGTTCCTGATGAGCCGCCGCGCGAGGGTCACCCCCGCGGAGGTGGGTCTTCCGGGCGGCGGGGGGCGTCGGCGCACGCCCGGTCTGCGCCGCGAGGAGGTCGCCGTGCTCGCCGGCGTCGGGGCGTCCTGGTACCAGTGGCTGGAGCAGGGCCGCGACATCTCCGTGTCGCCGCAGGTCCTGGACTCCGTGGCGCGCGTCCTCAAGCTGAACGGCGCCGAGCGGCGCCATCTGTACGTGCTCGCCGGGCTCAACCCACCCCCGCCCGAGGCCGAGCGGGACGGCCGGGACATGTGCGAGGGGCTGCACCGGCTCATCGACGCGTGGATGCCGTACCCCGCGCACATCATGGACGCGTACTGGAACTGCGTCATGTGCAACGACGCGGCCGTGTCCGTGCTCGGTATGGGCTCGGAGACCTCCGAGAACTGTCTGCTCACCTTCTTCGCCGACTCCCTCTACCGTGCCCGCGCGAGCAGCTGGGAGCGCAACGCGCCGCAGCTGGTGGCGATGTACCGGGCCGCGTGCTCGGACCACCCCGAGGACGACGGCTTCGCCGCGGTGATCGCCGAGGCGAAGGCGTTGAGCGCGGAGTTCACCGAGCTGTGGGAGCGGCGGGACGTCAGGCCCGCCGGGCAGGTCACCAAGGAGATCGAGCATCCGGTCGCGGGCGCCCTGTTCCTGGAGTCGACGCAGCTGAAGGTGCCCGCCAGGCCCGACCTCACGGTCGTACTGCACACACCGCTGCCGCACGCCGAGGCCGACACGGCGGCCAAGCTGGCGTGGCTGGCCTCGGCGGAGGGGCGGCGCGAGGCGATCCGCTCCGTCGCGGGGTGACTCCGGGCCCGGGTGCGGTGCTCTTTATGCTCGTGCCATGACTCAGAGCACCGGCAGCGCAGACAGCACCGACCTCGGTCCCGAGGACCGGAAGATCGTCACCCTCGCCCGTTCGTCCCGGGCCCGTAACGGCGTGCCCGAGGGGGCGGCCGTGCGGGACGAGACGGGGCGTACGTATGTGGCGGGGACGGTGGAGCTGGAGTCGCTGAAGCTGTCCGCGCTGCGGACCGCCGTGGCGATGGCCGTCGCCTCGGGGGCCGAGTCGCTTGAGGCGGCGGCCGTCGTCTCCGGGGCGCAGGCGCTGCCCGCGGAGGATCTCGCCGCCGTGCGGGATCTCGGCGGGGCCGGTACGCCGGTCCTCCTGGCGGGTCCCGACGGGGAGGTACGGGAGCGGCTCGCGGCGGGCTGAGAGTGGCGGGCCGAGAGCGGTTTCGGCGGCCCCGGGGGCAGCGCGGTGCGGCGGGGGTCGCGGGATCAGGGACAATGGGCGCCATGAGCGTTCGTACCCCGTCATCAGCCGAGCCGTCCGAGGCCGCCCACCGCGCCGGCTTCGCCTGCTTCGTCGGCCGCCCCAACGCGGGCAAGTCCACCCTCACGAACGCTCTGGTCGGCAAGAAGGTGGCGATCACCGCCGACCAGCCGCAGACCACGCGGCACACCGTGCGCGGCATCGTGCACCGCCCCGACGCGCAGCTGATCCTGGTGGACACCCCGGGGCTCCACAAGCCGCGCACGCTGCTCGGTGAGCGTCTGAACGACATCGTGCGCACCACGTGGGCCGAGGTCGACGTCATCGGCTTCTGCCTGCCGGCGAACGAGAAGCTCGGCCCCGGTGACCGGTTCATCGCCAAGGAACTGGCCTCCATCAAGAAGACGCCGAAGATCGCGATCGTCACGAAGACCGACCTCGTCGACAGCAAGACCCTCGCCGAGCAGCTCATCGCGATCGACCAGCTCGGCAAGGAGCTGGGCTTCGAGTGGGCCGAGATCATCCCGGTCTCGGCGGTCGGGGACCAGCAGGTCGGCCTGCTCGCCGATCTGATCGTCCCCCTCCTGCCCGAGGGCCCCGCGCTCTACCCCGAGGGCGACCTCACGGACGAGCCCGAGCAGGTCATGGTCGCCGAGCTGATCCGCGAGGCCGCGCTCGAAGGCGTACGGGACGAGCTGCCGCACTCCATCGCCGTCGTGGTCGAGGAGATGCTGCCGCGCGAGGACCGGCCCGCCGACAAGCCGCTGCTTGACATCCACGCGTTCGTCTACATCGAGCGGCCCAGCCAGAAGGGCATCATCATCGGCCCCAAGGGCAAGCGGCTCAAGGACGTCGGCATCAAGTCCCGCAAGCAGATCGAGGCCCTTCTCGGTACGCCCGTCTTCCTGGACCTGCACGTCAAGGTCGCCAAGGACTGGCAGCGCGACCCGAGGCAGCTGCGCAAGCTCGGCTTCTAGGCCCAACCCGGCCCGGCCCCGGCGGTGTCGCCGAGGGCGGCGGATCGCAGCGGTGGACCCCCGTCCCGTCGCTGCGCCCCGCCGCCCCCGACCCCGGGACCCCGGCCCCGCTGCCTTCGCAACCGCACCGGACGCTCCCGCATTCCCGTACGGGCATGCGAGTCCGTGCGAGTGCAGCATAACGCCGTTATGGCCATAACGGCGTTATGCTGCCCTGGTGTCCACCGGCAAACGAGAACCGGCCGATGTCCGCCGCCGTCTCCTGGACGAGGCCGCACGCGTCCTCGCGGAGCAGGGTCCCGCCGCGCTGAGCGCCCGGCGCCTGGTCAAAGAGGTCGGGGCGTCGACGATGGCCGTCTACACCCACTTCGGTTCGATGCCCGGCCTCGTGCGCCAGGTGATGCGCGAGGGCTTCGAACGCCTCAGCGCGCGGGTCCGCGACGTGGAGCGCGCCACCGACCCCGTCGCCGAACTCGCCGGACTGTGCCGCGTCTACCAGGAGTTCGCACGCGCCGAGACCGATGTGTACGCCGTGATGTTCGGCGGCTCCGTACTCGCCGGGTTCGAACTGTCCGACGAGGACCGGCGGATCGGTACGTTCATGCTGCGCTTCCCGCGCGACGCGATCCGCCGCTGCGTCGAGGCGGGCCGCTTCCGCGCCGACGCCGACCCGGATCTGCTGGTGCGCCAGCTCTTCGCTTCCATGCACGGGCTGGCCCAACTGGCGCGCGCCGGCTACCTCATGGGCGAGTACACGCCGGACGACGTGCTCGCCGGAACGCTGCGGGACTTCGCCGTGGCGGCAGGGGACGCGCCGTCCGAGGCCGCCGCGTCCGTCGCCGCGGGGCTCACTCCACGCCCTTGATCCGCCGCACGAGGAACGCTCCCGCGAGGCCGATCACCGCCGCCGCCAGATAGAGCACGCGGTAGCCGCCGAGGTGCGTGACGACGGGCGCCGCGAGCGCCGGGGCGGCCACCTGGGGCAGGGAGTTGGCGATGTTGATGACGCCGAGGTCCTTGCCGCGGTCCATGGCCTTCGGCAGGACGTCCGTCATCAGCGCGAAGTCCACCGACGTGAAGACGCCGAAGCCGACGCCGAGCACCGCCGCCGCGACGATGGCGCCCGGCCAGGTCTGCCAGAGGGCGAGCAGCCCCGTCGCCACCGCCATCAGCGTGCCCGCCCACATCACGAAGGGCTTGCGGCGGCCCACCCGGTCCGACCAGGCGCCGCCCACCACGACGGTGGCGAGCATCGTCGCGCCGTTCACCGCGGTCAGGATCAGCACACCGCCCTCCGGGTCCGCGTGGTGCAGGCGGTCCCGGAGGAAGTACAGGAGATAGAGCAGCACCACGGAGTTGCTGACGTTGATCAGGAAGCGGGTCAGCCAGGCCCACCCCAGGTCGGGGTGGCGGCGCGGGCTGAGCCAGAAGCCGGTCAGGAAGGCCCGCCGGTTCCACGGCGGGCGGTCGGCGGCCGCCAGGCGCAGATCCCGATGGCGTACGACATAGGGCAGCACGCCCGCCACCGTGAAGACGGCGCACGCCGCGTACCCCGCGACCGTGCCGCCCGCCACCGTCGCGAGCCCCGTCCCGACGACCACGCCGAGCAGCTGCGCCGCCCCGAGCCAGCCGCCGACCGAACCCCGCTGGAGGCGCGGCACCCGGTCCGGCACGGCGGCGGTGACCGCGGCGAACGCGGCGTTCAGGGTGAGCTGGACCAGGCACCAGCCCGCCGCCATCCCCCACACGGAGTCCGCCGCCGAGAGGAGCAGGAGCGCGGCGGCGCCCGTCGCCGTGCCCGCCACGATCCACGGGGTGCGCCGGCCCCAGCGGGACGTCGTACGGTCCGACACCGCGCCGAAGAGGGGGTTCGCGATGAGCGAGACGACCGCGCCCGCGCCCGTCACCCAGGCGAGCACCGTCTCCTTCGACGTGCCCGCCGGGGCGAGATCCTCGGCCTGGAGGGCGAGCAGGATCTGAAGGGGGCCGTACCAGCCGACCCAGATCGCGCCGTTGGCCACCGACAGCGAGCCGACCCAGCCCCGGCCGACCCGCTCGGTGGGCTCCCGCAGCGCGGTGGCGGTCATGCGCGCCGCGCCCGCAGGGCCTCGCGCAGCCAGTGGTAGGACGCCTTCGGGGTGCGTTCGAGCGTGGCGTGGTCGACGTGGACGAGGCCGAAGCGCTGCCGGTAGCCCTCCGCCCACTCGAAGTTGTCCATCAGCGACCAGACGAAGTAGCCGCGTACGTCCACCCCCGCCTCCAACGCCCGCAGCAGGGCCCGCAGATGGCCGTCCAGGTAGGTGATCCGCTCCTGGTCGTCGAGGCCCTCGTACGAGCAGCCGTTCTCGGTGACGACGAGCGGCGGGAGGCGGTCGCCGTAGCGGTCGCGGAAGGAGGTCAGCAGTTCGGTGAGGGCGTCGGGGACGACGGGCCAGCCGAAGTCCGTGACCGGGTATCCCTCGATCTCCCCGGGTGAGAAGGGGAGTTCGGGCGGGAGCGTGAGGCCCGAGAACTCGGTGGTGTGCGGGAGCGGGGCGCCCACCTTCGTCGGCTGGTAGAAGTTGATCCCGTACCAGTCGAGGGGCTCGGAGATGACCTTCAGGTCCGCGTCGAGGTCGTCCGTCGGCATCGACTCCCCGCGGCCTTCCGGATACTGGCCGAGGAGCAGCGGGTCGGCGAAGAGGCGGTTGAGGAGTACGTCGTAGAAGTCGGCGGCGGCCGTGTCCTCCTCGGCGGCCGACGCGGGCCAGGTCGGGCCGTGCGAGTTGGCGATGCCGATGTCCCGCGCCCCGGCCGCGCGCAGCGCCCGTACCGCGAGGCCGTGCGCGAGGAGCTGGTGGTGGGCGACCGGCAGCGCGTCGAAGAGGAGCCGCTGTCCGGGGGCGTGCCGGCCGAGCGCGTGGCCGAGCAGGGTGTGTTCCGCGGGCTCGTTGAGGGTGATCCACTTCGGGACGCGGTCGCCTATGCGGGCCGCGACCACGGCCGCGTACTCGGCGAAGCGCTCGGCGGTGTCGCGGTTCAGCCAGCCGCCCGCCTCCTGCACGGCCAGCGGGGTGTCCCAGTGGAAGAGGGTGGGGACGGGGCGCACGCCCGCCGCGCACAGCTCGTCCACGAGGCGGTCGTAGAAGTCCAGGCCCGCCGCGCTCACCGGGCCCGCGCCGGTGGGCAGCACACGCGGCCAGGAGAGGGAGAAGCGGTAGGCGCCCACGCCCAGCTCACGGATGAGCGCCACGTCCTCGCGGTAGCGGTGGTAGTGGTCGCAGGCGACGGCGGCAGTCGTGCCGTCCTTCACGTTCCCCGGCACGGCCGTGAACGCGTCCCACACCGAGGCGCCGCGCTCGTCGGCGGCGCCCTCGATCTGGTGGGCCGATGTGGAGACGCCCCACAGGAAGTCGCGGGGGAACTGGGATACCGGGCTCGCCGCAGTCGCTGCCATGGGCGGGATCTTCCGTACCGCCGAGTTCGGAAGTCAATGGGCGTGCGCGGAAAACGTGAACAACGCTCAGGTTTCTCGGCTCAGCCGTTCAGGGTCTACGTGCCCTCCTTTCCAGGTCTACGTCCCCTCCTTCAGGACCCGCGAGATCAGCTTCCGCTGCGCCTCGGTCAGCCGCGGGTCGGAGCAGTACACCGTGCGCCCGTCGACGGTCAGCTGGTAGTTGAAGCCGTCCGGCACCCCGATGGGTGGCGTGCCGCGGCCCTCGGCCAAGGCCTGTTCGGCCAGCGCGTGCCATTCGGGGGCATCGGCCAACTGCGAGGTGTCCACCTCGGCGTGCCGGTCGATGCCCGCGAAACCTCCCGTGCGCTTCACCTGGATACGCATGGGTCCTGTCTACTCCACCGCGTGGGCGGCCGGTAGCGCGCCGTCAGCCGTTGGCGGGCACCTTGACCGTCGACCACGCGTCGACGACGGCCTTCAGCTCGTCGCCGTCGCCGTACTTCTGGCGCGCGGCGGCCACCGTCAGCTTCGCGAAGTCCTCGAACGACGCGTCCTGCGCCAGCTCGCCGCCGGTCAGGACGGTGTACCAGATCTGTCCCGCCCGCTCCCACGCATGGCCGCCGAGCGCGTCGGCGACCAGGTGGAACGCGCGGTTGGGGATGCCGGAGTTGATGTGCACGCCGCCGTTGTCGCGGCCCGTCTTCACGAAGTGGTCCATGTCGGCGGGCTGCGGGTCCTTGCCGAGCACGTCGTCGTCGTACGCGGTGCCGGGCTCCTTCATGGAGCGCAGCGCCTTGCCGGTGACGCGCGGGGCGAGCAGACCGGCGCCGATCAGCCAGTCGGCCTCGTGCGCGGTCTGGCCCAGCGTGTACTGCTTGATCAGCGAGCCGAAGACGTCCGCCATCGACTCGTTCAGGGCGCCGGGCTGGCCGAAGTACGTGAGGTTCGCCGTGTACTGCACGACGCCGTGGGTCAGCTCGTGGCCGATGACGTCCACGGGGATGGTGAAGTCCAGGAAGATCTCCTGGTCGCCGTCGCCGAAGACCATCTGCTCGCCGTTCCAGAACGCGTTGCCGTAGTCCTCGCCGTAGTGCACGGTCGCGTCCAGCGGCAGTCCGTTGCCGTCGATGGAGTTGCGCTCGTACGACTTCAGGAACAGTTCGAAGGTCGCGCCGAGCCCCGCGTACGCGCGGTTGACGGTGGCGTCCTTGCCGGGCTTGTCGCCCTCGGCGCGCACCTTGCGGCCCGGGAGCTGCGTACGCTGCTTGGCGTCGTAGACGGTGCGGTGCGGCTTGTCCGCCACGGCCCCCTTGGGCGGGGCCACGCTGGGCGCGCCGATGACGGTCGTCAGGCGGCGGTGGGTGCGCTCGACGGCGTCCCGCTCCAGGGTGCGGCGGGCGGGCACGGCCAGCGCTGGGTCCTGGCTCTGCGCGAGGGTGTCCAGGACGTGGGGCGGCACGATGGTGCAGAAGACGGGCTCGAAGCCCGTCGGGTTGGCGGTCATGGCGGCAATGTGGCACTGGGTCATGCCGCTGTCACTACCTGCCACCATGATTGCTGAAATAGAGGGATTGATCACCGCTGGGGGTTTGGTTCGGCGTGGTCCCGCATAGTGATACGGGCCCGCGCACAGAGCGCGGCTCGGCTAGGCTGCGGCACATCATGCGATGCGGGCTGCTTCTCCTTAGCCGCCGCGGCGAGGGCCTGTAGTCGAGGCCGACCCCCTCCCCGCGGAGTTCGGCGTTGCGCCAAGACCGTCGGCCGTCCTTCAGGACACTTCCGAGGAGCCCGCAGATGCCGAACTTCCAGCGCCCCACGTCCCTGCCGATCCACAAGTACAGGCCGTACGAGCAGGTCGGCATTCCCGACCGCACGTGGCCTGACAACCGGATCACGGTCGCTCCCCGCTGGCTCTCCACCGACCTGCGCGACGGCAACCAAGCGCTGATCGACCCGATGTCCCCGGCCCGCAAGCGCGCGATGTTCGACCTGCTGGTGCGCATGGGCTACAAGGAGATCGAGGTCGGCTTCCCCTCCTCGGGCCAGACCGACTTCGACTTCGTACGCTCGATCATCGAGGACGAGGACGCGATCCCCGAGGACGTGACGATCTCCGTCCTGACCCAGGCGCGCGAAGAGCTGATCGAGCGCACGGTGGAGTCCCTCAAGGGCGCCCGGCGCGCGACCGTCCATCTGTACAACGCGACCGCGCCCGTCTGGCGCGACGTCGTCTTCCGCGGCTCGCGCGACGCCGTCAAGCAGATCGCCGTCGACGGCACCCGTCTGGTCATGGAGTACGCCGACAAGCTGCTGGACGACCGTACGACCTTCGGATACCAGTACAGCCCCGAGATCTTCACCGACACCGAGCTGGACTTCGCCCTGGAGGTCTGCGAGGGCGTCATGGACGTCTGGCAGCCCGATGCCGAGCGCGAGATCATCCTCAACCTGCCCGCCACGGTCGAGCGCTCCACGCCCTCCACCCACGCGGACCGCTTCGAGTGGATGTCCCGCAACCTGTCCCGGCGCGAGTACGTGTGCCTGTCCATTCACCCGCACAACGACCGCGGCACCGCCGTCGCCGCCGCCGAGCTGGCCGTCATGGCCGGCGGCGACCGCGTCGAGGGCTGCCTGTTCGGGCAGGGCGAGCGCACCGGCAACGTCGACCTGGTCACCCTGGGCATGAACCTCTTCAGCCAGGGCGTCGACCCGCAGATCGACTTCTCGGACATCGACGAGGTCCGCCGCGTGTACGAGTACTGCACCCAGATGGAGGTCCACCCCCGCCACCCCTACGCGGGCGACCTCGTCTACACCGCCTTCTCCGGCTCCCACCAGGACGCCATCAAGAAGGGCTTCGACGCGATGCGGACCCGGGCCGCGGACCAGGGCAGGACCGTCGACGACATCGAGTGGGCCGTGCCGTACCTGCCCATCGACCCCAAGGACGTCGGCCGCTCCTACGAGGCCGTCATCCGCGTCAACTCCCAGTCCGGCAAGGGCGGCATCGCGTACGTCCTGAAGAACGACCACAAGCTGGACCTGCCGCGCCGCATGCAGATCGAGTTCTCCAGGATCATCCAGGCGAAGACCGACGCCGAGGGCGGCGAGGTCACCCCGGCCGCGATCTGGAGCGTCTTCCAGGACGAGTACCTGCCCAACCCCGGCAACACCGCGGCCCAGTGGGGTCGGATTCAGGTCAAGAACGGCCAGACGACGACCGACACCGACGGCGTCGACACCCTCACCGTCGAGGCCACGCTGGACGGCGCGGACACCGTGCTGACCGGTTCCGGCAACGGCCCGATCTCCGCGTTCTTCGACGCGCTGCAGGGCATCGGCATCGACGTACGCCTCCTGGACTACCAGGAGCACACGATGAGCGAGGGCGCGTCCGCGCAGGCCGCCTCGTACATCGAGTGCGCGATCGGCGACAAGGTGCTGTGGGGCATCGGCATCGACGCGAACACCACACGCGCCTCGCTGAAGGCCGTCGTGTCGGCCGTCAACCGCGCGGCGCGCTAGTCCGTCCCCTGGTGCCGCACCGGCCCCGCCCGTCCTCTTGGCGGGCGGGGCCGCGTCGTCTCCCGGCCATGTCCGGCTCGCTCTCCTGTGCGAGGTGCTGACGCCGCATCACCGATGTGGCTAACATCACGCCAACGCGGCAATGCAGCCGGGGAGTTACGGAGGTGCGTGGTGCTGCCAGAACGGGGACAAGACGGCCGACATGCCCGCATCTCCGCACGGCCCGTCTCACGCGGACGGGCCCTGAGCAGGCGGGTGATCGGTATGCACACCGCCTGGGACGCCGCCGGCGACGGCGAGTTCTTCTGCCCCGCCTGCGGCGGCGACCGCAACTACCAGCGGCTCACCGGCCGGCGCCGCTTCGTCCTGCTCGGCCTGCCCCTCGTGCCGCGCGGCGCGGCGGGGCCCGTCATCCGGTGCGCCGCCTGCCAGGACCTGTTCGACCCCGATGTCCTGGACCACCCCACCACCACCCGGCTCTCCGCGATGCTCCGCGACGCCGTCCACACCGTCGTCCTCGCCGTCCTGTCCACCGGCGGCGCCGGCTCGCGCCCCACCCTCGACACGGCCGTCGGCACACTGCGCGCCGCGGGCTACGACGACTGCACCGAGGAGCAGCTCCTCGCCCTCGTCGACGCGCTCGCCGCCGACACCGGCCGCGCCACCGAGCCCGACTGCGGCCCCGGCCTCGCCATCGAACTCCACGAGGCGCTCGGTCCCCTCGCCCCGCACCTCGCCCCCGCGGGCCGCGAGGCGCTGCTCCTCCAGGGCGCCAGGATCGCCCTGGCCGACGGGCCCTACACCCCCGCCGAGCGCGACGTGCTCACCACGGCGGGCTGCGCGCTCACGATCTGCGCGGAGGACGTGTCCCGGCTGCTCGTGGCGGCGCGGACGCCGTCCTGAGGGGCCCGAGCCCCACGCGCGTACTCCGCCGGGAGTAATCCCCGCTCCCGGCCTCCCCGCGGTGTAACCGCCAACTCCGTCCCGCGCCCGACGGATCGGCGGCCGCCTCCAGGAAGGGTTGACCCCGAACATGTCACCCCTGCCGAAGGAGGCCCGTCATGGGCGCCGCACCGACCACCACCGCGCCACGACGGCGACGACGCACCGTGCCCTGGGTCTTCCTGGGGCTGTGGATCGCCGTCCTGGCGTTCGCCTCGCCCTTCGCGGCCAAGCTCTCCGACGTCCAGAAGGACCGGCCCGTCGACTACCTCCCGGCGAGCGCCGACTCGACCGAGGTCACCGAGATCCAGGACCAGCTGCCGGGCGGCGAGGCCACCGAGCTGGTGCTCGTCTACCACCGCGACAGCGGGCTGACCGCCGCCGACCGGCAGACCGCCGGTGAGCAGGTCGCCGAGATAGCGGGCGCCCACAAGCTCGTCGCCGAGCCCAAGGGCGTGCCCTCCAAGGACGGCACCACCCTGATGTACCCCGTCGCGACCACCGAGCCCGGCCAGGACGAGGAGAAGCGGGACGCCCTCGTCGGGGACGTGCGGGAAGTCGCCCAAGGGGAGGGCGGGTTGAGCGTCGACGTCGGAGGAGGCGGGGCGTTCGACACCGACGCGGGCGAGGTCTACAACTCGCTGGGCGGGCCCCTGCTCTACACCACCGCCGGCGTCGTCGCGCTGCTCCTCATCCTCATCTACCGCAGCCCGTTCCTGTGGCTCGTGCCGCTCGCCGTCGCGGGCATCGCGGACTACTTCGCCATGGCCGCCGCGTACGGACTCCACCAGGCCTTCGGGACCTCCGTCACCGGACAGAGCTCCGGCATCATGACCATCCTCGTCTTCGGAGCGGGCACCGACTACGCCCTGCTCCTCGTCTCCCGCTACCGCGAGGAGCTACGCGGGATCGAACAGCCCTACGACGCCATGGTCGCCGCACTGCGCGGCTGCGGGCCCGCCGTGCTCGCCTCCTCCGGGACCGTCGCCGCTGGACTGTTCTGCCTGCTCGCCGCCGACCTCAACAGCAGCCGCGGCATGGGGCCGCTCGGCGCCCTCGGCGTGCTGTGCGCGCTCCTGGCCATGCTGACGCTGCTGCCCGCCGTCCTGGTGCTCCTCGGGCGGCGCGTGTTCTGGCCGCTCGTCCCCGCCTTCGGCAGCACGCCCAAGCAGCGGCGCTCCCTCTTCGCCGCGATGGGCAGCTCGGCCGGGCGCAGGCCGTTCGCCGTCCTCGCCTCGGGGGCCGTCCTGCTCGGGGCGCTCGCGCTCGGCGTGTTCAACCTGCCCGGCTCCCTCAAGCAGGAGGACTCCTTCACCAAGACCCCCGACTCCGTCGCGGCCATGAAGACCCTCGCCGCCGCCTACCCCGAACGGGGCGCCCAGCCGATCACCGTCATGACCCCGGCCGGCGGCGCCACCGACGCCCTCGCCGAGATCCGCGGCACCAAGGGCGTCGACAGCGCGGAGAAGGGACGTACCGCCAAGGGATGGACCGAGATCTCCGTGATCGCCTCGTCCGCGCCCGAGTCCGCGGGGGAGAGCGCCACCATCGAGGCGCTGCGCGACGGACTCGACGAGTCGTACGTCGGTGGCGCCAGCGCCCAGCAACTCGACCTGAAGGACACCAACGCCCGCGACCGGATGATCGTCGTGCCGCTCGTGCTCGCGGCCGTGCTGCTGGTCCTCGTCGTCCTGCTGCGCAGCCTCGTCGCGCCCCTGCTGCTGCTCGGCGCGGTCGTCGCCGTCTGGGGCGCCTCGCTGGGCATCGCGGGGCTCGTCTTCGAACCGCTCTTCGGGTTCGAGGGCACCGACCCGGGGCTCGGGCTGCTCTCCTTCGTCTTCCTCGTCGCGCTCGGCGTCGACTACGGGATCTTCCTCATGCACCGCATGCGCGAGGAGTGCCTGAACGGGGCCGAACCGGGGGCGGGCGCGCTCACCGCGCTGCGCACCACCGGCGGCGTCGTCGCCTCGGCCGGCCTCGTCCTCGCCGCGACGTTCGCCGTGCTGACCAACATGCCGCTCGTCCAACTCGTCGAGCTGGGCTTCGTCATCGCGGTCGGCGTGCTCCTGGACACCTTCCTCGTACGTACGTACCTGGTGACCAGCGCGAGTGTGGCGCTCGGCCGCAAGGTGTGGTGGCCGGGCCCGCTCTCCCGGCCCCGCGCGGCGGCCCCCGCCCCCGAGGCGGAGCGCGTCCGGGTGCCCTCGCCTTGATCCCGTCCTTTACGGCGCCCCTTCTCTCCCGGAGGGGCGCCCGCGTACCGGAAGATGAACCGGTGGAATCTCCCGCGACAGCTTCGCGTACCGCACCGGGCGCCGCACGCCGCAACCTCATCGAGCGGGTCCTCGGACCCGCCGCCCCCGGCGAACGGCTGCGCACCGACGTCCTGTTCGCCCTCGCCATGGCGTCGAGCGCCGTCGTCATCGTGCAGGTCGTACGGGACAACGGCGACCCGCCCGGCGTCCTCGGCTGGGCGCTGCTGCTCGCCGCGCACGTCACGATCGTGTGGCGGCGGCGCGCCCCGATGCGCGTCATGGCCGTCCTGATCGCGATCGTGCTGACCTACCACTCCCTCGACTTCAACCACACCGCGCCCATGGCCGTGTCCATGGTCGGCCTGTTCACCGTCGCCTCCCGGACCCGGCCGCGCAACGCCGTCCTCTTCGGCGCCGGGGTCATCGGCGTCATGCTGGGCGTCAAGTTCTCCGAGGGCATGGCCGAGGGCGCCGAGTCGCTGCGCATCTCCGGCTGGATCGTCTCCTTCCTGCTGCTCGGCGTGTACGTGCGCATCCACCGCCAGTACGTCGCCTCCGTCGTCGAGCGCGCCGAACGGGCCGAGCGCACCCGCGAGGAGGAGGCGCGCCGCCGGGTCGCCGAGGAGCGGCTGCGGGTCGCCCGCGACCTGCACGACCTCCTCGCGCACAGCATCACCCTCGTCGGCGTCCAGACGTCCGTCGCCGCGCACGTCCTCGCCGCCGACCCCGACCGCCTGGACCGGGCCGCCGTCGCCAAGGCCCTCGACGACGTCGCCGAGACGTGCCGCACCGCCCGCGGTGAACTGCGCGCCACCCTTGAGGTGCTCAGATCCGGTACGGACGACGAGGCCAGGGGCCCGCTGCCCGGCCTCGGCTCGCTGCCCGACCTCGCCGACGCCGCCCGAACGGCCGGAGCCCGCGTCGAGCTGAGCGTGGCCCGGTGCGACGCGCCGCCCGCCGTGGACGTCGCCGCCTATCGCATCGTGCAGGAGGCGCTCACCAACGCCGTGCGGCACGCGGGCCCCGGCCCCACCGTCCGGGTGGACATACGTACCGCCGACGCCGCGCTGAACGTGACGGTCACCGACGACGGCGTCGGCGCGCGGGAGAACGCGGGCACCCCCGGGTACGGCCTCGTCGGGATGCGGGAGCGGGCCCGTACCGTCGGAGGGACCCTGGAGGCGGGGCCCCGGTCCGAGGGGGGTTTCATGGTGTGCGCGGTGCTGCCCCTCGCGCCCGCGTCCCCGGGAGGCCTTGCATGACGATCCGTGTGCTGCTCGCCGACGACCAGACGCTGGTGCGCGCGGCGTTCGCGATGCTCGTCGACTCGGCGCCCGACATGGAGGTCGTGGCGCAGGCGGGCACGGGCCGCTCGGCGGTCGACCTGGCCCGCTCCGAGCGGGCCGATCTCGTCGTCATGGACATCCGCATGCCCGACCTCGACGGCATCGAGGCGACGCGGCTGCTCGCGGCGGACGAGGACCTGGCGGGCGTGAAGGTGCTGATGCTGACGACGTACGACACGGACGAGCACGTCGTCGACGCGTTGCGCGCGGGGGCGTCCGGTTTCCTCGTCAAGGACACCAAGCCCGCCGAACTCCTGGACGCCATCCGCACGGTCGCCGCCGGCGAGTCCCTGCTCTCGCCGGGCCCCACGTCGCGGCTGATCGCTCGGGTACTGCGGGCGCCGGACACCACCGGCCTGACGACGACCGCCGGCCCCGCCGGCCTCTCGGACCGCGAGCGGCAGGTCCTGGCACTGGTCGCACGCGGCCTGAACAACACGGAGATAGCCGAGACGCTGAGCCTGAGCCCGCTCACGTCGAAGACGCACGTGAGCCGCATCATGGGCAAACTGGGCGCCCGCGACCGGGCGCAGCTGGTGATCGTGGCGTACGAGACGGGGTTGGTGGCGCCGGGGGTGTGAGGGGGGCAGGTGAGGCCGTGCATACGTCCAGTCGATCCACGTGCGGGCCGCGTCCGCTGCCGCACGGTCGGACAGATTCTCCGCGACCGCGGCACCGACACCGCCCCGCGCCTTTCCGGCACACGGCCTCCCGGCGTTGCTCGGTCGGATTCGCATCCCCGAGCTACCGAGAGGCGTGTCTTGCTGCGCGTCCGGCCGGGAGATCACCCGACCAGGAACCCTGTTCGGTCTGCCCACTCCATGACCGATGAGATGCAGCTTCTTATCAGGGCAGGTCAGAGCGCCCACTCATACGGCAGGAGAGCCCGTTATCGGGTGGCGATTGAGGCACTGTAGGAGCTCAGGCCGATGCGGCTGTTGGCCTTCTTGGTGACATTGCCCTTGCCGAACGACTTGACGGTTCCGGTGGCCCTGATCGTGGAGCGGTGCCCTTGAGGGTGTACCTGACGGAGATCCGCTCGCTGGTTACGGGGATGCCGTAGATGCGCTCGGTCACGGTGAAGGTGACGGCGCGCTGGCCGGACTTGCCCTTCTTGGTCACCACAGTGCTGCGGGTGATCTTGACAGGGAAGTTGAGCAGCTTGACGCTCTGCGGGCTTCTTGGCCATGGCGGAGGCGGCGGGGGAACCGCTGGTGGGGGCGTCGGCAAAGGCGGTGCCGGCGGGGGCCGCGACGGCGAGGGCGGCGATAGTGGCTACGGCTACGGCTACGGCTACGGCTGCGGTGCGGATGCGCACGGTTGCTCCTTGCTGGTGTGATCTTGGACGTCAACCACCGTAGGAATCCGTTCGGTTGTGCGGTATTGGATGTTCGGGTGATGCCCTGAGGGGCATCGTCCGGGTGGGCGGTGTCCGAAGGTGCGTGACCCATCCCGCCCCTCTAGGATGGCCCGGTGCCGCACTTCGAAATCGTCACAGCCGTCGCCGCGTCCCCGGACCGGGTGTTCGAGGCGTGCCTTGACGTGGAGGCGCACACGCAGTCGATGGCCGATTCGTCGGAGCGGGCAGTCGGCGGCAGGACCCGAGGCGGCCTCTCGCTAGACGACACGGTGACCTTCGAAGCCCGCCACTTCGGCCTGACCTGGCGACTCACCGCCCGCATTACGTCGTATGACCCGCCCCGGCGCTTCGTGGACGAGCAGGAGACCGGTCCCTTCAAGCGATGGCATCACAGTCATCACTTCGAGCCGGACGGCAGCGGCGGCACCGTTATGAGGGACATCATCGAATTTGCCTCGCCGTTCGGACTTCTCGGACGCATCGCCGACCGCACAGTCCTGAGCTGGTACATGCCCCGCCTCATCAGAACCCGCAACGCCTATCTCGCCGGCGCCTTGCGCTGAGCCCAGATGGATGATCACCGGGTTCGCGCGGCCGACTTGCCCCATCTGTAGGGAGGAACGTCCGCAGCACGGTGATCTGCTCGGCCTGATCGGTGCCTCCAATGGCTTGCCCAGGCGCTCCTCGAACCCGGTCGTGCGCTGGACGTGGTCGCCGACTTTCATCCGGTCCAGTGCGGCGCTACAGGTGGCCGCAGGTCTGTCGGGTCCAGGCGGTGGGGTCGGCGGCGTGGGGAGTGTCTAATCAACGGCGGATCCGGCAGCACAGCCCATAAGGGAGGGCCGCCCTACGCTTCAGCGCGTCGCAGAGAGGCGGGCGTACGCCCGGTGAAGTCCCGCGCAGTACGGGCGAGATGGGCCTGGTCGGCGAAGCCTGCGGTGGCTGCCGCCAGAGCGGCCGTCGAATCAGGCAGGTCAGCGATCGCGGTGCGGAGCCGGCCCCATCGGCGCAAGTGGGCAAGCGCGATCCCCACGTCCTGCCGGACCAGGGCGCGCAGCCGCGGGGCCGACAGGCCGACCTCACCGGCGATGGAGGCGATGGGCATGTCCGGATCGCGCGATGTGCACAGGTGGACGGCGTGAGCGACTCTCGGATCGAGCGGAGTCGGGCCCCCGGCCAGTGCCCGCAGCTCGGTGTATCCCGCAGCCAGGTCCACACCGGTGCCGGGGCCGTCGGAATCGGTGGTGCCGAGCGCGGCGAGCAGGCGGCGGATCTCGCCGGCATCGAGCCGTATCGGTCCCGGGCCGGAGGGCAGCAGCCAGGAGTCGATGAACAGGGCGATGTAGGCAGAGGTCGCTGCACAGCGGTGGGCCAGCTGGGGCGGAACGATCAGCCCGGGCGCCGCCACCATGGGCCGTCCCGGCTGGCGGAGTTCGGCGTGGCCGCCGATCGGCAGGACCGCCTTCCACGCGGGCAGCCGGTGTTGGGCGACACGGAACGGGCGGGACTCGGCGAACATCGTCGCCTCGGGGCCGCAGGCGAACACAGTGCGGCGATCGTTTTGTTCAAGTGCCCAGGCGCGAGGTGAACGGATCATGGTGCCATGCACGCTATCGCTACCGCCGCCCTGGCGGTGTTCCTGGCCGTCACGGGGGTCATGCGTTCTCTGATTCCCGGCTGCTTCCGCCTGCCGGCCCGCACGGCTGCGCCGGAAGAGGCTTCTCGTGGCCGTCACGGGGGCGGCGAAGGCCGTGGTGGGTGCGCTGGTGCGTCGCGGGCCCCGGTCGGCCGGGGGCTGGACCGCCGCCGTCCTGATCACCTGCTGTCCGGTGGCCCGGCTGGTGGTGAACCTCCTGTACATCGCCTGGGCGGTCGCCGTGGCCAGATCAGCAGCCCGACACCGATGTGCGGCCGATTGT
Organism: Streptomyces sp. NPDC003032; assembly: GCF_053591415.1. Classification (NCBI taxonomy): domain Bacteria; kingdom Bacillati; phylum Actinomycetota; class Actinomycetes; order Kitasatosporales; family Streptomycetaceae; genus Streptomyces; species Streptomyces sp. NPDC003032. The sequence goes on along the minus strand of NZ_JBSFTT010000004.1, from coordinate 75,025 downwards.
CCGCGGTGGCACCGAAGCTGCCCCTACTCCCCAAGGAAGTCATGCCATGAACCATCGCCTCGTCGTCGTCGGCGCCGGTTACGCCGGTCTGCTGGCGGCCAAGCGCCTCGCCCGCCAGCTGCGCCGCAGCGATGTCACCATCACGCTGGTCAATGCCTCGGACCGGTTCATCGAACGGGTCCGGCTCCACCAGCTGGCCGCCGGGCAGCGATGGGCGGCACCGTCGTTGCGCCAGCAGCTCAGCGGCACATCGGTCCAGCTGGTCGTCGGACGGGTAACCTCGATCGACCCCACTGGCCGGACGGTGTGTGTGGACGTCGCACCCAAAGCGATCGGCTACGACACCCTGGTGTACGCGGTGGGCAGCCAGGCGCGGCTCGACGATGTCCCGGGGGCAGCCGAGCACGCGTATGCCGTCGCCGGCCCCGAGCAGGCCACGCGGTTGCGGCACAGGGTTGCGCAGATGGCGTCAGGCGGCACTGTCGCCGTGGTCGGCGCAGGACTGACCGGCCTGGAAACCGCCTCCGAGCTGGCCGAAAGCTATCCCGGGCTGCGAGTCCAGCTGCTGACCGGTGCCGATGACGTGGGGTCCTGGCTCGCGCCGCGCGCCCGGACCCACCTGCGGCGCGCCCTTGAGCGGCTGGGCGTCACGGTTCACCCCCAGACCAGTGCTACAGCGGTGCGTGAGGACGGCTTGGACACCCGCGACGGCGTGCCTTTCACCGCTGACGCCGTTGTGTGGACCACCGGGTTCCGCGCGCCGGAGCTGGCGCGCGCGGCAGGATTCGCCACGGATGACAGCGGCCGGATGCTCGTCGACGCCACCCTGCGCTCGGTCTCACACCCCGAGGTGTACGCCATCGGCGACGCGGCTGCCGGGGTGTCGGTGAGCGGGGCACCGAGCCGCATGTCCTGCCAGGCGGCCCTGCCCATGGGCCGAGGTGTGGCCGATGTCGTCGCGGCTCGGCTGGCAGGCCGCAAACCCGGGCCCGTCCGGATCGGTTACGCCTTCACCAACATCAGCCTTGGCCGGCGTGACGGTGTCGTCCAGTTCACCCATGCCGATGACCGCCCGCGCAGGCTCGTCCTGACAGGACGCGCCGCGGCGGCTTTCAAGGAGGCTGTCGTACGAAGCACGGTACGTTCCGATCGGCGCCGCGCATCAGACAGCGACGAGCCCGACTCCTGAGCCAACCCTTAGCCGTGGGGATACAGCCGAGCGTTCCGCGTGGGCGACTGCATCAGCGGCCACCACTTCCTACGCTCACTTCCGCTTTCGCGAACCGGCGGGTCGGCTGATGTGGTATCCCCTGCTCACCACAGCCAACCTGGTGGTAGCCAGCACTGCTCTGACCCTGGGCTTCGTCGATCGGCCTGTGCAGAACCGAGAGCAGACCTTCACAGCAGCCCCGCCGCCGCCAGTCGCTTGCCCACCGCCTCCGTCTCCTGCCGCGACAGCGGAATCTGCGGTTCCGCCGTTGCCGGGCAGGCGATCACGCCGCGTAGGTGCAGCGCCGTCTTGAAGGCGCCGAGCGCCGACGAGTTGGCGCCCATCCGGGACGGGGCGCCCGCCCGCACCATTCCGAAGAGGCCGCACAGCCGTTCCTGTTCGGCCCGCGCCCGCTGCCAGTCGCCCGCGCGGCAGGCGGCGTAGAGGCGTACGTACCCCTCGGGGTCGACGTTGCCGAGGCCCGGCACGACCCCGTCCGCGCCCATCGCGAGCGCCGAGTCGACCGTCGTCTCCGAACCGGTCAGCACGCTGAAGCCGTCCGCCGCCGCCGACCGCCTGCCGAGGAGCACGCTCCGGAAGGCAGCCGCGTCGCCACTGGAGTCCTTCAGGCCGGCCAGCACGCCCTCCGCGGCCAGTTCGAGGAGCAGATCCGGGTGCAGTTTCGTGTGGACGGACATCGGCAGGTCGTACGCGATGACCGGTACCGCCGAGCCGCGCGCGACCAGGCGGAAGTGGCGGGCGATCTCGACCGGGTGGGTGCGCGTGTAGAAGGGCGCCGTGACGACGGCGGCGTCCGCGCCCGCCTCGGTGAGCGTCCGCACGTGGTCGAGGACCCGGGGCGTCGTCATGTCGATGGCCCCGGCGAGGACCGGGAGTTGGCCGCCGACGTGGCGGACCACCGTGTCGAGGACCAGGGCTCGCTGCCGGTCCGTCAGGTACGCGACCTCCGAGGTCGAGCCGAGCACGAAGAGGCCGTCGACGCCGCCCGCGACCAGATGGTCGACGAGCCGCACCAGGGAGGCGGTGTCCACCTCGCGGTCCGGTGTCAGCGGGGTGCAGACGGGCGGGACGACACCGGTCAACAAGGTGGGAAGGGTCATGGGCGCTCCCTGGGTGCTCGGGCCGTGGCGGCGGCCTGCGTGGCGAGATCGTGGGTCGACTGTCCCTCGTCCACCGGGTGGTGGCAGCGGAATCGATGCCCCGTGCCCGCTGTCTCGACACCCGGCATCACCTCCGCGCACCTGTCGTCCGCCTTCCAGCAGCGCGTACGGAACGGGCAGCCGCTCGGCGGCCGGGTCGCCGACGGGACCGGCCCGGAGAGCGGGATCGGGTCGATGGGATCGAGCAGGCCCGGCGTGGCGGAGAACAGCGCGCGCGTGTACGGGTGCCGGGCGCGGTCCAGGATGTCGGCGGCCGGGGACTCCTCCACGATCCGCCCGAGGTACATGGTGATGACGCGGTCGCTCATCCTGCGCACGGTCTGGATGTCGTGCGAGACGAAGACGAGGGCGAGGCCGAGGCGTTCCTTCAGGTCCAGGAGGAGGTTGAGGATCTGGGCGCGGACCGATACGTCCAGCGCGCTCGTCGGCTCGTCGGCGACCACCAGCTCCGGTTCGAGCGCCAGCGCGCGGGCGATCGCGACGCGTTGGCGCTGTCCGCCGGACAGTTGGCCGGGCAGGCCGTCCGCGAGAACCTTGGGCAGGCCGACCAGGGACATCAGCTCCCGCACCCGGTCCTCCCGCTCCTTCGAGGTGCCGCGTCTGTGGACGTCCAGGGGGTCCCGGAGGATCTGCCTGATCGACAGCCTGCGGTTCAGCGCGGTCGACGGGTCCTGGAAGATCATGCCGGTGCGGGTGCCGATCTCCGTCCGCCGGGCGGCGGGGCTCATCGTCCACAGGTCGCTGCCCCTGAACGACACCGTTCCGGTGGTGGGGCGCTGTACGCCTACGAGGACCTTCGCGAGGGTCGACTTGCCGCAGCCCGACTCGCCGACCACGCCGAGGGTCTCGCCGGGGGCGATGGACAGGGTCGCGTCTGTCAGGGCGTGGACGCGGTCGCGGGAGAGGAGGCCGCCGGAGCGGGCCCTGTGGGTCACGTGCACGTCGCTCAGGTCGATGAGGGGGGTGGTCATCTCGGTTCTCCGTGTGCGGGCTCGTCCGGGCTGGTCGCGCCGTTCCCCGCGCCCCTTCGGGGCGCTTCCTCTTCCGCCGGGTGGTGGCATGCCGTCTCGTGGGTCGCGGGGCCCACCAGCGCGGGGGGCACGTCCCGGCAGACCGTCGAGGCCATCGGGCAGCGGTCCGTGAAGCGGCAGCCCGGGGGGAAGTCGGCGGGGGAAGGGACCACGCCCTTGATCTGTGTGAGTCGTTGCGCCGCCGACTCCAGGGAGAGCACCGAGCCGAGCAGACCGCGCGTGTAGTGGTGGGCGGGGGCGTCCACCAGGTCGGCCGTGACGCCCGTCTCGACGATCTGGCCGCCGTACATCACCGCCACCCGGTCGGTGACGTCGGCGACGAGCGCCAGGTCGTGCGAGACGAGGATCAGGGCGAAGCCCAGCTCCTCGCGCAGCCGCAGCAGGAGTTCGATGATCTGCGCCTGCACGGTGACGTCGAGCGCCGTCGTCGGCTCGTCGGCGATGATCAGCTTCGGGTCGCGGGAGAGAGCCATGGCGATCAGTACGCGTTGACGCTGGCCGCCGGAGAGTTCGTGCGGGTAGCTGCGCAGGGTCCGGTCGGGGTCCAGGCCCACCAGTTCGAGGAGTTCGACACAGGTGCGGCGCCCTCCCCTTCGTACGACCTGCTTGAGCTGGGAGCGGACCGTCATCGCCGGGTTGAGGGAGGAGAGGGCGTCCTGGTAGATCATCGCCATGTCGTGGCCGAGCAGTCGGCGCCGGGACCGCATGGGCAGGCCGATCAGCTCCTGCCCGTCGAGGATGACGCTGCCCCGGACGCGGGCGCCCTTCGGTTCCAGGCCCATCACCGTCAGCGCCGTCAGCGATTTGCCGCAGCCCGACTCGCCGACCAGGCCCAGAACTTCGCCGGGGCGCAGGCGGAAGGAGATGCCGTCCACGATGTCCACGCCGTCGTGCCGCCCGGGGAAGGCGATCCGCAGGTCGCGTACGTTCAGGACCGGCGCGCCGGACGGCAGGGGCCGGGCCCGCGCCCGCAGCCGTGACGAGGCCTCGGCGAGGCCGGGCAGCTCCAGGATCTCGCCGGTGCCCGGCTCGGGCGCTTCGAGGCGGTCCTCGTCGCGGGCCGCGCCCGGCACATCGCGCGTGGAGGGCGCGGCCCACGCGTCGGAGACGCCCTCGGAGAGGATGTTCAGGGCGAGGACCGTGATCAGCATGAGCAGTCCGGGGAAGACCGTCGCCCACCAGCCGCCGATCAGGACCATGTTCTTGCCGTCGGCGATGACGCTGCCCCACGACGGGTCGGGCGGCCGGACGCCCGCGCCGATGAAGGAGAGCGACGCCTCGAAGACGATGGCCTCGGCGACCTGCACGGTGCAGAAGACCAGGATGGGCGCCGCGCAGTTCACGGCGACGTGCCGGATGAGGATGTGCGGGGTGCGCGCGCCGACGACGCGTTCGGCGACGACGTAGTCCTCGCCGTACTGGTCGAGGACGTTGGCCCGTACGACACGGGCGATCGGCGGGGTGAACAGAAAGGCGATCGCGCAGATCAGTACGGTGATGCCGCCGCCGAAGACCGCGACGAGGACGGCGGCGAGCGCGATGCCGGGGAACGCCATGACGACGTCCAGGCAGCGCATCAGCGTCTCGTCGACTGCCTTGCGGGAGGTCGCCGCGACCGCGCCGATGAGCGCGCCGACGACCAGGGCGAGCAGGGTGGCGCCGAGCCCGATGGCCAGCGACCAGCGCGCCCCGTACATCAGCCGGCTGAGGATGTCGCGGCCGAGGCTGTCCTGGCCCATCCAGTGGCGGGCGGAGGGGTGCCCGGTGCCGTCGGTCTGGCTCTGCTGGTCGAGCGGGTCGTGCGGGGCGATGAGCGGTGCGAGGGCCGCCACCAGGACGACCAGGGCGATGACGCCCACCGCGACCCGGGACAGGACGGGCAGCTTGCGGAAGGAGCGGATCCGCAGGCCCGGCACGGACAGGCGCTCGGTCAGCGCCTTGCGTGACGTGAACATCAACTCGTCCCCCTCAGGCGCGGGTTGACCAGAAGGTGGAGGATGTCGATGACGAGGTTGACGACCACGAAGCCGACGGCGGTCGTGATGACGACGCCCTGCACGACGGCCGGGTCGCCGTTCTTCACGGCGTCGATCATCAGCTTGCCCATGCCCGGCAGCGAGAAGATCGTCTCGATGACGACGGCGCCGCCCAGCAGATAGCCGACGCGCAGGCCGAGCACGGTGAGCGGGTTGATGAGGGCGTTGCGCAGCACGTTGCGGCCGACGACCACCACCGGGGGCAGGCCGCTGCCGATGGCCGTACGGACGTAGTCCTTGTCCAGCTCCTCGACGACGGCCGTGCGGATGATGCGGGTCAGGCCCGCCGCCACCGGCAGGGAGAGCGCGAGGGCGGGCAGGGTCATGGTCTTGAGCCAGCCCGTGAAGGAGTCGGCGGGGTTGATGTAGCCGCCGGTCGGGAACCAGCCGAGGTCCACCGCCAGGTACTGGATCATCAGCAGCGCCAGCCAGAAGCCGGGCGCGGCCACGCCGGTCAGGGAGATGACGCGGATGAGCTGGTCCGGCAGCCGGTCGCGGTGGATGGCGGCGGTCACGCCGAGGGTGAGCGAGAGAACGACCGCGATGCCGAGCCCGAGGAAGGTCAGCTGCATGGTGAGCGGCAGCGCGGTGGTGACCTGGTCGAGGACGGGGGAGCGGTTGAGGACGCTGATGCCCATGTCGCCCTGGAGGAGATCCCCTACAAAGGCGATGTAGCGCACGGGCAGCGGATCGAGGAGGCCGTTCTCCTCGCGGAACCGGTGCAGCTGCTCGGGGGTCGGGTTGGCGCCCTGGAAGAACGCGGAGGCCGGGTCGACGTCGGAGAACCGCATCACGAGGAAGACGAAGAGCACGATGCCGAGCAGCAGCGGCACGAGCAGGGCGAGGCGGCGGGCGAGGATCCTGAGGACTGCGGTCACGGCGTACGACTCCTCGGCTCGCCCCGGATCAGGCCCACTTGGCCTGGAGGAGGTTGATCCCGGGATAGGGCTGGGCCCGGACCGCGGTGATCTTCTTCGGGTCCCAGGCCGTCATGAGTTCGTTGTGCACGACCGGGTACAGCACCGCCTGCTCGGCGATCACGTCGATGTACTCCTGGATCATGGCCTTCTTGCGGCCCGCCTCCGGCTCGCGGGTCGCCTGCTCCATGTCCTTGAAGAGCTTCTTGGCGGTGGGGTTCCCGGCCCAGCGGGCGTACCCCATCCACAGGTTCTCGGCACCGTAGTTGTAGTGCATGACCAGGTCGGCGTCGAGTCCGAACTGGTTCGGGTTGGAGGCGGCGGCGACGATCTGGAAGTCCTTCTTCTGGTCGAGCTTGGTGAAGACGGCGGTGGTCTCCTGCGGGTCCAGGGTGACCTCGACGCCGAGCTTCTCCCAGCCGTCCTGGATGGTCGGCAGACAGTCCACGATCCAACTCACGTTGACCGCCATGAGGTTGACCGTCAGCTTGCCGACCCCGGCCTCCTTCAGAAGCCTTCGCGCCTTCGCCAGGTCGTACGCGTAGACGGTCCTGGCGGGCCGGTAGGAGGGGTTCGCCTCGTTGAGGAACGACGTCGACGCCTTGCCGTGGCCCTTGAGGGCGGCCTCGATCATCTTGTCGCGGTCGATGGCGTAGTGCAGCGCCTGGCGTACGCGTACGTCGTCGAACGGCTTGTGCGCGGTGTTGAAGAGCAGGAAGAGGTTGTTCATCCCGGCGCCGCCCTCGACGGTCATGCCGCTCTTCTTGAGCTGCTCGATGTTGGCGTAGGGGATGTTGTCGGCGATCTCCGCGTCCGCGCTGCCGCCGGAGATCTTCGCGACGCGCGGCGCGGCGTCCACGATCGTCAGCCAGTTCATCTTCTTGAAGGCCGCCTTGCGCGGGCCGTTGTAGTCCTCGAACGCCTCGAAGGTGGTGTTCGACTTCGCGTGGTGCGCGGTCTGCCGGTACGGTCCCGAGCCCACCGCCTTGCCCTTGGTCGCGTCCTCCCACGCGCCGGGCTTGGAGAACACGTGCTTCGGCATGATCTTCGCGAGGGAGAGCCGTGCGGCGCCGTCCGGGAAGGGGAACTTCAGGATCAGCTCCACGTTCGTCGCGTCGACCTTCCTGACCTCCTTCAGCCAGCTCGCGAAGAACCCCTTGGCCAGGGTCTGCGTCTTCGGGTCGAGAATCCGGTCGAAGACGAACACCACGTCGTCGGCGGTGACGGGCTTCCCGTCGTGCCACTTGGCGCCCGGCCGCAGGGCGAACTTCCACGTGGTCGCCCTGAGGTCGTTCGGGATCTCGGTGGCGAGCGCGGCGTAGGGCTCACGGGTGATCGGGTCGGTGCCGAGCAGCCCCTCGTAGATGTGCTCGTTCCCCGCCATGGCGAAGGCCGACGCGGTCTGCGTCGGGTCCCAGCTGCCGTCGTTGCCGTAGCCGATGACAGCCGTGAGCGTGGAGTCGCCGCCCTGCCCGCCGCCACCGGTCTCGTTGGTGGACTCCGGTCCCGAGGAGCAGGCGGAGAGCGTGGAGGTGACGGCGGCGGCGGCGCCCAGCGCGCCGGTGTATCTGAGGAAGGAGCGGCGGTCGCTCACTGTGTGGTCGCTCACTGTGTCTCCTTGTTCCTGGAGGAGATCCCACGTCCTACGTCATGGGTGGCGTGGCGACCATAGGAGGGGCACGGGGGCCGGTCAAGGGCCCCCGCAAGGGCGCCCCGCCAGGGGCGCGGGGAACCGCGCGACCAGCCACGACGAACCCGCGGCCGACAAGGGACGGTCTCGCAGGCCGGGCCCCCATGCCGCAAAAGCACCCCGGTTTGTATTCTCGGCAGGCGCCACCCACCGATGCGCCCCCTGCGAGAGGCAACACCATGACCACCGAGCTGACCCCCGACGCCCAGGCCGACCCGGCCGCCCTGGCCGAACTGCTCAAGGGGGCCCGCGAGGACTACGCCGACCTGGCGGGACGCGGCCTCTCCCTCGATCTCACCCGGGGCAAGCCGGCGCCGGAGCAGCTGGACCTCGGCGAGGATCTGCTCGGCCTGCCCGGCGGCCGCCACACCGCCGCCGACGGCACCGACGTACGCAACTACGGCGGCCTCCAGGGCCTGCCCGAGCTGCGCGAGATCTTCGCCGGGCTGCTCCAGGTGCCCGCGGGACAGCTGCTCGCGCTCGGCAACTCCAGCCTGGAGCTGATGCACGACTGCCTGGTGCACGCCCTCCTCGGCGAGGTGCCCGGCGCCGAGTCGCGCTGGGTGGACCAGGGACGCATCGCGTTCCTGTGCCCGGTGCCCGGCTACGACCGGCACTTCTCGCTCTGTCAGCGGTTCGGCATCGACATGATCCCCGTGCCGATGACCGCCGAAGGGCCGGACATGGACGAGGTCGAGCGGCTCGCCGCCGAGAACCCGGCCGTCAAGGGCATCTGGTGCGTGCCGAAGTACAGCAACCCGGACGGCGTCTCCTACAGCGATGAGACCGTGGCCCGCCTCGCCCGCATGGAGACCGCCGCCCCCGACTTCCGGATCTTCTGGGACAACGCCTACGCCGTCCACCACCTCACCGACGAGCCCACCCCCCTCGCCGACCTGCTCGGCGCCTGCGCCGAGGCCGGGAACCCGGACCGGGCGTTCGTCTTCGGCTCCACCTCGAAGATCACCGTCGCGGGCGCCGGCGTCGCCTTCTTCGGCTCCTCGCCCGCCAACGTGAAGTGGCTCCTCGCCAACAACTCCAAGCGGTCGATCGGCCCCGACAAGGTCAACCAGCTGCGCCACGTCCTGTTCCTGCGGGACGCCGACGGCGTGCGCGCCCACATGGAGCGCCAGCGCGCCCTGCTCCAGCCCAAGTTCGAGGCGGTCGCGCGGATCCTCGACGCCGAGCTGGGCGGGAGCGGCCTCGCGACCTGGACCTCGCCCAAGGGCGGCTACTTCGTCACCCTCCAGGTCCCCGACGGCTGCGCCAAGGAGGTCGTGCGCCGCGCCGCCGAGGCGGGCATCGTGCTGACCCCGGCCGGCGCCACGCACCCCTACGGCGACGACCCGCGCGACGCCGTCATCCGCATCGCCCCCAGCTACCCGGGCCTCGCGGAACTGGAGCAGGCCATCCACGGCCTGACCGTCTGCGTCCGCCTCGCCGGCTACGAGCAGCGGGCCCGCCGGACCGTCTGACTCAGTGCTGCTGCGCCTTCTGCGGCGTCACCTCGCTGGGCCGCACGATGACGTGCCCCTCACCCCGCAGCATCAGCTGCACCGCCTCGCCCGAGCCGCCGCGGATCATCGAGCCGATGGACTGCGAGCGGTGCAGGGACGTGGCGAGGTCGGCGGTCCAGCCGACCACCGCGTCCGTGTCGACGTACACGGGCTGCTGCGGGGAGACGGGGATCACCAGCGGGTTCCCGTCGCAGACCAGGCCGAGGCGGCCCGAGCCCGTGAACACGCTGTTGAACAGCCCGCCCCCGGTCACGCCCGCGCCCTTCACGGTCCTGATCTCGTACGAGAGGGTCGCGTCGAAGCACAGGACGTTGCGGCCGTTGACCGTGAGGACGTCGCCCGGCTCGATATCGACGATGAAGCAGTTCTGCGCCTCGTGCGCGAACCAGGCCTCGCCCTGGCCCCGCACGGCCATCAGCGGCAGCCCCTCACCGGTCATGGCCCGCTTGAGCATGCCGCCGACGCCCTGCCCCTTGCGCTCGAACTGGAGCTCACCCCGATAGGCGATCATCGCGCCCTGCCGGGCGTGCATCTCGCCGTTCACCGCGTACTTGATCGACTTGGCGTTCTGCAGGGTCATCCCGGGGGCGAGGGCCGGCTGCGCCATGTGGTCACTGGAGAACAGGTCACTCTTCATGTCCGTATCTTGGGCCCAGGCCTACCGCGCGCGGAAGCGTATCCCCTCACCGGTGATGAACGCCTGCCAGGCGGGGGCGCCGAACACCAGGGCGGGGCCCTGGGGGACCTTGCTGTCCCGTACGGGGACCACGCCGGGGACTCCGTCGGCGACCTCGACGCAGGACTCGCCGCCGTCGCCGCCGCTGTAGGTGCTCTTGCGCCAGCGGGCGGCGCCGATGAAGTCGTAGGCGACTTCGACGCAGCTGCCGCCCTCGCCGTTGCTGTAGGTGCTCTTGCGCCAGCGGGCGTTGCTCAGGTCGTACTCGTGCATCGTCTGTAGTCCTCAGCCGCCGACTCGACCAGGGCGAGGGACGCCTCCGGCGACAGCGCGACGCCCCTGAGCAGATCGTAGGCGCGCTGTGCGCGCTTCACCACTACCGGTTCGTCGACGAGGGTTCCCGAAAACGAGGTCTCTGTATAGGCGGTTGGGGGCGCGTCCTCGAAGTCCAGAAGCGTCAACATTCCGCCCATGGAGGCGTGCGCCCCCGCCTCGTACGGAAGCACCAGCACCAGCACCTGCCGCTCCCGCATCAGCGCCGCCACGTGGTCGAGCTGCTGCGCCATCGCGCCTGGGCCGCCCACCGGGATGCGCAGCGCGTTCTCGTGCAGCACCACCCAATACTCGGGCCGTGCAGCGTCATTGAGGATGCGCGCCCGCTCAAGGCGGGCCGTCACGATCTCCTCGACGTATTCGTCCGTGACGAACGGGTTGGCCGCGAGCGTGACCGCGCGGGCGTACTCGGCAGTCTGCAACAGGCCCGGAATCAGCGTCGGAGCGAACTCGCAGATTCGCGTGGCCAGTGCCTCAAGCTCCACCACCGCGGCGAAGTAATCCGCATACCGCTTGTCATCGATCAGCTTCCGGCACATCCGCTCGAAAAAGCCATCGGTTTGCAGGACCTCGTCGATCCGCTGCGCCACATCCAACTGCGGCTTACGAATTGCCTGTTCGAACTGACCGATGTAACCACCGGAGACGAAAACCCGAACTCCTAGTGCCGACTGGGTGAACCCCGCCTCCTCACGGCGCCGCTTCAGCTCCGCGCCGAAGAACTCCCACGCTGCCTGTCGTGAACCATTGGCCATGGCCAACCGCCTTTCACTGCCCCGAAGTTGTAGAGGACAGACTCCTGCCGAGTCTAGGTGCAGTGCGTCACCGTAGGTGTGCGAAGAGTGGAATCAGGAAGCGAAGGGGAGTCACCGTGAAGGCGGAGTCAGAGCGCCACGCAGTGGTATGCGTCGAACAGGCGGAGGAAACATTGAGGGAATTGCACGCCGCACTCGCGCGAGCGGGAATTGCCTTGCCGTCCTTGCGGATCGATCCGGCGACGATCGCCAGGGAGGCGCCGTGTCCGCGCATCGAATTGGGTGGTTGTTCCGTCGACGTGGCGGCACGGCTGGCCGCCGCGCTGAGGGGTGCGTCGTGAACCTTCCCCTGCACGACCTCCCCGTCGGCTCGTACGTCATCGACACGCGCAACGGGCGCCTCGGTCAGGTCATGGGGTACGAGGGGCCCTACGTCCAGCTGCGCCCCTACGGGGGCGGACGCGAGTGGGACTGCACCCTGGAGGCGATCCGCGCGGCGACCACGGAGGAGCGGCTGCGCGCGGCGACGGCGTACGCGAATGCCCGGAGTCGGGGGGAGGTGCCTTGACGGTGGTCAGCGGGCCAGGGTGTAGAACGCGTAGTACGCTGAAGGTATGCAGAGCGCCAACGAGGTACCGCTGAGGGAGCTCAACCAGCAGACGTCCCGTGTCATGGCCCGCGTCGAGGCAGGCGAGACGGTGACCATCACCAAGGACGGCGTACCCATAGGGGACATCGTGCCCAGGGGCGGAAGTCTGGGGCGGCCTTCCTATCCGTTCCGCACCGACCCGATGGGGCCGATCGACCTGCCGGACCTCGGCGGGCCGGTGCTCACGGACGACGAGATCGAGGAGACGTTGCGCGGGATGGGGGAGGCCGGTGTCTGAGATCCCCGTGGCGATCGCGGACACCAACGCCCTCTACCTTCTCTTCACGCCGAAGGACCCGCGTCACGCGGCTCACAAGGACGCGCTCGCTCGCGTAGGGCACTTGGTGGTCTCGCCCATGGTGCTCACCGAACTCGACTATCTGCTGACCGCGCGGGTCGGGGCCGCGGCGTCCATGACCGCCCTTGAGTTCATCGCCCGGCAGGCGGAGACCCGCCGCTTTGAGATCCCGGAGGTCTCTCCGCACCTGCGGGGCGCCATGGCGGTGATGCGCGGCTACGCGGACGCGGCGGGCGGCAGAGGTGTCGGGCTGGCGGACGCCATGAACGTCACCCTCGCGGCGTCCTTCCAGACGGCCGACATGCTGACCAGTGACGCCCACTTCCGCATGATGCGGCCCTTGACCGCGCATGGCGCCTTCCGGTTGCTCCCCGAGGACCTGTGACGTCGTCCCGTACGCGAGAATGGCCCCATGAGCCTGTTCCGCGACGACGGCATCGTGCTGCGCACCCAGAAGCTGGGTGAGGCGGACCGGATCATCACGCTGCTCACGCGCGGTCACGGGCGCGTACGCGCGGTGGCGCGCGGGGTGCGGCGGACGAAGTCGAAGTTCGGGGCGCGCCTTGAGCCGTTCTCCCACGTCGACGTGCAGTTCTTCGCGCGCGGCAGCGAACTGGTCGGGCGCGGGCTGCCCTTGTGTACGCAGAGTGAGACCATCGCCCCGTACGGTGGCGCGATCGTGACGGACTACGCCCGTTACACCGCCGGGACGGCCATGCTGGAGACGGCGGAACGGTTCACCGACAACGAGGGCGAGCTGGCCGTGCAGCAGTATCTGCTGCTGGTGGGCGGGCTGCGCGTCCTCGCCCGCGGGGAGCACGCGCCGCACCTCGTCCTCGACGCCTTCCTGCTGCGCTCCCTCGCCGTGAACGGTTACGCGCCCAGCTTCACCGACTGCGCCAAGTGCGGCCTGCCGGGCCCCAACCGCTTCTTCTCCGTCGCGGCGGGCGGCTCCATCTGCGTCGACTGCCGGGTGCCCGGCAGCGTCGTACCGTCGGCGGAGACCCTCACCCTGCTCGGCGCGCTGCTCACCGGCGACTGGGCGACGGCGGACGCGTGCGAGGCACGGCACGCACGCGAGGGCAGTGGGCTGGTTTCGGCCTATCTGCACTGGCACCTGGAGCGCGGCCTGCGCTCTCTGCGGTACGTAGAGAAAAGCTGAGTAGGAGAGAGAGCCCCATGGCACGACGCGGAATCCTCGGACGGTCCCGCCGTGAGTACAAGACCCCGGAGCCGCACCCCACGGGCGCCCGGCCACCGAAGATCCCCGGCGAGCTGGTGCCGAAGCACGTGGCGATCGTCATGGACGGGAACGGACGGTGGGCCAAGGAGCGCGGGCTGCCGCGCACCGAGGGGCACAAGGTCGGCGCGGAGCGCGTCCTCGACGTGTTGCAGGGCGGCATCGAGATGGGCGTCGGGGCGATCTCCCTCTACGCCTTCTCCACCGAGAACTGGAAGCGGTCCCCGGACGAGGTGAAGTTCCTGATGAACTTCAACCGCGACTTCATCCGCAAGACCCGCGACCAGCTCGACGAGCTGGGCATCCGGGTGCGCTGGGTGGGCCGCATGCCCAAGCTGTGGCGGTCGGTCGCCAAGGAGCTGGAGATCTCCCAGGAGCAGACCAAGGGCAACGACAAGCTGACCCTGTACTTCTGCATGAACTACGGCGGCCGCGCCGAGATCGCGGACGCCGCCCAGGCCCTCGCCGAGGACGTGAAGGCGGGCCGGCTCGACCCGTCCAGGGTCAGCGAGAAGACCTTCGCGAAGTACCTGTACTACCCGGACATGCCGGACGTGGACCTCTTCCTGCGCCCGAGCGGCGAGCAGCGCACCTCCAACTACCTGCTCTGGCAGAGCGCGTACGCCGAGATGGTCTTCCAGGACGTGCTGTGGCCGGACTTCGACCGCCGCGACCTGTGGCGGGCCTGCCTCGAATACGCCTCGCGCGACCGGCGCTTCGGCGGGGCGATCCCCAATGAGCAGCAGATCGCCGAGAGCTAGGCGTACGACAGTGAGGGGGCCCGCGCCGACATGGCGCGGGCCCCCTCACTCACGTACGTACCGCTACTTGCTCGCGCAGTCCACGCACGTCCCGAAGATCTCCACCGTGTGTGCCACGTTCACGAAGCCGTGCTCGGCGGCGATCGCCTCGGCCCACGTCTCCACCGCCGGGCCCTCGACCTCGACCGCCTTGCCGCAGACGCGGCACACCAGGTGGTGGTGGTGATCGCCGGTCGAGCAGCGGCGGTAGACCGTCTCGCCCTCGCTGGTGCGCAGCGCGTCGACCTCACCGGCGTCCGCCAGCGACTGGAGTGTGCGGTAGACCGTGGTCAGTCCGACCGAGTCGCCCTTGTGCTTGAGCATGTCGTGCAGCTCCTGCGCACTGCGGAACTCGTCGACGTCGTCGAGTGCCGCGGCCACCGCCGCACGCTGGCGGGTGGACCTGCCTCGAACCGGGGCTCCCACGGTTGTCTCCTCGCGTCTGCGCTCTGGTCTGGGCCTGCCGGGCCATTGTGCCAGGTCGGCAGGGACCAGGGTCAGGTCCTGGCCATCGGCTGCGCCGGGGCCGAGCACTCCGCGGGGTCACCGGCCGCCCGCGCGGCGGCCGCGGCCCGCGCCCTGCGCCTGGCCAGCGGCGTCGCGAGCACCGTCAGGGCGATGAAGACGCCGATGGTGAGCAGCACGATCGTCGCGCCGGGCGGCACGTCCTGGTAGTACGAGGTCGCCGTGCCGCCGATCGTCACCGCGACGCCGATCGCCACCGAGACCACGAACGTCGCCCTGAAGCTCCGGGTGAGCTGCTGGGCGGCCGCCACCGGCACCACCATCAGCGCCGAGACCAGGAGCAGCCCCACGACCCGCATGGCGACGGTGACCGTGACCGCCGCGGTCACCGCCGTCAGCAGGTTCAGCGCCCGCACCGGAAGACCGGTCACGCGCGAGAACTCCTCGTCCTGGCTGACCGCGAAGAGCTGCCGGCGCAGCCCGACCGTGACCAGGACCACAAAGGCGGCGAGCAGGCAGATCGCCGTGACGTCCTCCTCGGAGACCGTCGAGAGCGAGCCGAAGAGGTACGACTGGAGGTTCGCGTTCGACCCGCCGGGGGCGAGGTTGATGAACATCACACCGCCCGCCATACCGCCGTAGAACAGCATCGCGAGGGCGATGTCGCCGCGCGTCCTGCCGTACCAGCGGATCAGCTCCATGGCGACGGCGCCGACGATCGCGACCGCCGTCGCCATCCACACCGGCGACGCCGAGAGCAGGAAGCCGAGGCCCACGCCGGTCATCGCCACGTGGCCGATGCCGTCGCCCATCAGGGCCTGGCGGCGCTGGACGAGGTAGATGCCGACGGCGGGCGCGGTGATGCCGACCAGGACGGCGGCGAGCAGCGCCCGCTGCATGAAGGCGTAGTCGAGGATTTCCATCGCCGTGATCCTTAGGTGAGCAGGCCGGTACGGACCGGCTCCGCGTCCGCGGTGTGCGGGTGTACGTGGTCGTGGCCCGGCAGGGCGTGCTGGCCGACCGCGTGCGGGGGCGGCCCGTCGTGCGTCACGCAGCCGTCGCGCAGGACCACGGCGCGGTCGATCAGCGGCTCCAGGGGACCCAGTTCGTGGAGGACGAGCAGCACGGAGGCGCCCTGCGCCACCTGCCGGCGCAGGGTGGCCGCGAGGACCTCCTGGCTGGCCAGGTCGACGCCCGCCATCGGCTCGTCCATGATCAGCAGCTCCGGCTCGGAGGCCAGCGCGCGGGCGATCAGCACCCGCTGGTGCTGGCCGCCGGAGAGCGCGTCCACGGAGTCCTTGGCGCGGTCGGCGAGGCCCACCAGGTCGATGGCGCGGGCCACGGCCTCGCGGTCGGCCTTGCGGAGCACGCCGAAGCGGGTGCGGGCCAGGCGCCCGGAGGCGACGACCTCGCTGATCGTGGCGGGGACGCCGCCCGCGGCGGTGGTGCGCTGCGGGACGTACCCGACGCGCGCCCAGTCGCGGAAGCGGCGGCGCGGGGTGCCGAAGAGGTCGATCTCACCGCCGGTGACGGGGACCTGGCCGATGACCGTGCGCACCGCGGTGGACTTGCCCGAGCCGTTGGCGCCGAGCAGGGCGACGACCTCGCCGCGCCCCACGGTGAGGTCGATGCCGCGCAGCACGGGGCGCGAGCCGAGCTCGGCCGTCACCTTGCGCAGGGATATGACGGGCTCACCCGAGTCACGGGACGAATCAGGGGACTTGGTCATGGCTCGTGCCTCCGTAGCCACAGGGGGTGGGGTCACTTGGTGCCCAGGGCCTTCTGCAGGGCCTTGAGGTTGGACTCCATGACCTGGATGTAGTCGTCGCCCTTGGACTTGTCGGTGATGCCCTCGATCGGGTCGAGTACATCAGTCTTGAGGTTCGCGTCCTTCGCCAGGGTCCTGGCCGTCTTGTCGCTGACGAGCGTCTCGTAGAAGACCGTGGTGACGCCGTCCTCCTCCGCCATCTTCTGGAGGTCCTTGACGCGCTTGGCGCTCGGCTCGGCCTCGGGGTCCAGGCCGCTGATGGCCTCCTCGATGAGGCCGTAGCGCTCGGCGAGGTAGCCGAAGGCGGCGTGGGTGGTGATGAAGACCCTGGAGTCCGGCTTGGCGCCCTTGGCGTCCTTGGTGTTCTTCAGGCCGTCTTCGAAGCGCTTGTTCAGGCCATCGAGGTTCTTCACGAGCTTCGCGGTGTTCTTCTCGTACGTCGCCGCGTTGTCCGGGTCGGCCTTCTCCAGGGCCTTGCCGACGCCCTCGGCGACCTCGGCGTACTTCACCGGGTCCAGCCAGATGTGGGGGTCGGAGCCCTCGTGGCCGTGCCCGTGGTCGTGGCCTTCGTGGCCCTCTTCCTCATGGCCCTCTTCCTCGTGGCCGTGCCCGTCGACCTCGTCGCCGTGCTTCTCCATGCTGGTGAGGGAGGCGGCGTCGACCTTGGTCTTGATGCCGGACTGGTCGATCGCGTCGTCCACGGCGGGCTGGAGGCCCTTGAGGTACACCGCGACGTCGGACTCCTCAAGCTGCCCGCGCTGCTTGGCGGAGACGTCGAGGTCGTGCGGCTCCTGGCCGGGCTCGGTGAGGTTGGTGACGGAGACGTGGTCGCCGCCGATCTGCTCCGCGAGGTACTGCATGGGGTAGAACGACGCCACCACGTCGAGCTTGCCGTCCTTGTCGTCCGCGGCGGAGGAGGAGCAGGCGGTCAGCGCCGTGAGGCCGAGGACCGTCGCGGAGGCGAGGGCGGCGGTGGGTATGAGGCGTCGTCGTACGTTCATGACACTCATTTTCAACAAATGTGGAAACGATTGTCAACAAGCGGTCGATGTGACCCTGCCGGAGACCCTCTCGGAGGCCCCTGCCGGGAACCGATTTGATTAGGGGGGTCAGGCCGCCGGTAACCTGAGGCATTCGCCTCGCCCACCGTCTTATGAAGAGAGCACCGTGGCCGCCGACAAGATCGACACCATCGTCAGCCTGAGCAAGCGCCGTGGCTTCGTTTTCCCCTGTAGCGAGATCTACGGCGGCCAGCGCGCCGCCTGGGACTACGGACCCCTGGGCGTCGAGCTGAAGGAGAACCTCAAGCGCCAGTGGTGGCGTTACATGGTCACCTCGCGCGAGGACGTCGTCGGCATCGATTCGTCGGTGATCCTGGCGAGCGAGGTCTGGCAGGCCTCCGGCCATGTCGCGACCTTCTCCGACCCGCTCACCGAGTGCCTCTCCTGTCACAAGCGCCACCGCGCCGACCACCTGGAAGAGGCCTACGAGGCCAAGCACAACCGTCCCCCGGCCAACGGCCTCGCGGACATCAACTGCCCCAACTGCGGCACCAAGGGCCAGTTCACCGAGCCCAAGCAGTTCTCCGGCATGCTCGCCACGCACCTCGGCCCCACGCAGGACAGCGGCTCCGTCGCCTACCTGCGCCCCGAGACCGCGCAGGGCATCTTCACCAACTTCGGCCAGGTCCAGCAGACCTCGCGCCGCAAGCCGCCCTTCGGCATCGCGCAGATGGGCAAGTCCTTCCGCAACGAGATCACGCCCGGCAATTTCATCTTCCGCACCCGCGAGTTCGAGCAGATGGAGATGGAGTTCTTCGTCAAGCCGGGCGAGGACGAGCAGTGGCAGGAATACTGGATGGAGCAGCGCTGGAACTGGTACACCGGCCTCGGCCTGCGCGAGGAGAACATGCGGTGGTACGAGCACCCGAAGGAGAAGCTCTCCCACTACTCCAAGCGCACCGCTGACATCGAGTACCGCTTCCAGTTCGGCGGCAGCGAGTGGGGCGAGCTGGAAGGCGTCGCCAACCGCACGGACTACGACCTGACCGCGCACTCCAAGGCGTCGGGCCAGGACCTGTCCTACTTCGACCAGGAGGCCGGCGAGCGCTGGACTCCGTACGTCATCGAGCCCGCGGCCGGTGTCGGCCGCACGATGCTCGCCTTCCTCCTCGACTCCTACATCGAGGACGAGGCGCCCAACGCCAAGGGCAAGCTGGAGAAGCGGACGGTCATGCGCTTCGACCACCGCATCGCCCCGGTGAAGGTCGCGGTCCTGCCGCTTTCGCGGAACCCGGAGCTGTCGCCGAAGGCCAAGGGCCTGGCCAGCGCCCTCCGGCAGAACTGGAACATCGAGTTCGATGACGCGGGCGCCATCGGCCGCCGCTACCGCCGCCAGGACGAGATCGGCACGCCGTACTGCGTCACCGTCGACTTCGACACCCTCGACGACAACGCCGTGACGGTGCGCGAGCGCGACTCGATGAAGCAGGAGCGCGTCTCCCTCGACCAGATCGAGGGCTACCTCGCGACGCGGCTCGTGGGCTGCTGACGGGCGTACGCCTTCAGCGGGAAGCCCCTGGTTCCGGTTACGGAGCCGGGGGCTTCCCGTTTCCGGGACCGTTTGCGGGGCCGGGTGTCTGTACGAGGATCGCGGCGTCCTGCGGCCGCGGGGCGAGAAGCAGCGTCATGCCGTACGCGCGGGGCGCGGTCCCGTCCCCCGGGGTGATCTCGACCGTGCGTGAGGCGAAGTCACCCACCGAGCGGCAGGCCCACCACGCCGCCAAGTCCGGGCGTTCGGCGTGCAGTCGGGCGGCGGTGTTCCGGAGGGCCGCCGCCTGGGGGCGCCGGTCGGCGCGGGTGCGGAAGTGCCGGTACAGGTCCATGGCCACCGGCTCCCAGCCGGGCAGCAGCCGCTGATGCCGCGCGTCGCCGACCAGCAGGAGCAGCAGGTTGCGCCGCTCCTCGGGCAGCGTCGCGGGGTCCGGCCACAGAGTCGCGTACGCGCGGTTCCAGGCGAGGATGTCCAGCGCGGGGCCGAGGAGGAGGGCCGGGCTGGTGGGCCAACTGTCCAGGACCGCGCGGAGGTTCGGATCGTAGGCGGCATCGGCTTCAGCATTCGCTTCTGCCTCCGCTTCGGCCCCGGCTTCGGCCTCTGCTTCCCGCGGTCGCGCGGTGAAACCCGCCAGCGCGAGCGCGTGCCGATGGGCCGCGCCATCGAGACGCAGCGTGCGGGCCACGGCGTCAAGGACCTGCCGCGACGTGTCCACGCGGCCCTGCTCCAGCCACGTGTACCAGGCCACGGAGACGCCCGACAGTACGGCGACCTCCTCGCGCCGCAGCCCTGACGTACGCCTACGACCCGTACTCGGCAGCCCCACCTCGCCGGGGCTCAGCCGCTCGCGATGGGCCCGCAGGAAACCGCCCAACTCGCGCCTGACCGCCGCCTCTCGCACCGCAGCCGCTGTAGCCATGCGCCCAAGCCTATGACGTGGACTCACCCCTACAGACGCCTGTCTGGCCGGGGCCGCCCGGGGGACGGAGGCTGAACCCATGACCGAGACGACAAGCCCCGCGAGCCCCACCCCGGCGAACCTCACCCCCACGATGTGGCGCCGCCACAACGACTCCTCCGGCCTCACCGCACCCCGCGCCCTCATCCGCGTCTACACCGGCCCCGGCACCCTGGACGCCGTCGCGGCCTCGTACGAGCGCCTGCTCGGCACGGAACGCGACATGCGGTTCACGTACCCGGAGAAGAACCTCGCCCTCGCCGCCGTCGGCCCGTTCCTCCTGATCGAGGGTACGGAGGAGACCCTGGCCCCCTTCCGCGCGACGAACGGCACGCTGCTCGTCGACTCGGCGCAGGCGTACCTGGAACGGCTGGCGGCCGAGGGTGCCGAGATCACCGACCCCCTGACCAAGGTCCCCACCGGTTCCGGCTTCACGGCCCGCCACCGGGACGGCACGCTCATCGAGTACGTGGAGCACCGGCCCACGGAGGAGGGGCTCTAGGCGCGTACGACGGTGTCGCGTACGACGGTGCCGCGTACGACGGTGCCCGTCCGGTCAGGTCACACTGCCCGCCCGTACCTGGGCATCAGCGCCCCTCGCCGCGTATGCACGAAGAGTCGACGAAACCGCACCAGAGGCGAGGCTCCTTTGCGCGATCACCAGAATGTCCGGGGCGCCGAGACCGGCACCAGCCGCACCCCGGCCCACAGCCCGTCACCCGCGCCGCCGCACGGTCTGCACGATCCGAACGGTCTACTGAGCCTCCAGGCCACGGCGGGCAACGCCGCCGTGGTCCAGTTGCTCCGTCAGGCCGGCCACCAGCAGGACGAGCAGCCCGCGGTCCAGCGCTCCGCCGTCCACGACGTCCTGCGCACCGCCGGACGCCCCCTGGACGACGCCACCCGCGCCGACATGGAGAACCGGCTCGGCGCCGACTTCTCCGATGTCCGCGTGCACAACGACACGGCCGCCAGGGCCTCCGCCGCCGAAGTCGGCGCCCGCGCCTACACCAGCGGCAGCCATATCGTCATCGGGCAAGGAGGCGACGACGAGCACACCCTCGCCCACGAACTCACCCACGTCATCCAGCAGCGCCAAGGCCCGGTCGCCGGTACCGACAGCGGTGACGGCCTCAGGATCTCCGACCCCACCGACCGTTACGAACGCGAGGCCGAGGCGAACGCCACGCGCGTCATGTCCGCGTCCGTGCCCGAGGTCGCGGCCGCCGCCCCGCAGCGCGGGCGGCCGAGCCCGTCCGGACGCGTGGGTGCGGTGCAGCGGGCGGTCGCCGCCCAGGTGGACTCGGTGGACGGCCAGGCCGTCTCGGAGATCCACTTCGCGGGACGGCCCAAGTCGCCGTACTCCGACTCCAAGGGCGACCATTCCACTGCTCTCGTCGTTCAGCAGGAGGCAGTCAGGAGGGCCGTGCTGAACCGGAATCCGCAGGAAGCCGCGGCCAGTCTCCAGGAGCTTGCCCAGAAGACCCTCGACCTCCCCGGCGCGAAAGCGGTCGGCGATCTTCCGGAGGGCAAAAGGGCTGAGTGCCAGAGTGCGTTCGCGGCCTTGGAGATGACCATCGCTTCCCTGCTGTCCGGGAATGTTCCACCGGCGCAGCAGTTTCCTCTCGTCCAGAAGATGGTGACGGAATTTCTGCATTTCCGTGAACTCATCCCGTTCACCACGATGAATGTGGCGGCAGTCTCGCAAGGAACCGCAGGGAAAGGGAAGGCGGAGGCCGGGTCCAACCAGGTCCTGTCTGCGGCCTTCTCGGGTAATGTCTCGAATCCGGAAGCTGTCAAGGAAGCGATATGGAAACTCATGGACCGGGACGGGGTCGCGATCGTCGCCGCCGAGCACGATCCGGTCGTCCTGGCCAGGCTTATGCCAGGGATGAACCCGGATCTGCCCCCGGCAGCACGGGCGGAGATCATTATCAGACAGCACTTGATGTCTGTGGAGATGGCCTACCCCGACGGGGTCGCGAGTGTCTTCGGAAGTCAGGAAGCGGCACTGGCTGCGTTCAATACGGAAATCGGTCCCGTAATAGAGGGCCGGAAGCGGAAGAACAGATATTTCTATCTTGAGCGGTTGAAGCCCAGTACGGAAAACATCGAAAACCTCTACAGGAGGGGGGCGCACAACGACAAGCGTTCCTCCGGCGCTCTCCAGACGGAATGTGACGAGTGGTCGCGGCACGCGCGGGGTCTGGCGTTCAACGGAGGGGCGGTGCCGACCTTTCCGCAGCCTCCGGCGCCTACGGAGGGAAGGGCGAGCCGAAGCACGGCCAAACCGAGCGCGACCATGACCGATCTGGCCGAAATGATGAAGGCGGCGACCCTGGAAGGCGCCACCGGCCCGACCGGTCCATCCCCTACGGGCTCCTCCGCGACGGCCTCGGCGCAGGCCACCCCCCAGGTGAACACCGCACAGCCGGAACAGGATTCCGAGAGGCAACCTCTCACTTCTCAGATCGAGGTGGAGGGCGGCCGGATCAGTGCACTTCATTCCGGGGGTCGCAGTCCTTCCCCCTTCTCCAACACCATGGGGGCGCACACCACTGCTTGGATCGCCCACATGGACAGCATCCGCAGAGGACTCATCGGACGCACCCTCGACGAGGCGGCGTATTTCATTGTCACGTATGCTTTCAAAGAGGCCCAGGGCATGGAGAGCACGGTAGGCCAGGCATTCCGGCCTGCCGATGATGAGCAAGGCAGATATCATCTGGAACGATTGGCCACGGCCAAGGCCGACTTCCAAGCGCTCGCAGCAGTCCTGGGGGTTGTTTCGCGCGCGGCCTCCCAGGGCGACGACGCGACCTCCATGAAGCGGCAGCCGCTCCTTCTCCAGAAAGCGATCAATGCGCTCCTCACCTATATCAATTACATCCCCGGAGCGACCCTGGAGTCCGCGGACACCGCCGGTAAGGGGGAAGGCACTGCCAGGAAGAACCTGCGGAAACACGAGGACGGCTCTGTTCCGCTGCAGCGAGGGCATCTCCAGGCGTACCTGATGAAGCTCTTGGACGTTCCCGGAGAAGCCACCGAAGGCCAACTCGTCGCACTGGTGGAAAATCACCTGCGGATCGTCGGGACCGCCTATCCGAGATCGGTCGGTGATGCCCACCTCACGCGGGCCCGTGCGCTGGTGATCGCCAGGAGAGCCGCGCAGGAAAAGGGATGACGGCCGCTGGTCGCCGCTGATCCTGCCACGGCAGACGGCAGACGGCAGACGGCAGACGGCAGACGGCACACGGCACACGGTCAGGCCGTTTGTGACGCCCGGTCCGGTCCCGTGTCGGCCCCTTCCAGCCGCTCCGCCGTCCGTTCGGCGGTCCCCCGTGCCCACCGCCCGCTCGTCAGCACCCCGAGCACCAGTACCGCGAAGCCGCAGCCCGCGATGATCCACCAGCCGGGGCGGCTCGCCTCGGTGAAGTCGGTCGCGTACGAGGACGACGCGACGCCCGACGCCAGGACCGCGCCGATCACCGCGACGCCGAGCGTCTGGCCGATCTGTCGGCTGGTGGAGGCGACCGCCGCGGCGACGCCCGCCTGGGCGCGGGGCATCCCGGCGACCGCGGTGTTGGTGATCGGGGCGTTGACGAAACCGAAGCCGAGGCCGAAGAGGACATAGCCGACGAAGCGCGTGCCGACCTCGTTCTCCGCCTCGAACGCGGCGAAGAGGACGCCCGAGACCGTCATCGCCACCCCCGCGATCAGCAGCGACATGCGCGGCCCGCGGCTGCCGACCAGGCGGCCCGAGAGCGGCGCGCAGACCAGCGTCATGGCCGCCATCGGCAGCATCCACAGCCCGGCGTGCAGCGCGTCGAGGCCGTGTACGTCCTGGAGGAACAGCGTCGAGAGGAAGAGGAAGCCGCCCAGCGACGCGAAGGCGCAGACCGCGATCACCGTGGCCCCGCTGAACGGCGCCGACCGGAAGAAGCGCAGGTCGATGAGGGGATCGGTGCGGCGAGGCTCGTAGGCCAGCAGGCCGAGCAGGGCGAGCAGCGCCGCGCCGGCGAAGGCGAGGATCAGCGGTGACGTCCAGCCGACGGTGGGCGCCTCGATGATCGCGTACGTCAGCGCGCCGAGCAGCACGATCACCAGGAGCTGCCCGATCGGGTCCGGGCGGCGGGGCCGAGGGGCGCGGGACTCGGGGACGTACCGCATGGTCAGGAAGAGCGCGGCGAGGCCGACCGGCAGGTTGATCCAGAAGATCGAGCGCCAGCCGACCGAGTCCACGAGGAGCCCGCCGATCAGCGGGCCCGCCGCCATGGAGATGCCGACGACGCCGCCCCAGACGCCGATGGCGCGGGCACGCTCGCGCGGTTCGGTGAAGGTGTTGGTGATGATCGACATGGCGACCGGGTTGAGCATCGAGCCGCCCACCGCCTGGATCATGCGGAACGCCACCAGGCATTCGAGGTTGGGCGCGAGCGAGCAGAGCACCGAACCGAGGGTGAAGACGATCAGACCCGCCTGGAAGACCTTGCGGCGGCCGATGCGGTCGGCGGTGGAGCCGGCGAGCATGAGGAGCGAGGCGAGGACGAGCGTGTACGCGTCGATGGTCCACTGCATGCCCGAGACGCTCGCGTCGAACTCCTCGCGCATGGTGGGGAGGGCGACGTTCAGGACGGTGTTGTCGAGGCTGACGATCAGCAGGCTCATGCAGCAGATCGCGAGGACGAGCATCCGTCGGCGGTGGGTAAGTTCATCGGGCATGTATTCGACGGTAGCTTTCCGGAAGGATTTCGGCTCCCGCCCGACCGACCGTCCGTCGGGCCCGCTTGCGCGTCCGCCCCGGCCGCCCCGGCCGCTCAGGTCAGCTGTCGCGGCAGCCGCATGCTCACAAGCGCCAGGCCGAGCAGGCCGACCAGTTGTGTCCCGAGCACGAGGGTGAACGCGTCCCGCATGCCGAGTCCCGGCACCAGCGCGAGGAAGAGGGAGCCGATCGTCGCCACGCCCACCGCCAGGCACGACTGCTGCACGGTCGCCGCCAGGCCGCTGCCCGCGCCCGCCCGCGCGGCCGGCACGGCGGCGAGGACGATCCGGTAGTAGAGGGCGAGTTCGACGCCCTGGCCGAGCCCGCACAGGGCCAGGCCGGGTGCGAGCGCCAGGGGGCCGATCGAGGGCCACGGCAGCCACAGCACGGTCAGGGCGAGCACCGCGAGGCCCGAGCCGTGCACCAGCGCGCACACCGTCATCGCCCGGCCGCCGAGCCGCTTGACCAGGCGCGGGGCGAGGATCGACGCCGCGAACTGTGCGACGCCCATGGGGATCAGCGTCAGGCCCGCCTTGAGGGCGCCGTAGCCGAGCCCTTGCTGCAGCGTCACCGCGCTGACGAACATCCAGCCGCTGAACCCGGTGAAGATCGGCAGACCGAGGACGAGTCCCCTGCGGACGCCGGGTTCGCGCAGGAGTGACGGCGGCAGCAGCGGGCTGCCTCCGGTGTTCTCCGCCCGCCGCTCGACGGCCGCGAACGCCCAGGTGAGCAGGGGCGCGGCGGCGAGCAGCAGCACCGACCAGAGGGGCCAGCCGGTGGCCCGGCCCTCCGAGAGGGGGAGCAGCAGGGCGGTCAGTGCGGCGCCGAGCAGGAGCGTGCCGCCGATGTCGCCGCGCCGGGGCCGCTCGGCGCGGCTGTCCGGCACCGCGCGCACCGCGCACAGCAGGGCGGCCACGGCGACCGGTACGTTCACCAGGAACGCCATGCGCCAGCCGGTGCCCGCCGGATCGGCGGCGACGAGGACCCCGCCGAGCACCTGCCCGAGGACGACGCCGAGTCCGCTCACCGAGCCGTACAGCGCGACGGCCTTCGCGCGCCGCTCGCCCCGCGTCGTGGCGTGGATGGTGGCGAGGACCTGCGGCAGCATCAGCGCGGAGGCGGCGCCCTGCGCCACGCGCGCCGCCACGAGCCACCACGCGCCGGGCGCGAGCCCGCAGGCCAGCGAGGTCAGCCCGAAGGCGGCCACGCCCCACAGGAAGAGCTTCCTGCGCCCGTACGTGTCGCCGAGCCGGCCGCCGAGGACGAGCAGCACGGCGTACGCGACGGCGTAACCGGCGACGACCATCTCCAGGGTGGCGGGGGAGGCGCGCAGGTCGCGTTCGATGCTGGGCAGGGCGACGTTGACGATGAAGAAGTCGACGCTGGAGAGGGAGGCGCCGAGGAGGACGGTGATCAGACCGAGGGGGGTGAGGGCGGAGGGCTCGGGAAGCCCGGGAGAAGCGGCCGCGGGGGACTTGTCGGTGTGGGTTGCAAGAGTCACGTACACGACGATGTTGCGGTGCTCAGAGGGGTACCAGAGTCTCTTTATCCTGGTATCAGACGCACCTGGAAACAGGCTGCGCGATCGGACAGCCTTGGCCCATGACGATTACCGCCGCTGCGGCAGACCCCGGCGCCGACATCCGCAGGCAAGAGCTCGCCGCCTTCCTCCGCAGCCGCCGCGAACGCGTCACGCCCGAGCAGGCGGGGCTGCCGCGCGGCACCCGGCGCCGTACGCCGGGGCTGCGCCGCGAGGAGGTCGCGCAGCTCTCCAGCGTGGGCGTCACCTGGTACACGTGGCTTGAGCAGGCCCGGCCCATCAAGGTGTCGGCGCAGGTCCTCGACGCGATCGCGCGGGCGCTGCTCATGGACCCCGGCGAACGCGCCCACCTCTTCGCCCTCGCGGGGGCCGTCGATCCGCGCCCCGAGGCCGAGTGCACGGCGCTTTCCGCGCCGGTGCGGAGGCTGATGCACCGCGTCGCGCCGTATCCGGCCACCGTGCAGAACGGGCGCTACGACGTCCTCGCGTGCAACCGCTCCTGGACGCACGTCTTCGGCGACTTCGACGCGATGGAGCCGCGCGACCGCAACTGCCTGTGGCTCCTGGCCACCAGCCACAGCTGGCGGGAGACGTTTCTCGACCGGGACGAGATGCTGCGCGACCTGACCGCGAAGTTCCGCGGGGCCATGGCCGAGCATGGTGCGGAGCCCGCCTGGAAGGAGCTGCGGGACCGGCTGCTCGGGGTGTCCGCGGAGTTCCGCGAGCTGTGGGAGCGGCATGAGGTCGCGGCGATGTCCCCGCACGTCAAGCGGTATCAGCATCCGCGGGTGGGGCTGCTGAAGCTGGAGCACCGCATGCTGTGGATGGCCCCGCTGGCGCAGGCGCACCGGCTCATCGCGTACGTACCCGCCGACGACGAGTCGGAGGAGCGCCTGGAACGGCTGGCGGAGCTGTCGCGGGGATGACGGCGGGCGGAGTCGTCGCGGGGATGACGGCGGGCGGGGCTATCGCGGGAGTGAGGGACAATGGAGGGTCCCGTCGTCCGTCCCGGAGAGCCGCGATGCCGTCCCAGCCCCTGTCCATCGGCCCGCACACCGTGCAGCCGCCCGTCGTGCTCGCCCCCATGGCGGGCATCACGAACGCGCCGTTCAGGACGTTGTGCCGGGAGTTCTCCGGCGGCAAGGGCCTCTTCGTGAGCGAGATGATCACGACGCGCGCCCTGGTGGAGCGCAACGAGAAGACGATGCAGCTGGTCCACTTCGACGCGACGGAGAAGCCGCGCTCGATCCAGCTGTACGGCGTCGACCCGGCGACCGTCGGCAAGGCCGTCCGCATGATCGCGGAGGAGGACCTGGCCGATCACATCGACCTGAACTTCGGCTGCCCGGTCCCCAAGGTGACCCGCAAGGGCGGCGGCTCGGCGCTCCCGTACAAGCGTCATCTGCTGCGCGCGATCCTCCGTGAGGCCGTCAGCGGCGCCGGGGACCTCCCCGTCACCATGAAGATGCGCAAGGGCATCGACGACGACCACATCACGTTCCTGGACGCGGGCCGCATCGCGGTCGAGGAGGGCGTCACGGCGATCGCCCTGCACGGCCGCACGGCCGCCCAGCACTACGGCGGCACTGCCG
This sequence comes from Streptomyces sp. NPDC003032, assembly GCF_053591415.1. Classification (NCBI taxonomy): domain Bacteria; kingdom Bacillati; phylum Actinomycetota; class Actinomycetes; order Kitasatosporales; family Streptomycetaceae; genus Streptomyces; species Streptomyces sp. NPDC003032. The sequence goes on along the minus strand of NZ_JBSFTT010000004.1, from coordinate 47,054 downwards.
ACTGGGACGCCATCGCCCGTCTCAAGGAGCACGTGCCGGAGATCCCGGTGCTCGGCAACGGCGACATCTGGTCGGCCGCCGACGCGGTCCGCATGATGGACGAGACGGGCTGCGACGGCGTCGTCGTCGGCCGCGGCTGCCTCGGCCGCCCCTGGCTCTTCGGCGACCTGGTGGCGGCCTTCGAGGGCACGGGCGCGCCCAAGGCCCCGAACCTGCGCGAGGTCTCCGCCGTCATGCTGCGCCACGCCACGCTCCTCGGCGAGTGGATCGGCGACGAGTCGCGGGGCGTCATCGACTTCCGCAAGCACGTGGCCTGGTATCTGAAGGGCTTCGCGGTCGGCTCGGAGATGCGCAAGCGTCTCGCGATCACCTCCTCGCTGGCCGAACTGGAGGACGGGCTCGGTGAGCTGGACCTCGACCAGGAGTGGCCGACGGGCGCGGACGGCCCACGGGGCCGTACATCGGGCAACAACCGCGTGGTCCTGCCGGACGGCTGGCTGAAGGACCCGTACGACTGCGCGGGCGTGAGCGAGGAAGCGGAGCTGGACACGTCGGGGGGTTGATCCGCCCGACGCGTGGCTGCCGGTCCGCCCGACGCGTGGCTGCCGGGCCGTCCGGTGGGCGGCCGTCGGGCCGTCCGGTGGGCGGCCGTCGGGCCGTCCGGTGGGCGGCCGGTGGTCCGTCCGGCGCGTGGCCGTCGGGCTGCTCGGCATTCGGCCGGTGGTCCGTCCGGTGTGCGGCCGGTGGTCTGTCCGGTGCGTGGCCGTCGGGCCGCTCGGTGCGCCGCCGGTGGTCCGTCCGGCGCGTAGTCGTCAGTTCGGGCGGCGTCGCGTGGCCAGGAACATTCCGGTGGCGCAGGTGAGTTCGGTGACGACCAGGCGGGGGTCGCCGAAGAGCCGCTCGCGCAGGGTGGTGATCCGGGTGTAGCTCTCGGGGTGGGTGGCGTCGGCGATGTCGTCGATCAGAAGCGTGCCGCCGGGCCGCAGCGCGTCGACGACGTCGGCGAGGCCCGTCGTCTTGGCGCTCGGGGTGTCGGCGAAGACGAGGTCGAACGTGCCCTGGGAGGCGATGAGTTCAAGGGCGTCGCCCACCAGGACGGACACCCCGGGCGGCAGCCCCGCGGCACGCACGGACGCGGCCCGCTCGGCGTCCAGCTCCACGCTGAGCACCTCGACGTCCTCGCGCGCCCCGAGTCCGTGCGCGATCCAGGCCAGGCCCATCCCCGCCCCGGTCCCCGTCTCCAGGATGCGCCCGCCCACGGGCACCGCCGCCGCGAGTACGGCGAGGAGCGCGCCGACCTCGGGGTCCGACGACTTGTCGAACGCCAGTTTCCGTTCGCGGTCGTGGGCCAGGGCGACCCCGGGCGGCACCCGTACGGCGGCCTGCGCGTCGGTGCTCCGCTGGAGCCGGTCCACCTCGGCCGTGGTCAGAGGGTGGTCGAAGGTCAGGGTGACCCGGCTCGGGCGCGCGGCCTTTCGCGCCTGTTCGCCTCGGCCCTGCGGAAAATCGAATTGAGTCATGATGGCCTCTTTCTCCTTTCCTCCCGCTCAGTCATGAGGACCGTAGCCCATCGGCCGGAACTATCACCTTTCGTAATCATGCCGTTAATGGCGGACCCGAACGGGAAGAGAAACGATCTCCACAGGCAGAGGTCCCGTACATTTTGGGTCGATTTCACGGTATAGCGCGGCGCCGACCCCGTGCTCAGCCGAACCATGCCGCACACCATTCCCTCGCGGCCCGGCCGTGCTGACCCTTGGCCATTAATAACGCGTGGCTTGTTCCGGCGGGCGAACAGAATTCGCGCGTCCTGTTCTCGTTGACCTCCCTGCAACTCCACTCGTAGATTGCCACCGAGGAGACACGAAGAGAGAGGAGACGCGAAGAGAGAGGTCTCCGCACTTCCTTTCCGTTTGAACGGAGTCGCAATGAGCGAATCGCCATCCTCCCAGGAGCCGGAATCCCCGCAGGCCCTCACCGCGGTGACCCTCGTCTTCACCCGTGAGATCTCCGAGGCGGAAGCCCAGGAGATGCAGGCGCAGCACGACGCGCTGCGCGCCGTCGTCCAGCCACAGCTGCCGGACGACCACGACCACGACCACGCCGCGGAAGTCTGACCCTTCCACGCACGATCAGGCACCCACCGATCAGGGCAGAGGCCGATTCCCATGACAGAGATGTCCGCTTTCGATGCCGTTCTGTCGCAGGGTCGGCCGTTCGGTGACAGCTCCTATGTGCACGAGCAGATGCGCGGCGCCCACCTGCACCGGCTGAAGAAGGTCGCCGACCGGCTCCCCGCCGCCCGGCGCCTCCTCGACGCACTCGCCGGCGCCGACCCGCACCGCGAGTACCGCGTGCTGGGCGATCCCGTGGTCCGCTGCGTCATCCAGCAGTCGCTGGCCCGCGTCACGGCGGGTGCCGAGGTCGTACTCCCCCTCGCACTCTGCGAGGAGATCCTCGACGCGACCAGGCGCCACCTCGACACCGGGACCGCCGACGGGCCGTCGGAGGCGGGCGCCACCGGGGCGCAGCGCCTCGACCCGGTGGCGGGCCCGGCATGGTTCTGGCATCCGGAGCGCCGCGACGACGCCTTCGCCCAGGCGCTCCGGATGCTCGTCGAAAGGGAGTTCACCGACCAGATCTGCGCACCCGCCCCGGCCGATGTCGCGATGCTGCGGAAAGCCGCGGGACTGCTCCGGGAAATCCTTCCCGGGACTTCCCGCAGCGCCCTGCACCACACCCATGTGATCGGTATTTCCCCGGGCGTCGGGGCCTGGGCGAGGAAATCCTCCACGTCCCAGTTCAGAATGGCCGGAATCGTCTTCCTGAACCAGAAACTGCTGACGAACCCCTGGTGGGTAGCGGAACACCTTCTGCATGAATCACTGCACCAGAAGCTCTACGACTTCCGGCACGCGCACTCCTTGCTCGTACGGGACGTGGAAAGCGACCACGGACTCCCCGACGACGTACGGAAAGTGACGTCGCTCTGGAATTCACCGGGCCTGGCCGGAACCAACCGATGGGACCCGCACCGAACGATCGCGGCCTTTCACGTGTACGTCCATCTGTCGCTCTTCTGCACCCTCGCGGAACACCGCGCCCCCGCACTGGAGAGCACATACGGGCCGGTCGACGCCCCCCACCCCATGACGCCGGGCCGCAAGGCGTTCGAACGTGCCCACTACCTCGGCGAGCAGCTCCGCGCGACCACCTGGCCCGAACTGGGCCTGGCCGGGCGGGGCCTGGCCGACTGGCTGACGTCGATCCTCCAGGCGCTCGACCCCGCGTCCCCACCGCCGGGCGCCACGCTCCACCTGCTCCTGCACCGCTATCTGCGCGAGGCGGCCAAGGCCCGAAAGGCCCTCCCGGACCCCACCCTTGAGCGCAGGCTGGCGGCGCTCGCCGAGGTGGAGTCGGCCTCGGCCCGCGCGATCCTGGAGGCGACGGGCACTCCCACGGACGGACTCGCCAAGTCCCTGGCCTCCGCCCTTACCTTCCCGGACCTGCGCCACGTCATCGCCACAACCCTCACCACCCTGGCCCCGGACGGCTACAGTCTCAACTCCCTCTCCCCGCACGCCCCCAGGCGCCCGGACGACATGGTCCGCGACATGGTGGAGTCCTCCAGCCACGCACTGGCGACGATGCGGGAGATCACGTAACGCACGTAGGATTGGGGCCGTGTGACTTCGAGGACATAAGTTGACGGCATGGTGCAGGGGGCGGACTCCGCGGCGCAGACCATGCCGCAGGAGCAGCAGAGAAGAGGGCGGCATGCCGCCCGGCGGAAGAAGGACAAGGGCGGACTGGCTCGTTCGTCCTTACTGATGGCCGTTGGCACGGTGGTGTCACGAGCGACGGGGCTGATCCGTCAGGTGCTGCAGGCCGCGGCGCTTGGCACGGGCTTGCTGGCCAGTACGTACAACACGGCGAACACGGTGCCGACGAGTCTGTACACGCTGCTGATCGGCGGCGCGCTCAATGCCGTGCTGGTGCCGCAGCTGGTGCGTGCCAGGACGACGCAGCCCGACGGCGGTCGGGCCTACGAGCAGCGTCTGGTCACGCTCGTGGTGTGCGTGCTGGGTGTGGGGACGGCGCTGGCAGTGTGGGCGGCGCCGCAGATCGTGGGCCTGTACATGCGGGACACCCCGGACAGCCATGAGGCGTTCCAGCTGACGGTGACGTTCGCCCGGTTCCTGTTGCCGCAGATCTTCTTCTACGGCCTGTTCAGCATCTATGGGCAGGTGTTGAACGCCCGCGAGAAGTTCGGCGCGATGATGTGGACCCCGGTGCTGAACAATGTCGTGCTGGTCGGCATGTTCGCCGCCTATCTGGGGCTGATGGCGGTGCCCGACCGGGTGGAGGACATCACCGCCGACCAGGTGTGGTTGCTGGGGATCGGCACGACGGCAGGCGTCGCCGTACAGGCCCTGGCGCTGATCCCGTTCGCGCGGGCGGCGGGTTTCCGTTTCCGCCCACGGTTCGACTGGCGGGGCACCGGCCTGGGCAAGAGCGTCCACGCGGCGAAGTGGACGCTGCTGTTCGTCCTGGCCAACCAGGCCGCGCTGACAGTCGTCACGAACTACGCCAACGCCGCCGACCAGGAACTGCCGCAGGCCGGCGCGGGTTACTCGGCCTACACCTACGCGCAGACCATCTGGATGCTGCCGCAGTCGATCGTGACCGTGTCCCTGGTGACGGCGCTGCTGCCGCGTATGAGCCGGGCCGCCGCCGAGGGGCGCATCCCGGATCTGCGCGCGGACCTCTCCCGGGTGCTGCGGATCAGCGGCGTGGTCATCGTGCCGGCCGCCTTCCTCTTCCTCGCTCTGGGGCCGCAGATCGCGTCGCTGCTGTACGCCCACGGAGCGGCGGACGCCGACTCGGTCCGCCCGCTGGGCTACATGCTGCAGGCGTTCGGGCTCGGGCTCATCCCGTTCTCTGCCCAGTACCTTCTGCTGCGCGGCTTCTACGCATTCGAGGACACCCGCACTCCGTTCTTCATGGCGGCTTGGATCGCGGGGGTGAACATTGCCCTGGCCACCGCCTGTCATGTGCTGCTGCCTGCCCGCTGGGCGGTGGTCGGCATGGCAGGGGCCTACACCCTCTCCTACGTGGCCGGCCTCGCCCTCACCGCGTATCTGCTGCGCAGGAGACTGGGGGGCCGCATCGACGACGGCGGCCTGCGCCGCACCTACGTAAAGGTGCTCTGCGCCGCGGGCCCGGCTGCCGGGCTGGGCTGGGCCGCGGCGCGTGCGTGCGCGGACCTGGGCAGTGGAACGTGGCCCACGGCCGTGGCACTGGCTGCCGGAGTGCTCGTGACAGCCCTGGGGTATCTCCTTCTCGCCCGGCTGATGAAGGTCGACGAGCTGCGTCGCCCGCCCGGAATGCGTTGAGGTCCAACCGCACCGAAGGGGCGGCACCCCCGCACAGGGTGCCGCCCCTTCGTCGTGGACCGGAGCCGCCGCCGCATCGGTTGAGGGTCGGGGACACGGCGGCAGCCCCGGAGCATCTACCGGCGCCGAACGGCTACCGGTGGTCGCTGCCCGTCGAGTGCGAGGCCGCGCGGCCCGCTTCCAGGCGGGCCACCGGGATGCGGAACGGCGAGCAGGAGACGTAGTCCAGGCCCACCTCGTGGAAGAAGTGCACGGACTCCGGGTCGCCGCCGTGCTCGCCGCAGACGCCGAGCTTCAGGTCGGGGCGGGTCCGGCGACCGGCCTCGACCGCGTCCCGCACCAGCTTGCCGACGCCGTCCTTGTCGATGGTCTCGAACGGGGAGACCCCGAAGATGCCCTTCTCCAGGTACGCGGTGAAGAACGAAGCCTCCACGTCATCCCGCGAGAAGCCCCAGACGGTCTGCGTGAGGTCGTTCGTACCGAAGGAGAAGAACTCGGCGGCCTCCGCGATCTGGTCGGCCGTCAGCGCGGCGCGCGGCAGCTCGATCATCGTGCCGAGCGCGAGCTTCAGGTCGACGCCGGTGGACTCGATCACCTCCGCGATGACCTGCTCGGCCTCCTCGCGGACGATCTCCAGCTCCTGGACCGTGCCGACGAGCGGAATCATGATCTCCGCGCGCGGGTCGCCCTTGGCGTTCTTCCGCTCGGCGGCCGCCTCCGCGATGGCCCGCACCTGCATGGTGAACAGGCCGGGGATGACGAGGCCGAGGCGCACACCGCGCAGGCCCAGCATCGGGTTCTGCTCGTGCAGCCGGTGGACCGCCTGGAGCAGGCGCAGGTCGTTCTCGTTGGCGTCCTTGCGGGACTCGGCGAGGGCGACGCGGACGGAGAGCTCCGTGATGTCCGGGAGGAACTCGTGCAGCGGCGGGTCCAGCAGACGGACGGTGACCGGCAGGCCGTCCATCGCCTCGAACAGCTCGACGAAGTCCTTCTTCTGGAGCGGCAGCAGCTCCTTCAGCGCGTCCTCGCGCTCGTCGTCCGCGTCGGCGAGGATCAGGCGCTCGACCATCTCGCGGCGCTCACCGAGGAACATGTGCTCGGTGCGGCACAGGCCGATGCCCTGCGCGCCGAAGCGGCGGGCGCGCAGCGCGTCCTCGGCGTTGTCGGCGTTGGCGCGCACCCGCAGACGCCGTACGCGGTCCGCGTACGCCATGATCCGGTGCACGGCGGCGACCAGTTCGTCGGCGTCGTCGGCGCCCGCGTGCATGCGGCCCTCGAAGTACTCGACGACGGGGGAGGGGACCACCGGCACCTCGCCGAGGTAGACCTTGCCCGTCGAGCCGTCGATGGAGACGACGTCGCCCTCCTCGACGACGGTCGTGCCGACCGTCATCCGGCGCCGCTTGGTGTCGACCTCCAGGTCCTCCGCGCCGCAGACGCACGTCTTGCCCATGCCGCGCGCGACCACGGCGGCGTGCGAGGTCTTGCCGCCGCGCGAGGTCAGGATGCCCTCGGCGGCGATCATGCCGTCGAGGTCGTCGGGGTTGGTCTCGCGGCGGATCAGGATGACCTTCTCGCCCGAACGCGACCACTTGATGGCGGTGTACGAGTCGAAGACCGCCTTGCCGACCGCGGCACCCGGCGACGCGGCGATCCCGCGCCCGAGCTGCTCGACCTTGGCGCCGTCGTCGAAGCGCGGGAACATCAACTGGGCGAGCTGCGCGCCGTTGACGCGCTGCAGCGCCTCGGCCTCGTCGATCAGGCCCTGGTCCACGAGCTGCGTCGCGATACGGAAGGCGGCACCGGCGGTGCGCTTGCCGACGCGGGTCTGCAGCATCCACAGCTGGCCGCGCTCGATGGTGAACTCGATGTCGCAGAGGTCCTTGTAGTGCGTCTCAAGGGTCTCCATGATCTGCATGAGCTGGTCGTACGACTTCTTGTCGATCTGCTCCAGATCGGCGAGCGGCACGGTGTTGCGGATGCCCGCCACGACGTCCTCGCCCTGCGCGTTCTGGAGGTAGTCGCCGTACACGCCCTGGTGGCCGCTGGCCGGGTCGCGGGTGAACGCGACGCCCGTGCCGGAGTCGGGGCCGAGGTTGCCGAAGACCATCGAGCAGACGTTGACGGCCGTGCCGAGGTCGTGCGGGATGCGCTCCTGACGGCGGTAGAGCTTGGCGCGGTCGGTGTTCCACGACTCGAAGACCGAACGGATCGCGAGGTCCATCTGCTCGCGCGGGTCCTGCGGGAAGTCCCGCCCGGCCTCCGTCTTGACGATCTTCTTGAACTTGGTGACCAGCTTCTTCAGGTCGGCCGCCTCGAGGTCCGTGTCGACCGTGACCTTCTTGGCCTCCTTGGCCTTCTCCAGCGCGTCCTCGAAGAGGTCGCCGTCGACGCCGAGGACGGTCTTGCCGAACATCTGGATGAGCCGGCGGTAGGAGTCCCACGCGAAGCGGTCGTCGCCGGACTGCTTGGTGAGCCCGGTGACGGACTTGTCGGAGAGCCCGATGTTCAGGACCGTGTCCATCATGCCGGGCATCGAGAACTTGGCGCCCGAGCGGACGGAGACGAGCAGCGGGTCGTCGGCCTGACCCAGCTTCTTGCCCATCTTCTTCTCCAGGGCGTCGAGGTGCGCACTGACCTCGTCGCGCAGCGCCGCCGGCTCCTCACCGCTGTCGAGGTACGTCTTGCACGCCTCGGTGGTGATGGTGAAGCCCGGAGGGACGGGCAGCCCGAGGTTGGTCATCTCGGCGAGGTTCGCGCCCTTGCCGCCGAGAAGGTCCTTGAGTTCCTTGTTGCCCTCGGTGAAGTCGTAAACGAACTTCACCCCCTCGGTCGCCTCGGTCGTCTCACTCGTGTGAGCTACGTGGAGATCTTTGTTTTCCGACACGGGTCTCGACTCCTCGAGGACTCGGTGGCTGCCCTGACGGCGAGGAACATACCCAGATCGAAGGCGTGTGGGTACGTCCACTTGCGCGTCATGCGGCCGTAACCACCCGTCCGCCGCTAGATCGAAAGTGACTCGGCGGTAGGGGGACGCGGGCGCATGTCTTCAACTCTTGAAGACACAACTCCCGTAGACCCTGCGAAACGCTCAAACGAGCGGAAAGATCTCAGATGTGAGTTCACGTCCTGAATGATCGAGCAGTGGCACTGAGTGCCACTCCTTGGAGAAGTGCAGCCGCCTTTTGGGTGCTCATGTGAGCGCAAGGTCTATCAGGGGTGGCGAGAATCACGCTGTCCGAAGCGTCTCCATGTCACCATCCGGACGCTCCCGGTCACTGGGGGAGATGCGGCGAGGCGGGCTTCGGGGTCGCGTTACAGGCCCAGCGCGGCGAGCCGCTCCTCCGCCCGCCGCGGGGCGTACAAGTGCTCCACCACGAGTGTTCCCGCGCCGATCAGCGCCGCGCGCTCGCCCAGGCGTGAGGTGACGACGTCCAGGTGGGCGGTGGAGCGGGGCAGCGCCCGCTGGTAGAGCAGTTCACGGACGCCGGTGAGGAACGGGGTTCCGGCCAGATCTCCGGCGATCATCAGAACGCCCGGGTTGAGGAGCGTCACCACGGTCGCCAGGACCTCGCCGACATGCCGCCCCGCCTCGCGCGCGAACCCCACGGCCTCGGGGTTCCCCGCCTCGAGGAGTGCCCGCACATCTGAGCCGGAGGCCGCCGGTATGCCCGCCTCCGTCAGTCTGCGGGCCACGGCGCGGCCGCTGGCGACGGCGGCGAGACAGCCGTAGGAGCCGCACTTGCACAGTGCGTCCGCTCCCTCGGGCACCCGGATGTGGCCGATGTCGCCGGCGCCGCCGTCGATGCCGCGGTAGACCGCGCCGTCCACCACGACGCCCGCGCCGATCCCCGTCGAGACCTTGACCAGGGCGAAGGCGGCACAGTCCGGGTAGTGGGCGTGCTGTTCGGCGTACGCCATGAGGTTGGCGTCGTTGTCGACGAGGACGGGAAGGTCGGCGAGGACGGGAAGGTCGGGAAGCTCGGCGAGAGCGGGAAGGCCGGGGAGGTCGGCAGGGATGGGGAGGTCGGCGGGGGCGTCGCCCCTGGGTGTACCCGGCTGAGCGTGTACGGCGGGGGGGTCGCCCGTGCGCGTGCTCGGGAGAGCCTGCGCGGCGGCAGGGGCGGCTTCCGTGGGTGTATCCGGCTGGGCGTGTGTGGTGGTGGGGGCGGCTCCCGTGTGTGTGCCTGTGGGCGTGTGTGCGGTGGCGGGGGCGTCGCCTGTGGGTGTATCCGGCTGGGCCTGCGCGGCGGCAGGGGCGTCGCCCGTGTGTGTGCCCGGCTGGGCGTGTGTGGTGGTGGGGGCGTCGCCCGGGTCTGTGCCCGCGGGGGTGTGTGCGGTGGTAGGGGCGGCTTCCGTGGGTGTATCCGGCTGGGCCTGCGCGGCGGCAGGGGCGTCGCCCGTGTGTGTGCCCGGCTGGGCGTGTGTGGTGGTGGGGGCGTCGCCCGGGTCTGTGCCCGCGGGGGTGTGTGCGGTGGTAGGGGCGGCTTCCGTGGGTGTATCCGGCTGGGCCTGCGCGGCGGCAGGGGCGGCTTCCGTGGGTGTATCCGGCTGGGCGTGTGTGGTGGTGGGGGCGTCGCCCGTGTGTGTGCCTGTGGGCGTGTGTGCGGTGGTGGGGGCGTCGCCCATGCGCGTGTCCGGGCGCGTGTGCTCGGCGATCGCCCGGCGTAGGCGGCCCCGTATGTCGTAGCCGTCCCAGCCCGGCATGATCGGCGGCTGGACGACGCGGCCCGTCCCGGTGTCGACGGGCCCCGGTACGGCGAGCCCGATGCCGCAGACCGACGCGGCGGAGTGCCCGGTCTCGCGCAGCAGCTCGCCGAAGCGGGCGCCCAGCTCGTCGAGGACCGCGTCGGGCCCGTCCTCGACGGCGAGGGGACCGGCCCGCTCGGCGACGATCTCGCCGCCGAGGGTGAGCAGGGCGGTACGGGCGTGCCGGGTCTCCAGGTCGGCGGCGAGCACGACGGCATGCGCCTCGTCGAACTCCAGCTGGATCGCGGGCCGTCCCCCGAGCGGCGAATCCACCGGCCCCCCGCCGCCCTCCCGCACCCACCCGGCCCGGAACAACCGCCCGAGCCGCTGCCCCACCGTGGCCCGCGACAGCCCGGTGACCTCCTGCAGCGCCCCGCGCGTGGTGGCCCGCCCCGTGCGTACGAGCTCCAGCAGCTCCCCGGCGCCGGGCTGACCGACGGCGGCCCGGGGCCGGGAGCGGGAGGTGGAGGTGGTGGGGGAGGGGGGCGCCGGTTCGGTGGCGGCCGGCGCCGGGCCTCGCGCGGCCATGGCGCCCTCCCTGTCGGCGACGCCGTCTCCCCTGCCTCCCATGTGCCCCTCCGCGTTCGAACGTATATCCGCCGGCGCTCACCGTATGGGCGGTCCGGCCCCGAGCCGTACCTCAGGTTGCCCGACGGACCCCGCAACCGCACCCCTTACCCGCACCCCTTGTGCTCGTCAACTCAGCGTTACATATTGGGTTTTGCGTACTAAGTAGGCGTAACTCTATGGTGGCCGACCTGGAACTGACGGTACGTCGACAGCCCTCGGGGAGATCCGCGTGGACCGCAGCACGACCACTCGCCCGCCCGCACATCAGCCCGCGCACCCGCCCGCACGCCGCACCACCGATCCGCTGCGGGAGCGCGCGGCCGAGGTGCTGTGGGCCAACTGGACGGGGACGTCGACCGTGCCGTCGCGGGCGCTCTATCCGCACCAGTGGTCCTGGGACTCCGCGTTCATCGCGATCGGGCTGCGGCACCTCTCGCCGCTACGGGCCCAGTTGGAGCTGGAGACACTGCTGTCCGCCCAGTGGGGCGACGGCCGCGTCCCGCACATCGTGTTCAACGACGCCGTCCCCCTCGACGCCTACTTCCCGAGCCCCGACTTCTGGCGCTCGACCACGGCCGGCCGCCCGGCCGGCGCCCCCGGTGGCGTACAGACCTCCGGCATCGTGCAGCCCCCGGTGCACGCGCTCGCCGCCTGGCTGGTGCACCGCGCCGACCCCGGACTGTCCCGGGCCCGCTCCTTCCTCGCCCGCGTCCGGCCCCGCCTCGCCGCCTGGCACCGCTATCTGCTGGACGCCAGGGACGCGGGCGGCGCGGGACTCGCCGCCGTGCTGCACCCGTGGGAGCAGGGCATGGACAACAGCCCCTGCTGGGACGGCCCGCTGAGCCGCGTGGAGCCTGCGGCACCCGGTGCCTTCCGCCGCGCCGACCTGGACCACGGGGCGCCCGAGGACCGGCCGACCGACGCGGACTACGGGCGGTATGTGCGGCTCGCCGCGGAGTACCGCGACCGTGGGTATGCCGACACCGCCGACCCCGGCGCGTTCTCCTTCTCCGTGGAGGACCCCTCCTTCAACGCCCTGCTGATCGCCTCGGAGTACGCCCTCGCCCTGATCGGGGACGAGCTGGGCGAGCCGTCGGAGCGGGCGCGGGCGAGGAAGGAGCGGGCCCGGGAGCTGACGGAGACCCTCGTGGCCCGCCTGTGGGACCCGGCCAGGGAGCTGTTCCTCTGCCGCGACCTGCGCTCCGGCGAACTCATCACCGAACGCGGCGTCACCGGCCTGATCCCCCTCGTGCTGCCCGCGCTGCCGCCCGGCATCGCCGCCGCCCTGGTGCGCACCGCCCGCGGCCCGCACTTCGGGCTCGGCGGCGCGACCCGGCTCGTGCCGAGCCACGACCTGACCGCGCCCGCCTTCGACCCACGGCGCTACTGGCGCGGCCCGGCGTGGTTCAACACCAACTGGCTTGTGGAGAGAGGGCTCCGGCTGCACGGGGAGGAGGGCTTGGCGGACGGGCTGCGCGAGTCCCTGCTCGACGTGGCGGGCGCCTCCGGATTCGCCGAGTACGTGGATCCGTACACCGGCGCGGGATGCGGCGCACGCGGCTTCGGCTGGACGGCCGCGCTGACGCTGGACCTGCTGCACGACCGGCGCGGCGGTCTCTGCGAAGGGGGCTCGCGGGAGAAGGGGTGGGGCCATGAGTGACCGGCATCGGCTGCTGGTGCGGGGACGGACGTTCGTGGCCGTCGGCACGGGCGGCGACATCAGCGGGGTCGGCGGGGCGCGCGGCGGCGGGGCGGGCCCGGACGGCCTGTTCGTACGGGACGCGCGTCATCTGAGCCGCTGGCAGCTGACCGTCGACGGGGCCGTGCCCGAGGTCCTCGCCCCGGTGGAGACCGCGGCCGCCGTGACCGGCGCGGCGCGCTGCGTGCTCGTACCGCGCGGCGGCCGCCAGGAGCCGCCCGCGTATACGCTCGTACGCGAACAGGCGGTCTGCGACGGCGCGTTCGTCGAGTCGCTGCGGGTCGTGAGCAACCGCCCGGTGCCGACCCGGGTGCGGCTCGCGCTGACCGTGGACGCCGACTTCACCGACCAGTTCGAACTGCGCGCCGATCACCGTACGTACGCCAAGCCGGGCGCCGTCAGGTCCCGGCGGCCGCTCGGCGGCGGCGATGACGGCGGCGACGGCGAGGGCGTGCGGGGCGTCGAGTTCGGCTACCGGCGGGGCGAGTGGTCGGCGCGGACGACGGTGACCGCCGACCCCGCGCCGGACGCCGTCGAGGAGACCGGCGGCGGCGCGCGTCGCCTCGTATGGACGCTGGAGGTCGACCCGCACGGCTCGACCGAGGTGGCACTGCGTGCCGCCGCGTATCCGCATGGGGCGGCCGGGCCCGACCTGCCCGACTCGCCCGCCGAGGCGGTACGTCAACTGGAGGCGTTGCAGGCGGACTTCGCGCCCGGCGTCACCCTGCCCACCCGGTGGCCCGCCCTCGCCGACGCCTGCGCGCGCGGGCTCGCGGACCTCGCGGTGCTCCAGGTCCCGGCGATGGGCTTGGACGGCGAGGAGCTGAGCGTGCCGGGCGCGGGCGTGCCCTGGTACCTCACGCTGCTCGGCCGCGACGCTCTGCTGACCTCGCTGTTCGCGCTGCCGTACGTACCGGGCCTGGCCGCCGCGACGCTGCCCGCGCTCGCCGCGACGCAGGCCACGCGGGCCCACGGGGGCGCGGTCGCCCAGCCCGGCAAGATCGTCCACGAGGTGCGGCACGGCGAGCTGGCGCACTTCGGGCAGGTGCCGTTCGGCCGCTACTACGGCTCGGTCGACGCGACGCCGCTCTTCCTCGTGCTGCTCGGCGCGTACACGGAGCGGACGGCGGACCTCGCGCTCGCCCGCCGCCTGGAGCCGGCCGCGCGCGCCGCCGTCGGCTGGATGCTCGACCACGGCGGGCTCACCTCGCGCGGCTACCTCGTCTACCGCGCGGACAAGGGCGGCCTCGCCAACCAGAACTGGAAGGACTCGCCCGGCGCGATCTGCTCCGCCGACGGCAGCCGCGCGAGCGGGCCCGTCATGGCGGCGGGCGCGCAGGGCTACGCGTACGACGCGCTGCGCCGCACCGCCCGGCTCGCGCGGACCGTCTGGGACGACGCGGTGTACGCGGATCTGCTCGCGCAGGCGGCGGGCGATCTGCGGGACCGCTTCCAGCGGGACTTCTGGATGCCGGGGCAGGGCTTTCCCGCGCTCGCCCTGGACGGCGAGGGCCGCCAGGTCGACGCGCTGGCCTCGGACGCCGGGCACCTGCTGTGGTCCGGGCTGCTCGACAAGGAGTACGGCGAGGCGGTGGGCCGGCGGCTCCTGGAGCCGGACTTCTTCTCGGGCTGGGGCGTACGGACGGTCGCGGCCGGGCAGGCGGCGTTCCATCCGCTGTCGTACCACCGCGGTTCGGTGTGGCCGCACGACAACGCGCTGATCGCGCTGGGCCTCGCGCGCTACGGCCTGCACGACGAGGCCCGCACGGTCGCCCACGGCCTGCTCTCCGCCGCCACCACCGCCGGCGGCCGCCTCCCGGAGGTCCTCGCGGGCTACGACAGGGCGGCGTATCCGGTACCGGTCCCGTACCCGCACGCCTGCGTCCTGGAATCCCGCTCGGCGGCGGCGCCGCTGGCGTTGCTCACGGCGGTGGGAGGGTGACGGCCCGACCTCAGTCGTCGATCCCCGACCTCTCCACCCCCGCCACGATCCACCGCTGGAAGAACAGGAAGACCACCAGCAGCGGCACGATCGACACCGCCGCCGCCACGAAGAGTTCGTGCAGGCGGATGACCTGCGACGTGGTGAAGGTGGCCAGCGCCACCTGGACCGTCCACGCATCGCGGTCCTGGCCGATCACCAGCGGCCACAGGAAGGAGTTCCACGCGCCGATGAACACGATCGTGCCGACGGCCGCGAAGACGGGCCGGGAGTTCGGGACGACCACACGCCAGTACGTACGCCAGTAGCCGAGCCCGTCCACGCGCGCCGCGTCCTCCAGCTCCCGGGGGAAGCCCAGGAAGTACTGCCGGAAGATGAAGCACGCGAAGGCCGAGAAGAGCGTCGGGACGATCAGGCCGCGCAGGGTCGAGACCCAGCCGAGCGACGAGACCAGCACGAAGCTCGGTACGAAGGTGACGGCGGCCGGGACCATCATCGTGCCGAGGATCGCGTAGAAGACGCGGTCGGCGTGGCGGTAGGGGATGCGCGCCAGGCCGTATCCGGCGAGCGAGGCGAGGACGAGGGTGCCGAGGGTCGTCGCGACCGCGATCAGCGTCGAGTTGAGCAGGGCGCGCGCCATCGGCACGGTGGGGTCGTCGAAGAGTTCGGAGAGGTTGGACCAGTGCAGGGTGGAGGGGAAGAAGGTCCAGTCGGGGGACGTGATGTCGTCCTCGGACGCGAGTCCGTTGCGTACGAGGAGGTAGAAGGGGATCAGGAACAGCAGCGCGAGGGCGATGAGCAGTACGACCCGCAGCGCGCGGCCCACCCGGACCAGGGCGTTGTCCATTTTCGTCAGTCCTCCTTCCTGCCGAGGCCGAACCAGCGCGCCTGGCCGACCGTCACCACCGCGATGATCAGCGCGAGGATCACCGCGCCCGCGCTGCCGAGCCCGAGGTTCTGCCCCTGGCCGAGTGCCGTGTAGTAGAGGTAGACGAGCGGCGGGCGGGCGTAGGGCGGGTAGCCGCGGGAGTCGGAGAGCAGGTTGTAGAACTCGTCGAAGGCCTGGAAGGCGTTGATGACGAGCAGCAGCGTCACGGCGATCGAGGTCGCGCGCAGCTGCGGGAGCGTGATGTGGCGCAGGACCTGCCAGCCGGGCCGCGCCCCGTCCACGGCCGCCGCCTCGTAGAGGGTCGGGGAGATCCTCTGGAGGCCCGCGAGAAAGAGGATCATGTAGAAGCCCGCCTGGAGCCAGAGCCGTACGGTGACGATGACCAGCCAGTACCAGGGCGGTTGTGTGGTCGAGAGCCAGGCGACCTGGTCGGCGCCGAACCAGCCGAGGACGGTGTTGGCGAGCCCGAACCGCACCCCGTTGAAGATCGACAGCTTCCAGACCAGTGCCGCCACGACGTAGCTGCACGCCGCCGGGAGGAAGAAGACCGACCGGAAGAACGCCTGCGCGCGGCGCACGCGGTTCACCATCAGGGCGAGCGCGAGCGACAGCACGAAGGTCGTCGGGACGATGAAGGCGGAGAAGACCGCGAAGGTGACGAGGCTGTCGGTGAACGCGTCGTTCCGCATCATCGACGTGTAGTTGTCCAGACCGACGAATTCGTCGGGCGAGACCGTGTTGTGGGCGTCGAAGAAGCTGAGGTACACGCTCCAGGCGAGCGGTACGTACGTGAAGAGGACCAGGCCGAGCGCGAAGGGACCGACGAAGACCCAGAACCAGAGGGTGCGGTTCTGGGTGCCGAGGACCCGCCTCACGGCTTCTTCTTGACGCGGTCGAGCTCCGCCCGCACCTTGCGCACCACCGACTTCAGCTCGCTCTCCGGATTCGCGCCGGACTTGATGATCCGGCTCAGCGCGTCCTGGTACGCGGTGCGGCTCGCGGGTGTCCACAGCAGCGGCTCGGCGTAGCCGTACTCGGTGGAGTAGCGCACGGCGTCCGCGGCCGGGCCCTCCTTCAGCTTGCCGGCCTTCTTGGCGAGGGAGAGCCTGGCCGGGATGTGGAATCCGTAGGAGAGCGCGAAGTCCTCCTGGTACTCCGTCCTGTCGATCCACAGCCACTTCAGGAAGTCCTTCGCCTCCTTCTTGTGGTCGCTGCGGGCGCTCACGGCGGCGCCGTACGCCCCGACGGGCAGCGCGGGCTTCCCGCCGGGCCCGTCGGCGGGCAGCGCGAGGACGCCGAAGTCGTCGCCGAACTCCTTGCGGACGGCGGGCAGCGCCCACAGGCCGCACCACTGCATGGCGGTCAGCTCCTGCGTGAACGCCGACGGGTCCGACCAGTCGGCGGGCGCGCCGAGCAGCAGCGACTTGTCGGCGTACAGCTGGCGCAGCTTGCCGAGGGCACGGGCGGCCGCCGGGTCGTCGAAGCCGACCTCGCCGTCCTGCGTGACGGAGGAGAGGCCCGCCGCGTACAGCGGGGTGATGCCGAGCGCCCCCGCCCCGCCGTCGTTGCCGAGGAAGAGACCCTTGACCGTCTTCGTCGTCAGCGCCTTCGCCGCGTCGACCAGCTCGTCCAGGCTCTCCGGCGGCCGCACGCCCGCGTCGTCGAGCAGGCTCTTGCGGTAGTAGAGCAGGTGCATGTCGACGACCTGGGGGACCGCCCAGATCTTCCCGTCGTACGTCTTCGGGGCGAGCACCGCCGGGTTGAAGTCGTCCTTCACACCGTCGAAGAGGTCGCTCAGATCGACGACCTGCCCGCCCCGGATCTGGTCCAGGGAGGGGCCGTTGACCTCGAAGACGTCGGGCCCGGAGTCGGTGAGCAGGGCGGCGGCGGTCTGCTCGTCGTAGTTCCCGGGCCGCCACTGCACGCTGACGTCCGCCTTGTCGTACGCGGCGGCGTACCGCTTCACGGCCTGCTCGGTGCCCGCCTCGCCGTACTGGTGGTACCACTGCGCGAGCCGCGGGCCCTTGCCGCCCGAACCCCCGCCGCCCCGGCCGGTGTTGGACCCGCACGCGGTGAGCAGCCCGAGCGACGCGCCGGTCCCGAGCAGTGTCCTGCGGCTGATGGTCATGCTGATCGTCCCCCTGCGTGTGTCGGTGTTCCTGTACGTGTCGACGTGTCGGCCCAACGATCAACCATGCGCGGTGATTACGACAGACGTGTTGCGGCCGAGTGTCGCCGTCGGCGCCGAGCGTCCCCGTCAGAGCCGAGTGTCGCCGTCAGCGCCTCGTCAAGGTCTGCTACTTCCGTGTATGCGACGCGTCAACGCCGACGCCGCGACCGCGCGGGCCGCCTTACGGTGCCGCACATGGGACACAACAGGACGACATGGGGCGCCACCCGGCGCGGCGGCGTCGCGCCGGGGGCGGGCGCGGGGGCGGGCGCGGGGGCGGGGGCGGGGGCGGACGACACGGTGACCGACCGGAGCCGGGCGGCGCACGTGCGGACCGCCGTCTTCTGCGCGGCGGCGCTCTTCGTGCTCCTGGTCCTCCTCGACCTGGCCGACGACCGCAGCGTCGGCATGGCCGGACTCGCCCTGTGGGCGGGGCTCGCCGCGCTGCTGTACGTGGTGCTGCACCCCGTACGGGTGACGGCGGGCCCCGGCTGGCTCGCCGTCCAGGGCCTCGGGCGCCGCAGACACGTCTGCACCGGTCTGCTGACCGCCGTGCGGTACAGCGAGGGCGTCGCCGCGCGCCTGGTCCTGTGCGACTCACTCGGCAACCGCGTCGAACTCGACCCGCGGATCCTCATCGACAACCCCCTGCTGCTCCACCGCCTCGACCGCGGCGCCCGCTACGCGCGCGAGGCGGGCCTGCTCAGAACGGGCTGCGCCGAACTACGGCGACTGACGGCACGTGTGGACGGGGCGGCGGCACGGGGCGTGTTCGAGGCGTCGGGGCTGCGGTAGGGGAGGGGAGGCGGTTCGGTGAGGGGTGGAGCGGCGTGCGGGCATGCTCGAGGCGTCGGGTCTGCCGCGGGGCGGGGCGGCGGCTCGGTGGTGGGCGGGGTGTCGGGGCTGCCGTTGGTGGAGCGATGGCGTGGGCTGCTCGTGTGTCGGACGCGGGCCCGCATGGCGTTGAGTGCAGGTCAGGGGGACCTTCGGCTCTGGATGATGGTGGGGCGGGTGGGGAGGCTCGGGGTATGGACATCGCCACCCGCGCCGACCTCGACGTGCTGCTCCGCCGCTTCTACGCGGCCGCGTTCGCCGACCCGCTGATCGGCCCGTTCTTCACGGAGGTCGCCGGGACCGACCTCGATGTCCACCTGCCGCGCATCACCGACTTCTGGGAGCGCGCGCTCTGGCGCACCGCCGACTACCGCCGCGACGCCTTCGCCCCGCACGCCGCCCTGCACACGGCGCGCCCGCTGACCGCCGAGCACTTCGGCCGCTGGGTGCAGCTGTGGCACGCCACGGTCGACGGGCTGCACCACGGCCCGGACGCTGACCGCGCGAAGGCGCAGGGTGAGCGGATCGCGCTCGCCATGCTGCGGCGCGTCGGCGGCAAGGACGCGTCCACCGCCGGGGACGGCCCCGGTTTCGTCCCGCTGGCGGCGGTGGAACTGCGTACGGCGGCATAGGGCGGCATACGGACAGGCCCGGCTCAGGCCGCCGCGCCTCCGTCTATGACCAGGTCCGTGCCGACCACGGAGCCGGATTCGTCCGATGCCAGATACAGCACGGCCGCGGCGACCTCCTCGGTCGTCGAGACCCGGCCCAGCGGCGTCTGCTCCTTCATGCGCGCCGCCCGCTCGGCCTCGGTCTCGCCGGGGCGGAGCGACATGGAGGTGTCGGAGGAGCCCGGGCTGACGGTGTTGATGCGGACCCCGTCCCGGATGTGCTCGGCGGCGGCCGCGCGGCTCAGCGCGGAGACGGCCGCCTTGGTCGCCCCGTAGGCGGCCGTGCCGGGGACGCTCGTGTGGGCGCCCAGGTTCGAGCCGATGTTGACGATCGCGCCACCCGCGGCCTGCGTGCGCATCTGCCTGACCTCGGCCTGCAGGGCCAGCAGGACACCGGTGACGTTGATGTCGAGCATCGTGCGCCAGTCCTCCTCGGGCAGCTCGGCGACCGGCTGCCCGGCGCGCAGGACGCCCGCGTTGTTGACGGCCACGTCCAGGGAGCCGAAGCGGTCCACGGCCGCGGCGACCAGGTCGGCGAGGTCCGCCGAGCGCGAGACGTCGGCGGTGACGGCGAGGGCGGTGCCGCCGGCGCCCTCGATGAGCGCCACGGTCTCCTTCAGGGAGGCCTCGGTGCGCCCGGCCACGACCACGTTCGCCCCCTCGGCGGCGAACGCGAGGGCGATGGCACGGCCGATGCCGGAGCCGCCGCCGGTGACGAGGGCGGTGCGGCCGGAGAAGCGGGTACGGGTTGCTTCAGTCATGACAGAGCACTCTTTTCTTGACCGGTCGGTCCATTATCTGGGCATGGAAAATGGGGCAATAGGGCATGGAGAAGGAAGGAGGCAAGGTGTAGGGAAGAAGGAATGGAACTGCTTCTCTACTCAAGGAGCTTCAGCGCCTGCTCCACCGCGTCCCGCACCCGCGCCGGATCCCCGGACACCTTGCCGACCACGCGCAGCCCCTGCATCAGGACCAGCAGCATGCGGGCGAGCGTCAGCGGATCGCGGTCCTCGGGCAGCTCGCCCTGAGCCCGCGCCCGGACCAGCGCGGAGTGCAGCAGGGTCTCGATGTGCTCCCAGTTGCGCTCGACGCGGCGCAGCGCCGCGTCGTCGTGGGGGCCGAGTTCGGCGGCGGTGTTGGTGATGAAGCAGCCGGAGTGGCGGTCCTCCTCCGAGGTCGCCTCGCCGCCGAAGCGGCGCACGACCTCGCGCACCGCGGGCAGCGCGGGGCCCGGCTGGGACAGCGCGGCCAGCAGGCGGGGATTCTGGGTCTCGGCGTACCGCTCAAGGGCCTTCAGATACAGGTCGTGCTTGTTGCCGAAGGTCGCGTAGATGCTGGCGCGCCCGATGCCGAGCGCCTCGACGAGGTCCGCCATCGACGTCGCCTCGTAGCCGCGCCGCCAGAACAGCTCCAGGGCTGACTGCAGCGCGGCGTCGGGGTCGAATTCCTTGGTCCTGGCCACGAATGAGACTCTACGTTTTTCTGGAACGATCGGTCAAGCAATACGAACGGGATGGACCGCCACCGCCACCTCGTCGTCGTCCAGGCACCGCCCCGTCTCCAGATCGAACCGCTGCTTGAGAAGCGGAGAGGCGACGAACGGCCGACCGCCCTGGGAGCCGAGCAGACCCCGGGAGAGCACCGCGGCGCCCGTGAACGGGTCGCGGTTGTCGATCGCGTACGCGCGCCCCTCGCGGTCGAGGAAGAGCGCGGCCTGGCTGCCGTCGGGCAGCAGCGCGGCGAGGCCCCGGCCGGGCGTCAGCCGGGCGCGCTCGCAGACCTCGAACCAGTCGTCGGACAGCCGGAGTTGCACACGGGTGTCGGGGGTGGAGGACATGGCGCTCATCGGGAGGCTCCTTCCAGGGGCCGCGGGCTGATGGAGAGCAGGGGCAGGTCCGGCTTGATCTGGTCCCGCTCCGGGACGAAGCCCACCGTCGGGTCCGGCACGCCCGGCGCGTTCACGAAGGAGACGAAGCGGGCGAGGCGCTCCGGGTCGTCGAGGGTCTCGGCCCACTCGTCGCGGTAGTGCGTGACGTGGTCGGCCATCAGCGCCTCCAGTTCGGCGCAGATGCCGAGCGAGTCGTGGACGACCACGTCACGTACGTGATCGAGGCCGCCGTCGATCCGCTCCAGCCAGGCGGCGGTGCGCTCCAGGCGGTCGGCGGTGCGGATGTAGAACATCAGGAACCGGTCGATGAGGCGCACCAGTTCGGCGTCGCTCAGGTCCTGCGCGAGCAGATCGGCGTGGCGCGGCGTGGCGCCGCCGTTGCCGCCGACGTACAGGTTCCAGCCGCTCGCCGTGGCGATCACCCCGAAGTCCTTGGACTGGGCCTCGGCGCACTCGCGGGCGCAGCCGGACACCGCCGACTTCAGCTTGTGGGGTGCCCTGAGTCCTCGGTAGCGCAGCTCCAGGTCGATGGCCATGCGTACGGAGTCCTGCACTCCGTAGCGGCACCAGGTCTGGCCGACGCATGACTTCACCGTGCGCAGCGCCTTGCCGTACGCGTGTCCGGACTCGAAGCCCGCGTCCACCAATCGCGTCCAGATGATCGGGAGTTGCTCGACCCGTGCTCCGAAGAGGTCGATGCGCTGGCCGCCGGTGATCTTCGTGTAGAGGCCGAAGTCGCGTGCCACCTCGCCGATGACGATGAGCTTCTCGGGGGTGATCTCGCCGCCGGGGATGCGGGGGACCACCGAGTACGAGCCGTTCTTCTGGAGGTTGGCGAGGAAGTGGTCGTTGGTGTCCTGGAGGGCCGCCTGTTCGCCGTCGAGGACGTACCCCTCGGCGCCGATCGTCGGGGCCAGCGAGGCGATGATCGAGCCGACCGCCGGCTTGCACACCTCGCAGCCCTCGCCGCCGCGCGCCGCCTCGCGGCCGTGCCCGTCGAGCAGCGCGCGGAACGACGTGACCCGCAGGACGCGCACGATCTCGTACAGCTCCTGCCGGGTCTGGGCGAAGCAGCCGCACAGCCCCTTGTCGCCGGACTGGGGAAGCAGCCGGCCGATGACCTTCACGCAACTGCCGCAGCCCGTACCGGCCTTGGTGCACTTCTTCACCTCGGGCAGCGTGGCGCAGGCCTGGATGGCGTCCTTGGTGACGTTGTGGCAGCTGCAGATCACCGCCGAACCGGGCAGCGACTCCGGGCCGAGCGCGGCGGGGGCGCCCGCGCCCTCGGGCAGCACCAACTGCTCGGCGGGCAGCGGCGGCACGGTCCCGGTGAGGGGGCGCAGCAGACCGTACGAGTCTGCGTCACCGACCAGGATGCCGCCGAGCAGCTCACCGCCCGCGCCCATCACCAGCTTCTTGTACGTCCCCGAGCGCGAGTCGGAGTAGACGACGTCGAGGCAGCCGTCCGCCGTGCCGTGCGCGTCGCCGAAGGACGCGACGTCGACGCCGAGCAGCTTCAGCTTGGTGGACAGGTCGGCGCCGGTGAAGCTGCCCTCCTCGGCGGCGATGGCGGCGGCCGCGGTCTGCGCCATCTCGTAGCCGGGCGCGACCAGGCCGTACACGCGGCCGTCCGCCGCCTGCGCGCACTCGCCGATCGCGTACACGTCCGGGTCGCTGGTGCGGCACCGCTCGTCGACGGTGATGCCGCCGCGCTCGCCGACGGTGAGGCCGTGCTCGCGGGCGAGCCGGTCGCGCGGGCGGACACCCGCGGAGAACACCACGAGGTCGGTGGCGAGTTCGCTGCCGTCGGACAGCTTCATGGCGCTGACCGCGCCGTTCTCGCCCGTCACGATCTCCTGTGTGCCGGTGCCCGTGTGCACGGTCAGACCCATGCCGGTGATGGTGCGGAGGAGGGCCGCGCCGCCGCCCTCGTCGACCTGGACCGGCATCAGCCTCGGCGCGAACTCCACGACGTGCGTGGCGAGGCCGAGACCGCGCAGCGCGCCCGCCGCCTCCAGGCCGAGCAGACCGCCGCCGACCACCGCGCCGGTCGTGGCGCGCTGCTTCGCGTACTCCTCGATGGCCAGCAGGTCCTCGATGGTGCGGTACACGAAACAGCCCGTCGCGTCCTTGCCGGGCACGGGCGGCACGAACGGGTAGGAGCCGGTGGCCAGCACGAGCGTGTCGTACGTGAGTGTGCGGCCGGAGCGGGCGGTGACCGTCTTCGCCTCGCGGTCGAGGCTCTCGGCGGGCTCGTCGACGTACAGCTCGATGCCGTGCCGGTCCAGGAAGTCGCGGTCGGTGAGCGAGAGCTCGTCGGGTGTGCGGCCCGAGAAGTACGAGGTCAGCTGGACGCGGTCGTAGGCGGGGCGGGGCTCCTCGCAGAGCACGACGATCCGGTGGCTCGCCGCGAGGCCGCGCTCGACGGCGGCCTCCAGGAAGCGCTGGCCGACCATGCCGTGGCCGACGAGCACGATCGTGGGCCGGTGCGGGGTCTGTGCGGTGTTCGGCTGGGGTGTCGGCATGTCAGCGGCCTCCGTTGGGGGTCTGCCCTGCTCGAACGAAGTCGGGAGCGTGGGGATGGGTGAGCAGGTCGAGCAGCGGGCTGTCGTCGTCGGGCAGCGGGTCGTCGGCCTCCCAGGCGCGGGCCAGCGCGCCCACCGAGGCGAGGTCTCCCAGCAGGACGCCGCCGACCAGGCGGTCGCCGCGGACGACGACCTTGCGGTAGGTGCCGCGGGTGGCGTCGGCGAGCTGGATGACGTCGTCGTCGGGGCGCGGCTCGGGGTCGCCGAACGCGGCGAGGTCCAGGGGCCCTGGCCCGGCCAGGGTGAGGCGGGTGAGCATGCGGCTGCCGGTGTAGGGGGCGGCGCTCTTGCCGGTGCTCGTGCCGGTGCTCGTGCCCGTGCTCTTGTGGGTGCTCTTGTTGGCGCTCTTGTGGGTGAGGGCGTCGGCGAGAGCGTCGGCCTGTTCGAGCGCCGGGGTCGCGAGGCCGTAGACGCGGCCCGCGTGCTCCGCGCAGTCGCCGATCGCCCTGATGTGCGGATCCGACGTACGCAGCCGGTCGTCCACGACGATGCCCTTGCGTACGTCGAGTCCGGCGGCCAGCGCCAGACCGGTGCGGGGGCGTACGCCGCAGGCCAGGACGGTCACGTCGGTGTCCAGCGTGTAGCCGTCGGCCAGCTCCACGTGGCGTACGGCGCCGTCCGTGACGCCGACGCCGCGCACCCGGCACTCGGTGTGCACCTCGACGCCCAGGCCGGTGAGGTGCGCCCGCACCAGCTCCGAGGAGGCCGGGTCGAGCTGGCGCTCCATGAGCCGCTCGGCCTGCTGGGTGAGGACGACCTGCGCGCCCCGCTGGGCGAGGGCGCGGGCCGCCGAGACACCGAGGAGGCCGCCGCCGATGACGACGACGCGGGTGCCCGGCGTCACGGCGGCGGACAGGGCCAGGCAGTCGTCCATCGTCCGGAAGGCGTGCACGCCGCCCGGCAGTTCCCGTGCGCCGGGCGCGAAGAGGCCGCGCAGGGGCGGCAGGACGGGGTTGGAGCCGGTCGCGAGGATCAGGGTGCCGTACGGGACGACGGTGCCGTCCTCGCAGTGCACGCGGCGCTCCGCGCGGTCGACGCGGATCACTCGGGTGCGGAGGGTGGTGGCCCGGGGGGTCGGCAGGGTGATCACGTCCGGGCCGTAGCGGCCCGCGAGGACCTCCGCGAGGAGGACGCGGTTGTACGGGGCGTGATCCTCCTCGCCGATGAGTACGGTGTCGGTGCCGTCAGCGCCGTCAGCGCCGTCAGGGCCGTCGGCACCGTTGGCGACGAGGCGGGCCGCTACGCGGGTGCCGGCCAGGCCCGCGCCGATCACCACTGCCGTGTCTGTCATGTTCCGCAGCCTGCGGGGTGGGTGTTTCCCGGTCGGGGCCGGGTTGTTTCTCTGCTGGAACGGAGCGCTCAGCGTTCGCCGGGGGGTGGTGTGAGGGGGCTGTGCCTGTGCCTGTGCCGCCGCTTCGCGGCGGATGCTCTCCCACCCACCCGTTTGCCCCGCGTCGGGCCCTTGCCGTAGGGGCCGGGCCGTTTGCCTCGCGTCGCGTTCTTGTCGGAAACCCCAGGAACCTCAGGGGACCCTCAACTCTCCGGGCTTTCGTGGACGGCGTGCTCTCCGCCTCCATAAGGTCGCGATCATGCCTGACATATCCCTGACCACGGTCGTCGTCCTCTGTCTCGCCGCCCTCGCGGCCGGCTGGATCGACGCCGTGGTCGGCGGTGGCGGACTGCTGCTGCTTCCCGCTCTGCTGCTCGGGCTGCCGGGCGGCACCCCGGCCGCGCACGCCCTCGGCACCAACAAGGCCGTGGCGATCGTCGGGACGACGGGTGCCGCCGTGACGTACGTCAGGAAGACCCGGGTCGATGTGGCCACCGCCGTACGGATCGGCCTCGCCGCCCTCGCCGGGTCGATGGGCGGCGCCTTCTTCGCGGCGGGGATGAGCACCGACGTACTGAAGCCCGTGATCATGGTGGTGCTGGTCTCCGTCGGCGCCTTCGTCATCCTGCGGCCCGCCTTCGGCACCGCGCCCTCCGCCGAACCCGCCTCGCCGAAGCGGATCCTCGCCGCGATCGGCCTCGCCGGGCTCGGCATCGGCTTCTACGACGGTCTGATCGGGCCCGGCACGGGCACCTTCCTCGTGCTCGCCCTGACCGCCGTGCTCCATCTCGATCTGGTCTCCGCCTCGGCCACCGCCAAGATCGTCAACTGCTGCACCAACGCCGGTGCCCTCGCGATGTTCGCCTGGCAGGGCGCGGTCCTGTGGCGACTGGCCGCGCTGATGGCCGTCTTCAACCTCGCGGGCGGCATGTTCGGGGCGCGCACGGCGCTGAAGAAGGGCAGCGGTTTCGTCCGGGTCGTGCTCCTGACCACCGTCTTCGGGCTCGTGGTGAAGATGGCGTACGAGCAGTGGGTGGCGTGAGTGAGCGGCTGTTTCAGCGCACCGCCGTCAGATGCGCGAAGACCACCACGTTGCCCTGGTAGCCGGTCCGCTTCGAGTACTTCCCGCCGCAGGTGATCACCCGCAGCTCGGGCCGGGGAGCGGCGCCGTACACCTTCTCGTCGGGGAAGTCCTTGGCGTCGTACACCTCGTTCGCGTCGACCGTGAAGACGGCCACGCTGCCGTCCCTGCGTTCGACCTCGATCGTGCGGCCCTTGCGCAGCGCGCCCAGCTCGTAGAAGACGGCGGGGCCCTCCTGGTTGTCGACGTGGCCCGCCACGATCGCGGTGCCCCGCTCGCCGGGCGTCGTGCCCGCCTCGTACCAGCCCGCGAGGTTCTTCCGCTCGGGCGGCGGCACGTCGAGGCTGCCCTGCCGGGTCAGGCCGAGCCCCATCAGGGGCGCGTCGACGCCGATCGCGGGGATCCGCACCCGGTCGGGCGGGGACGGCGGGAGCGGCGCGGTGCCCGGGTCGGGGCGGTGGGCGCCGGGCCGGGTCGGGGCGCTCTGCTCGG
Source organism: Streptomyces sp. NPDC003032 (assembly GCF_053591415.1). Taxonomy (NCBI): domain Bacteria; kingdom Bacillati; phylum Actinomycetota; class Actinomycetes; order Kitasatosporales; family Streptomycetaceae; genus Streptomyces; species Streptomyces sp. NPDC003032. The sequence goes on along the minus strand of NZ_JBSFTT010000004.1, from coordinate 20,758 downwards.
CCTGCCCGCCTTGCTCCTCCCGCCCGGCGTGCTCCTCCCGCCCGACGTGCTCCTCCTGCCCGGTCCGCGCGGCCTGCGCCGAGGAGGGCTGCGGCGGCGGGTGCGACGCGGTGCCGCTGCTCAGGAGCCACGCGCCGGAGCAGAGCGCCACGACGGTGACGGTCGCTATGACGGCGTTGCCGGTCCTCTTGCTCGTACCGGACTCGCGCATATGTCCCCCTCGGGGTCGGTCGGGCCGGTCCCTCGTCCCCCTCCCCGCCCACGAGGGGACACGGGCCGGGAGGGGGCAGGGGCGGCGGTACCGGTGGACAGCGGAGGGTGTCCGTCAGATCCTGTCGCCTCTCGCCCGGCGATGCAGGAGCCAGGTACCGCCCGCGGCGGCGACGGCCAGGGCCGCCACTCCCGCCGCGGTCTGCACGGGGTCGGGACCGAGCGCGCCACCGACCCCCGTCTTCACATGTCCCTTGGGATGCGGCTGCGGTCGCTCCCCGGCGGCCGCGGTGGAGGTGATCGTCACCACCAGATCGCCCGCGACCTGCTTGTCCTTCACGGCGGCGCCACCGGCCCCGGAGCACTTCACGACGATCTCGTACGTCCCCGGCTGCGCGGAGGGCGGCACCTCGAACCGCCCCGCCGCGTCCTCGGGGCGCGCGCCCGGCGCCAGGCTGAACGTGCCCGCCCCGACCGCGCTCGCGTCACCCGTCGCGGTCCCTCCGGGGCCGCAGGCGGTGGTGTTCACGGTGACGGCGGAGCCGGGGGTGACGGTGGACGGCTGGATCTCCAGGCTCCCGACGGGCGCGACGGGCGCGACGGGCGCGACGGGCACGGTTGGCGCGGCCGTCGCGGCGGTGGCGGGGACGGCCAGGGCGCCCGTCACCGCTACGGCGAGCGCGGTACCGGACAGCAGGCGGGCGTTGCGCATGGTGCTTGTTCCTCCGAGGCCTTCGCGGGACACGGCCCGCGACACCCCCAAGTGCCGCTGCGTCGGTCGAACCCCGCTGTACCGAGGTAAGTGGCACTCGACGGCGCACGCCTCCTGATGAGGCGCCAGAATGCTGCCGAATGGGCGGCTTTCACCCCGGTAAGGCTTGCGTTCCAGCAGGTCACCGGCTTTCGACGGCAAGAATCCGAAGAGCGCGAACGGCGGCTGTGAATGGGTGACCCCGCGCGGCGCCTGCGAGTGGGTGACCCCGCGGGGCGGCTGTGGACGGGGGACCGCTCGGTGGCGCGGTCAGATCGTGGCCCAGGGCACCTGCTCGTAGATCTCCGCCACCGTCGCCATCAGCTTCTCGTCGACGCCGTACGCGACGTCGTCCACGCGCCGCACCGGGCTGACCCCCCACGCGTTCGTGACGAAGGCCGCCGTGTACGACGGCAGGTCCGCGAGGGTGACGGGCGCGTGCCGGGAGGGCAGCCCGGCGCCGGGCAGGCGCGCCTCGATCAGCTGCATCGTGATGCCGGACAGATGCGGCGCGTCGGGCCACACGATCTGTGCCCCGTCGAAGAAGGCGACGTTGGTGACGGCGCCCTCGCTGATCTCCCCGCCGGGGCCGGTGAGCAGCGCGTCGTCGAACCCGGCGCCCCGCGCCAGCTCGCCGTGGCGGGCCTGCCCGAAGCCGCCCAGGTGCTTGATGTGGGCGAACGGCCGCTGGTACGGCACGGACATCAGCGACTGCGCCCGGGCCTCCATGCCGACGGGCAGTTCGATGGGCGGCCGCACGGTGACCATGAGGGACGGCTCCCCTTCGGGGGCGTGGACGTATACACGTACGGACGCGTCATCGAGATCTCCGAGGCCGTCACCGCCGTCACCGCCGCCGCGCAGGATGTGCCGGACCGCCCCGCGCACCCGCTCCCCGTCGAGCTCCCGCCCGAACAGCTCGCGCGTGGCCGCGTCGAGCCGGGCCAGATGGCGGTCGATGCCGCGCACCTTGCCGCCTCTGACCTGCATCGCGGTGAAGTGCCCGGTGGTGACGAGGGCCGGCCAGAGCAGGCTCTCCGCGGTGGCCGGACGTCCGTCGATCTCAATTCGCTGCACCAGCGCAGGGTTTGTCATGCGGACACGCTACGAGACGGCTTCCGGTTCCGGCGGGCTCCCGGTGGCGCGCGGGTCCTGTTCCTCCAGCAGGCGGCGCGGCCCCGGCCCGTGCTCGCCCAGCTCGTCCCACGGGTTGGTCAGCGCGCACTTGGCGAGCGAGAGGCAGCCGCAGCCGATGCAGTCGGTGAGGTTGTCGCGCAGCCGCTGGAGGGTGCGGATACGGGTGTCGAGGTCCGCGCGCCAGCACTCGGAGATCCGCGCCCAGTCCTCGCGGGTCGGCGTGCGGTCCTCGGGGAGCAGGCCGAGCACCTCGCGGATGGTGGCCAGCGGGATGCCGAGCCGCTGCGAGGTGCGGATGAAGGCGACCCTGCGCAGGGTGTCGCGGCTGTAGCGGCGCTGGTTTCCCGTCGTGCGGCGGGACTTGATGAGCCCCTCGCGCTCGTAGAACCGCAGGGCGGAGGCGGAGACTCCGCTGCGCGCGGCGAGCTCTCCGACGGTGGCTTCCTTGGCGTCCGGTGCGAGATGGGCGGTCATGCGGTCAGGTTAGCCACAGAACGGGCTTGACCTGAACCAAGGTTTAACTAAGAGGCTTGTCCCATGACCGAGACCACGCCCTCCCTGTCCACCCCTTCCGCCGCTCCTGCCACCGCCGCTGCCTTTGGTGGCGGTGTCGAGGGTGACGCGCCGCTGCGCGTCGCCGTCATCGTGGGCAGCAACCGCGAGGGCCGCTTCGGGCCGATCGTCGCCGAGTGGCTGCTCGCCCGGGTCCGCGAACACCCCGACCTCACCTTCGACGTCGTCGACCTGGCCGAGTCCGACCTGCCGACCTCCCTCTCCTTCAACCCGTCATCCGCCGTCGCCGCCGAACTCGCCAAGGTCACGCCGAAGTTGGCCGCCGCCGACGCGTTCATCGTCCTCACCCCCGAGTACAACCACTCCTACCCGGCGTCCCTGAAGGGCCTCATCGACTGGCACAAGGCCGAGTGGGAGGCCAAGCCCCTGGCCTTCGTCTCGTACGGAGGGCTCTCCGGCGGCCTGCGCGCCGTCGAGCACCTGCGCCCGGTCTTCGCCGAGCTGCACACCGTGACCATCCGCGACACCGTCTCCTTCCACAACGCCGGCGCCCTCTTCGACGACGACGGCAACCACCGCGACCCGGCGGGCGCCGACGCCGCCGCGAAGGCCATGCTCGACCAGCTGGTGTGGTGGGGCTGGGCCCTGCGGAGCGCCAAGGCGGCCCGGCCGTACGGCAGTTAGGTCCGCCCCTTTCACATCCGACCCAGGAGACGAAAACCGCAGCTCAAACGCCGACGCACTCGATCTGACGTACTCCATCACTCATACGGACTACATCGCGCGACCACCCAGAGTAATGGCGACGATGCTCTGCGTGTGCCCCGTGTGGAGCACACGACCGGTGCGTGCGCACCCTGTCCCCAAGAAGGAGCCGCTTCATGCGAGTCCGCCGTTCCCTGCCGGCCTTCGTCGGAGCCGTCACGCTCGCCCTCGGCATGTCGATGGCGGCCGGCGCCTCCGCCACCGCCGCCTCGCCGGCCATCCAGAACCCCTGCGGGTTCTACGAGACCCACAGCGACGCCTACTACAACCACTGCACGAGCGACGGCTCGAAGGTTCTGATCGAGATCGACGACTGGGGTCCCAACACGACCAGGTGTGTCGGCCCCGGCGTCACCTGGATCGGAAAGGCTGGAGACGTGGACGGCGCCTGGTACATCGGGCGCACCTGCTGATCCCCTCCTAGTCCTGTCCTGACGGGCCCGGGCGCACCGCGTCCCGGGCCCTGTCCGCGTGTTCGAGCCGCACCGCGCACACCTTGAACTCCGGCATCCGCGACACGGGGTCCAGCGCCGGATGCGTCAGCGAATTGGCCCGCCCCTCGCCCGGCCAGTGGAACGGCATGAACACCGTGTCGGAACGGATCGACGACGTGACCCGCGCCGGAGCCACCGCCCGGCCACGCCGCGACACCACGGCGACCGCCTCGCCCTCGGCTATCCCGAGCCGCGCCGCGAGCCGCGGATGCAGCTCCACGAAGGGGCCGGGCGCCGCGGAGTTGAGCTCCTCGACCCGCCGCGTCTGCGCCCCCGACTGATACTGAGCGAGCACCCGCCCGGTGGTGAGCAGCACGGGATACTCCGCGTCCGGCTCCTCGGCGGCGGCCCGGTGCACAACCGGCACGAACCGCGCCCGCCCGTCCCGCGTCGCGAACCGCTCCAGAAACAGCCGCGGCGTCCCGGGATGCGCGGACGCACCGCCGCCACCTTCACTGGCGTCCTCCCTGGACTCAGCACCGGTGCCCTCACCACAGCCGTCGGAGCCTGCGTCGGCCTCCTCGCCGGTGCCCGCACCGGGGTCCATATCGGCGCCCGCATCGGCATCCCCGCCGGCGCCCGCAGCGCCGCCCCCGCCAGGGCACGGCCAGAACACCCCCTCGCCCTCTCCCTCCCTCAGCCGCTCGTACGAGATCCCCGAGTAGTCCGCGGGTCCGCCCGCGCTCGCTCGTCGTAGTTCCTCGAAGACCTCCTCCGGATCGACGGGGAAACCCTTTCCGTGGCCGAGCCGCGCCGCGAGTCCGTGCAGAACGTCCAGGTCGCTCCTGACCCCGGGGGGCGCGGACACCGCCTGGCGGCGCAGCAGCACCCGCCCCTCCAGGTTCGTCACCGTCCCGGTCTCCTCGGCCCACTGCGTCACCGGCAGCACCACGTCCGCCAACTCGGCCGTCTCCGACAGCACCACGTCCGCCACCGCGAGGAAGTCCAGCGAACGCAGCCGCTCCTCCACATGCGCGGCCCGCGGCGCCGACACCACCGGGTTGGAACCCATCAGGAGCAGCGTCTTGACGTCCCCGCCGAGCGCGTCGAGCAGCTCGTACGCCGACCTGCCGGGCCCCGGCAGCGCATCGGGGTCCACGCCCCAGACCGCCGCCACGTGCGCCCGCGCCGCCGGGTCCGTCAGCTTGCGGTACCCGGGCAACTGGTCCGCCTTCTGCCCGTGTTCGCGCCCGCCCTGCCCATTGCCCTGCCCGGTCAGGCAGCCGTACCCGGACAGCGGCCGCCCGGCCCGTCCCGTGGCGAGGCACAGATTGATCCACGCCCCGACGGTGTCCGTGCCCTTGGACTGCTGCTCGGGCCCGCGCGCGGTGAGCACCATCGACGCCTCCGCGTCGCAGAACATGCGGACGGTCTCCCGCAGTTGGGGCACGGGCACCCCGGTGATCCGCTCGACGTGCTCGGGCCAGTGCGCCATCGCCGCCGCCCGTGCCTCCTCCCATCCGCTCGTCCGCTCCGCGATGAACGCCTCGTCCGTGCGGCCCTCCGCCACGACCAGGTGCAGCAGACCGAGCGCCAGGGCGAGGTCCGTGCCGGGGCGCGGCGCCAGATGCAGGTCGGCCTGCTCGGCGGTCCGTGTCCGTCGCGGGTCCACGACGATCAGCGTGCCGCCGTTCTCCCTCAGCTCCGTGAGGTACCGCAGGGCGGGCGGCATCGTCTCGGCGAGGTTCGACCCGACGAGGATCACGCAGCCCGTGCGCGGGATGTCCTCCAGCGGGAACGGCAGCCCCCGGTCGAGCCCGAACGCCCGCTGCCCGGCCGCCGCCGCCGACGACATGCAGAACCGTCCGTTGTAGTCGATCTGCGACGTGCCGAGCACCACCCGCGCGAACTTGCCCAGCGCGTACGCCTTCTCGTTGGTCAGCCCACCGCCGCCGAACACCCCGCACGCGTCCGCGCCATGTTCCGTACGCACGCGGGACAGCTCGCCGGCGATCCGGTCGAGAGCCTCCTCCCAGGTGGCCGGCGCGAGCTTGCCCGTGGCGTGGGATCGGACGAGGGGCTCGGTCAGGCGCACCCGGGAGGAGAGCAGAGCGGGCGCCGTACGTCCCTTTCCGCACAGGGCGCCCTTGTTCACGGGGAACGCCGCGCGCTCCACGACCTCCACAGCACCACCGGTGCTCGCCGTCAGTCCCATCCCGCACTGCAGCGCGCAGTACGGGCAGTGGGTCGCCGTCACCGCCGTGGCCGCGGGTGTCGCGGAGGTCGCCGGTGTCGCGGGTGTCGCCGTGGAGTGCATGCCGCCCAGCGTCCGCCGTGCTTGTTACGTGCCCCGACGTGCTCGCGTTACGCACGCGGTAAGCCGATCTCAGCCGTGGCCGCGCCTCGCTGTGAGGTCCGGGACCGAGCCGCCCAAGGCTCAGCGCCGTGACGCCAGCGCCCGCTCCACGCCCGGCTCCTGCTGGCCGAGGAACCTTGGATCGGGCGTGAACACCGCGTCCAGCGCCGCCTTGCCCGCCGCGAACACCTCCCGCGCGCCGCCGTAGTACCAGGTCGTGTCGTGCACGGCGTCCACGCCGACGCCGTACGACGAGACGCCCGCCGCGTCGCACAGCGCGACCGCTCTGCGTATATGGAAGCCCTGGCTGATCAGCACCGCCCGGTCCACGCCGAAGATCTTCTTGGCGCGGACGCAGGAGTCCCACGTGTCGAACCCGGCGTAGTCGCTCACGATCCGCCGGTCCGGCACGCCGTGCTTCTTCAGGTAGGCGCGCATCGCGTCCGGTTCGTCGTACTCATCGCGGCCGTTGTCGCCCGTGACGAGCACGACCTCTATCCGTCCCGCCCGGTACAACTCGGCCGCCGCGTCCAGCCGGTGCGCGAGATACGGCGAGGGCTCGCCCTCCCACAGTCCGGCGCCGAAGACCACCGCGACCGGTGCGCGCGGCGCGTCCGCGACCGTGCCGATGTCACGGTCCGTCGTGACGAACAGCCAGGTCGCGGGCAGCAGCGCGAGCACGCAGAGCGCCATCGCGGCCTGTACGGTCCGCCGCTGTCCCTTGCGTGTACGCGGAAGCCGCAGCCATGCGGGCCGCCGCAGCCACGCCCATGCCCGGCCTCGCAGCCGTGCCCACCCCGTCCGGCCCGTCCCACCCGTCTGGTCCGTCCGACCCGTCTGGTCCGTCCGACCCGTCTGGTCCATCCGGTCCATATGCGTTCCGCCCCCCGTGCCCCCGGATCTCCCCCGATCCGATCACTGCCACAACGGTAAACGCCCCCGCCACCGCCGAGCATGCCCCGCGCCCCGGAAGCAACCCTGAAACCCCCCTGACCCCACCCCCTACACACACCCCTCACGCCTGCCCCTGACCACGCCCCACCCCCCTCCGTGAGCCCCGCGAAAACAGTCGTCACGGCCGCGCAACGCCTACGCAATCTGGCCCGGTCATCCTCGGTCCATGACGCCGTCGAACCCTCTCCGCGACGAGTCCGGCAGCACTCACCTCGACAGTACGGCGCAACTCATGGACCGCATCACCAGCCAGCTCGACAGCCAGCTCAGCCTCGTCTCACCCGACGGCAGGCGCCGCCCCGGCCTGCACAGCCCCGGCCTCCGCCCCGTCGCCCGTCCCACGCTCGTCCTCGTCGGCCACGGCAGCCGCGACCCCCGCGCCCTCGCCGCCGTCACGGCCCTCGCCGACCGGATACGCGAGCAGCGTCCCGGGCTCGCCGTCCGCCTCGGGCACATCGAGCTGAACGAGCCGCTGCTCGGCGACACCCTCGCCGCGCAACGAGGGGGCCCGGCCGTGCTCGTGCCCCTGCTTCTGAGCCGCGGCCAGCACGTGAAGCGTGACATCCCGGCGGCCGCCGCCGACGCGTCCCACCTCGATACCCGCGTGGCCGCCCCGCTCGGCCCGCACCCGCTGCTCGCCGAGGCCCTGCACACCCGGCTCGTCCAGGCGGGCTGGCCCGCACGGCCTCCGGGCGCCGCCGCACGCCGCCGTCACGCGGTCGTCCTCGCCGCCGCCGGCTCCCGGGACCCGGAGTCGGCCGCCGACACCGAGAGGGCCGCCGCTCTGCTCGCCGACCGGCTGGGCGTCCCCGTCGTTCCCGCCTACGCCGCGCCCACCGCGGCCTGTACCCGCACCGTGCCCGAGGCGCTCGAAGCGCTGGCCGCCGAGGGCCGGACCCGGGCCGCCGTCGCCGCGTACTTCACCGCCCCGGGCCGCTTCGCCGGCCAGAGCGCGGCCGCCGCGCCCTGGGTCGCCGCGGCCCCGCTCGGCGCCCACCCGGCGCTCGCCCGCCTCGTCCTGCACCGCTACGACCGGGCCCGCACCGCTCCGCCGGTGGCCGAACCCCGTCGGCTGACCGCGGTCTGACGAAAAAGCCAGGTCCCTTTCTGTCACTGCTTGCGTCTACTGTCGGTGCATGGAAGGCATGGAAGGCACAGCACCGAACGGCACAGCACCGAACGGCGCAACACCGAACGGCACCGCACCGGACGCGCGATGTGAGGCCCACGAGGCCTACGACGACGCCGCCGTCGAGCGGTGGGCCGCCGAGCCCGACAAGAGGCCGGGGCGTACGGCTTTCCAGCGCGACCGCGCGCGCGTGCTGCACTCCGCCGCGCTGCGCCGTCTCGCGGGGAAGACCCAGGTCGTCACGCCAGGCACCAGGAGCCAGGCCTGGGACGCCAGCGCCCGTACGCGGCTGACGCACTCCCTGGAGTGCGCCCAGGTGGGCCGCGAGCTGGGCGCCGCCCTGGGCTGCGACCCCGACCTGGTGGAGACCGCCTGTCTCTCCCACGACCTGGGCCACCCGCCCTTCGGCCACAACGGCGAGCAGGCGCTGAACGAGGTGGCGGCGGACTGCGGCGGCTTCGAGGGCAACGCCCAGTCGCTGCGCCTGCTCACCCGCATCGAGCCGAAGCGCTTCGTCCGCTCCGAGACCACCGGCGACCTGGTCAGCGTCGGCCTCAACCTCACCCGCGCCGCCCTGGACGCCGCCACCAAGTACCCCTGGCCGCGCGGCGCCCACCCCACCGACCCGGAGTCCATGAAGTTCGGTGTCTACGAGGACGACCGGCCGGTCTTCGACTGGGTCCGCAAGGAGGCCCCGGGGCAGCGCATCTGTTTCGAGGCACAGGTCATGGACTGGTCGGACGACGTCGCGTACTCGGTCCACGACTTCGAGGACGGCCTGCACGCCGGGCACATCGACCCGAACGCACTGCACGCCGAGCCCGAGCGGCAGGACATCTACGCCGTGGCCCTCGGACGCTACGTACCCAAGGACACCGACCCCGAAGAGCTCGCCCAGGCCCTCGACCGCCTCCTGGAGCAGGAGTGGTGGCCGAATGGATACGACGGGTCGGCCGTCGCCCAGGCCCGGCTGAAGGACGCCGCCAGCCAGCTCATCGGCCGCTTCTGTCTGGCCGCGGAGACCGCCACGCGCGTGCGCCACGGCGACGGCCCCCTCACGCGGTACGCCGCCGAGCTCGTCGTGCCCCGCGAGGCACGGCACGAGTGCGCGGTGCTCAAGGCCGTCGCCGACCGCTATGTGATGCAGCGTCCCGCACAGGAGCGGATCCGCGCGGACCAGCGCATCGTGGTCGCCGAGCTAGCCGAGGCACTCACCACGCGCGCCCCCGACGGGCTCGACCCGCAGTTCCGCGCGCTGTACGACACGGCGCCCGACGACCGGGCCGCGCAGCGTGTCGTGGTCGACCAGATCGCGTCGCTCACCGACGCGGCGGCCCGCGCCCTGCACGCGCGGCTCACGGCACGCCAGACACCCGGCGCGCAACGGTGAGTGACCGATAAGTGACCACAGGGGGTGACGGAAAGTGGCCGGATTGAGCCATGACCCCTTCCGTCATCACGCTCCGTGCGGGACGCTCCCTGTGTTGGCAAGGCGACAAGGAGGCAACAAGTGGTCGACGCGCATCAGACGTTCGTCATTGTGGGAGGAGGTCTGGCCGGTGCCAAGGCGGCCGAGACCCTCCGCTCCGAGGGTTTCACCGGCCGGGTGATCCTCGTCGGTGACGAGCGTGACCACCCCTACGAGCGCCCGCCCCTGTCCAAGGGCTACCTCCTCGGCAAGGAGGAGCGCGACAGCGTCTTCGTCCACGAACCGGGGTGGTACGCGCAGGCGGACGTGGAACTGCACCTGGGCCAGCCCGTCGTCGCCATCGACCGCGAGGCCAGGAGCGTGCGCCTGGGCGACGGCACGGTCGTCCACTACGACAAGCTGCTGCTCGCCACCGGCGCCGAGCCGCGCCGCCTCGACATCCCGGGCACGGGCCTCGCGGGCGTGCACCACCTGCGCCGCCTCGCCCACGCCGACCGCCTCCGGCAGGTCCTCACGGCACTCGGCAGGGACAACGGCCACCTGGTGATCGCGGGCGCGGGCTGGATCGGCCTGGAGATCGCGGCGGCCGCCAGGGAGTACGGCGCGGAGGTCACCGTCGTCGAGCGCGAGCCGACCCCGCTGCACGCCGTCCTCGGCCCCGAGTTCGGCCAGGTCTTCACCGACCTGCACGCCGAGCACGGGGTGCGCTTCCACTTCGGGGCGTCCCTCACCGAGATCGTCGGCCAGGACGGCATGGTCCTGGCCGTCCACACGGACGACGGCGAGGAGCACCCCGCGCACGACGTGCTCGCCGCGATCGGAGCGGCCCCGCGCACGGCGCTCGCCGAGGCCGCGGGCCTCGACCTCGTCGAGCGCGCGCACGGCGGCGGCATCGTGGTCGACGCCTCCCTGCGGACCTCGGACCCGGACATCCACGCCGCGGGCGACGTGGCCGCCCTGCACCACCCGCTCTTCGACACCAGGCTGCGCGTCGAGCACTGGGCGAACGCCCTGAACGGCGGCCCGGCGGCGGCCCGCGCCATGCTCGGCCAGGACGTCCGCTACGACCGGGTGCCCTACTTCTTCTCCGACCAGTACGACGTGGGCCTGGAGTACTCGGGCTGGGCGCCCCCGGGGACGTACGACCAGGTGGTGGCCCGCGGCGACGTGGGGAAGCGGGAGTTCATCGCGTTCTGGCTGCGCGAGGGGCGGGTGCTCGCCGGGATGAACGTGAATGTGTGGGACGTCACGGAGACCCTCCAGGAGCTGATCCGCACGGGCGCGCGGCCGGACGTCGAGCGCCTCGCGGACCCGTCCGTCCCCCTGGAGTCGCTCCTGGCGTGACGGTCCGGACGGTGGTCCGGGCGGTGGTCGGGAGGGAGTGTCACAGGCGAGCCGTAGTATTCCTACGTGGCAGGCAGGATCAATGACGAGGACGTGAAGGCGGTTCGGGACGCGGTCCCGATCGACGCCGTGGTCTCCGACTACCTCCAGCTGCGCAGCGCCGGGGGCGGAAACCTCAAGGGCCTGTGCCCCTTCCACGACGAGAAGTCCCCGTCCTTCCAGGTCAGCCCGAGCAAGGGTCTCTTCCACTGCTTCGGCTGCCAGGAAGGCGGCGACACGATCGCCTTCGTGATGAAGATCGACCACCTCACGTTCTCGGAGACGGTCGAGCGCCTCGCCGCCAAGGCGGGCATCACGCTGCGGTACGAGGAGGGCGGGTACAACCCCAGCCACCAGCGCGGCGAGCGCATCCGCCTGGTCGAGGCCCACCAGGCCGCCGCCCGGTTCTACATGGAGCAGCTGGAGAGCCCCGAGGCCGAGATCGGCCGCAAGTTCCTCGCCGAGCGCGGCTTCGACCAGGCCGCCGCCGCGCACTTCGGTGTCGGCTACAGCCCCGCGGGCTGGGACCACCTCACCCGCTATCTGCGCGGCAAGGGCTTCACCGACAAGGAGCTGACCCTCTCCGGCATCTCCCAGGAGGGCCGCCGCGGCCCCATCGACCGCTTCCGCGGCCGCCTGATGTGGCCCATCCGCGACATCGGCGGCGAGGTCGTCGGCTTCGGCGCCCGCAAGCTGCGCGACGACGACAACGGCCCGAAGTACCTGAACACCCCCGAGACCCCGATCTACAAGAAGGGCCAGGTGCTGTACGGCGTCGACCTGGCCAAGAAGGAGATCGCCAAGGCCTCCCGCGCGGTCGTCGTCGAGGGGTACACGGACGTCATGGCCTGCCACCTCGCCGGCGTCACCACCGCCATCGCGACCTGCGGCACGGCCTTCGGCGGCGACCACATCAAGATCCTCCGCCGCCTCCTGATGGACAATGGAAGCGCCCGGGTGATCTTCACCTTCGACGGCGACGCGGCGGGCCAGAAGGCCGCCCTGCGCGCCTTCGAGGACGACCAGAAGTTCGCCGCCGAGACGTACATCGCCATCGCCCCCGAAGGCATGGACCCCTGCGAGCTGCGCCTCGCCAAGGGTGACGAGGCGGTCGCCGACCTCGTCCAGCCCCGCACACCCCTCTTCGAGTTCGCGCTGCGCCAGATCGTCGGCCGGTACGACCTGGAGACCCCCGCCGGGCGCGCCGCGGCCCTGGACGAGGCGGCGCCCGTCGTGGCCCGCATCAAGAACAGCGGCGCGCAGCACGAAGTGGCCGTCCAGCTCGCCGGCATGCTCGGCATCCTGGACACCCAGTTCGTCGTCAAGCGCGTGTCGCAGCTGGCCCGCTGGGCCCGCGACCGCGGCGGCAGGGGCCCCGCGCAGCCGCAGGGCAGGCCCCAGCAGACATACGCGCAGGGTCCGCCCGCGCCCAGCGGCCCCGCGCTCACCCTGCGCAGCCCCGCCCACCGCACGGAGCGCGAGCTGCTCAAACTGGCTTTGCAGTACCCCCAGTTGGTCTCCCCGGCCTTCGACGCCTATGGGGCGGACGAGTTCACCGCCCCGCCCTACGCCGCCGTGCGCCAGTGCATCGAGGAGGCGGGCGGCGCCGACGCGGGCATCGCCGAGCCGCAGGCCTACCTCGCGCGCGTGCTCGACGCGGCGCCCGACGACACGGTGCGCCGCATGGTCACCGAGCTGGCCGTCGAGGCGATCCTGCGCAAGACCGTCGACGAGGTGTACGCGGGCGTGCAGCTCGTCCAGGTCCGGCTGCGCGCCGTCGACCGCCGCATCCGCGACGTCCAGGGCAGCCTCGCCCGGCTGGGCGCGGGCGGTGACCCTCAGCAACTGACCGCCGTACAGAATGAGTTGTGGGTCCTCCAGCAGTACGGCCAGGCGCTTCGCGACCGCGGAGTCGACGCCCTCTAGGCGCCTTCTGAAGGCCCTCCAGAGGCGTGGCCCTGGGGCCAAGGGTTACCCGGCGGGTAACCAGGCGGTTACGGACTGGACGCAAAAAGTCACCGCACGCCCCTCGTGGCGGCCGTGTGTCGTACCCCACACTGGGTTCCGGTGCCTGAGTCCTCGGAGCGCGGCCGGCCCGCAGACAGCGGGCCCGACACCCCCGCGGTTCCACCCATCGTGTCCGGGACGGACAGCGGCGAGGCCGTGGTCCCTCTCCCGTTGCCGCACGCCTCAGCAGCGATCACCCTGGAGGTCGCCCCCGTGCAGACCCAGACCCTCACCCAGACCGAAACCGCCGTGCGCGCCGAAGCGGATACGGATACGGAAACGGATACGGACGTCCTGGAAGCGGTCCCTCAGCAGAGCCGCGCCCCCCGTCACCCGGAGACACTGGCCACCCAGGAGGTGGCCGAAGCGCCGGGCGTACGGCCCACCCCCGAGGCCCCTGAAACCCCCGAAGCCCCCGAGGTCCTGGCCCTCGAACCCGAGACCAGCGAGCTGCCAGCCCCCCGCAGCCGCGCCGACACCGGCGGCCCGTCCTCCGACCTGTTCCGCCAGTACCTGCGCGAGATCGGGCGGATCCCCCTGCTCACCGCGGCGGAGGAGGTCGAGCTCGCCCGCGGCGTGGAGGCCGGCCTCTTCGCCGAGGAGAAGCTGAGCAACACCCCCGACCTGGACTCCCAACTCGCCCTGGACCTCGACAAACTGGTCGTCATGGGCCGGATGGCCAAGCGCCGCCTCATCGAGGCGAACCTCCGCCTGGTCGTCTCCGTCGCCAAGCGCTACGTGGGCCGCGGGCTCACCATGCTCGACCTCGTCCAGGAGGGGAACCTCGGCCTGATCAGGGCCGTCGAGAAGTTCGACTACGCCCGGGGCTACAAGTTCTCGACGTACGCGACCTGGTGGATCAGGCAGGCCATGTCCCGCGCCCTCGCGGACCAGGCCCGCACGATCCGCGTGCCCGTCCACGTCGTGGAGCTGATCAACCGCGTCGTGCGCGTCCAGCGCCGCATGCTCCAGGAGCGCGGGTACGAGCCCACGCCCCAGGAAGTGGCCGCCCAGCTCGACCTGCCCCACGAGCGGGTCAGCGAGGTGCTGCGCCTGGCGCAGGAGCCGGTCTCGCTGCACGCCCCCGTCGGCGAGGAGGACGACGTGGCGCTCGGCGACCTCATCGAGGACGGCGACGCGACCTCCCCCGTGGAATCGGCCGCGTTCCTGCTGCTCCGCGAGCATCTGGAGGCGGTCCTCTCCACGCTCGGCGAGCGCGAACGCAAGGTCGTACAACTGCGCTACGGCCTCGCGGACGGCAGGCCCCGCACCCTGGAGGAGATCGGCCGCATCTTCGGCGTGACGCGCGAACGCATCCGCCAGATCGAGTCCAAGACCCTCAACAAACTCCGCGACCACGCGTTCGCGGACCAGCTGAGGGGCTACTTGGACTGACCAACGGCGCTAGTCGACCTCAGCCACCGCCTCAGCGAACTGGGCCGCGTACAACCGCGCGTACGCCCCGTCCGCCGCCAGCAAGGCGTCATGCGTACCCTGCTCCACGATCGCCCCGTCCTCCATGACCAAAATCGTGTCGGCGTCCCGAATCGTGGAGAGCCGGTGCGCGATGACGAAAGAAGTGCGCCCGTGCGCGAGGCGAGCCATCGCCTTCTGGATGAGCACCTCGGTCCGTGTGTCGACGGAGCTGGTCGCCTCGTCGAGCACCAGGATCACCGGGTCGGACAGGAACGCCCGCGCGATGGTGATGAGCTGCTTCTCGCCCGCGCTCACCCCCGTGCCGTCGTCGTCGATCACCGTGTCGTACCCGTCGGGGAGCGTGCGCACGAAGCGGTCGGCGTGGGCGGCGCGCGCCGCCTCCTCGATCTCCTCGCGCGTGACGTCCTTCGTCGCGCCGTACGCGATGTTCTCCGCGATGGTGCCGCCGAACAGCCAGGTGTCCTGGAGGACCATGCCGATCCCGGCCCGCAGCTCGTCCCGTGACATCTTCGCGATGTCGACCCCGTCCAGGGCGATGCGCCCGCCCGTCACCTCGTAGAACCGCATGAGCAGGTTGACGAGCGTCGTCTTGCCCGCGCCGGTCGGCCCGACGATGGCGACCGTGTGGCCCGGGTCCACGACCAGGGAGAGGTCCTCGATGAGCGGCTTGTCCTCGGCGTAGCGGAAGGACACGTGCTCCATCTCGACCCGCCCGCGCAGCTTCTCCGGCCGCTCGCCGGGGACCGGGTCGGCCTCCTGCTCCTCCGCGTCGAGGATCTCGAAGATCCGCTCGGCGGAGGCGACGCCCGACTGCACGAGGTTGGCCATCGAGGCGACCTGCGTGAGCGGCATCGAGAACTGCCGCGAGTACTGGATGAAGGCCTGCACATCACCGATGGACAGCGACCCGGACGCGACCCGAAGGCCACCGACCACGGCGACGAGCACGTAGTTGAGGTTCGAGATGAAGAACATCAGCGGCTGCATGACACCGCTGTTGAACTGCGCCTTGAACCCGGCCTCGTACAGCTGCTCGTTCTGCTCGGCGAACGCCTTCGCCGACTCCTCCTGCCGGCCGAACACCTTCACCAGGGTGTGCCCGGTGTACATCTCCTCGATGTGCGCGTTCAGCTTGCCGGTGGTCTTCCACTGCTGCACGAACTGCGGCTGCGACCGCTTGCCGACCTTCGTCGCCACGAAGAACGACAGCGGCACGGTGACCAGCGCCACCAGCGCGAGCAGCGGTGACACCCAGAACATCATCACCAGGACGCCGACGATCGTCAGCAGCGAGTTGATGAGCTGGCCCATCGTCTGCTGGAGCGTCTGGTTGATGTTGTCGAGGTCGTTCGTGGCGCGGCTCAGGACCTCGCCGCGCTGCCGCTTGTCGAAGTACGCCAGCGGAAGCCGCGACAGCTTCTCCTGTACGTCGCCACGGATCCGGAAGACGGTCCGGTTGATGGCGCGGTTGGAGAGCCGGGTCGCCACGGCCATCAGCAGGCCGGCGACCACGAACGTGCCGAGGGCGAGCAGCAGGACCTCGCCCATCGCGCCGAAGTCGATGCCCTCGCCGGGCGTGAAGTCGACGCCGGTGAGCATGTCCGCCGTGCCGCCGTCGCCCTTGTCGCGCATGCCCTCGATGACCTGTTCCTTGGTCAGGTCGTCGGGCATGTCACGCCCGATGATGCCCGCGAAGAGCAGATCGGTCGCCTTGCCGAGGATCTTCGGGCCGAGTACGGAGAGCGCGACGCTCAGGATTCCGGCCGCGATCATCCCGTACATCGTGGCGCGCTCCGGCTTGAACTGCGCGAGCAGCCGCTTGCCGGAGCCCTTGAAGTCCATCGACCGGGAGTCGGGGCCCATCATCGGTCCACCGATGCCAGGGGGCATTACGCGGCCTCCGCTTCCGTGAGCTGGGAGAGGACGATCTCCCGGTAGGTCTCATTGCTCTCCATCAGCTCGTGATGGCGCCCGGTGCCCACGACGCGGCCCTCGTCGAGGACCACGATGCGGTCGGCGTCCCGGATGGTGGAGACGCGCTGGGCGACGATGACGACAGTCGCCTCCGCGGTCTCCTGGGACAGGGCTCTGCGCAGCGCCGCGTCGGTGGCGTAGTCGAGCGCGGAGAACGAGTCGTCGAAGAGATAGATCTCCGGGCGCTGTACGAGGGTGCGCGCGATGGACAGGCGCTGGCGCTGGCCACCGGATACGTTCGTGCCGCCCTGGGAGATGGGCGCGTCGAGGCCCTTCTCAAGGCCTTCCACGAACCCCTTGGCCTGGGCGACCTCAAGGGCGTGCCAGAGCTCCTCGTCCGTCGCGTCCGGATTGCCGTAGCGCAGATTCGTCGCGACCGTGCCGGCGAAGAGGTACGGCTTCTGCGGGACGAGGCTCACCGTCCTGGCGAGCAGCGCCGGCTCGACGGTGCCCACGTCCACGCCGCCGACGAGCACCTGCCCCTCGGTCGCGTCGATGAGCCGCGGCACGAGGCCGAGCAGCGTCGACTTGCCGCTGCCGGTCGAGCCGATCACGGCGGTCGTCTCGCCGGGCCGGGCGACCAGGTCGATGGCCTTCAGGACGGGCTCCTCGGCGCCGGGGTAGCGGAAGCCCGCCGCCCGGATCTCCAGGTGCCCGTGGCCGCGCAGTGCGCGCACCGGGGCGGCCGGGGGCACCACGCTGCTCTCGGTGTCGAGGACCTCCTCGATCCGCTCGGCACAGACCTCCGCGCGCGGCACCATCATGAACATGAAGGTGGCCATCATCACGGACATCACGATCTGCATCAGATAGGCGAGGAACGCGGTGAGCGCGCCGATCTCCATGCCGCCGTCGTCGATGCGGTGCGCGCCGAACCACACCACCGCGATCGAGGAGATGTTCACGACGGTCATGACGATCGGGAACATCAGCGCGAGCAGCTTGCCGGTGCCGAGCGACACGTCGGTCAGGTCGGCGTTGGCCTCCCGGAAGCGCTCCTTCTCGTACGCGTCACGGACGAAGGCGCGGATGACGCGGTTGCCGGTGATCTGCTCGCGCAGCACGCGGTTGACCGTGTCGAGCCGCACCTGCATGGTGCGGAACAGCGGCCGCAGTCGCCGCACGATCACGCTGACGCTGATACCGAGGACGGGGACGACGGCGATGAGGACACCGGAGAGCGGTACGTCCAGACCGAGCGCCATCACGATGCCGCCGACGCACATGATGGGCGCGGACACCATCAGCGTGAACGACATCAGGACCAGCGTCTGCACCTGCTGGACGTCATTGGTGGTCCGCGTGATCAGCGAGGGCGCGCCGAACTGCCCCACCTCGCGCGCGGAGAAGGACTGCACGCGGTCGAAGACGGCGGCGCGGACGTCGCGCCCGAGCGCGGAAGCGGTCCGCGCGCCGTAGAAGACGGCGCCGATGTTGCAGACCATCTGCACGATGGTGACGGCGATCATGATGCCGCCGAAGGTGAGGATGTAGCCCGTGTCCCCCTCGACGACACCGTTGTCGATGATGTCCGCGTTCAGGGTGGGCAGATAGAGCGAGGCGCAGGTCTGCAGGAACTGCAGGAGCACCAGCAGGGCGATCGGTTTCTTGTACGGTCGCAGGTACGTCCGCAGGAGTCGTATGAGCACGCTCGGTCTCTCGAGGAGTCGGGTGTCGGCAAGTTGGCGAGGTCGCCCCTATCCTGCGGCACCCGACCCCTCGGGATGCAACCGATTAACCCATGACCGGGTCAAAAATCAGCCCGGGTAAAGAAGTGGGCTCACTCAAAGGTCGTGTGGGCCCTGCCGAGACAAGGGTCACGAGAACGCTCCGGGGTGCGACTGCTCCCGTACCGTCGCGTACTGCTGCCGCACCGCCTGACCCACCGCCAGCTCCTCGCCCGGCTCGAACACCTGGGCCGCGGCCCCCTGCCAGTACGGCAGTTGACCGGTCAGCGCCCACGCGGCCTGACGCGCGGCACCGATCGCGGCGTAGTCGGCGGGCTGCGGCACCACGACCTGCGTACCGAAGAGCATGGGGGCCACCGCCTGCACGGCGGGCAGCTCGGCGGCGGCGCCCAGCAGGAACACCCGCCGCACCTCCACCCCCCGCCCGCGCAGCACGTCGAGCGCGTCCCCGAGCCCGCACAGCATGCCCTCGAACGCGGCCCGCGCCAGATGCTCGGGCTTCATCGACTCCCGCCGAAGACCGGTCAACGTCCCCGCGGCATGCGGCAGGTTGGGCGTCTTCTCGCCCTCCAGGTAGGGGAGGAGTACGAGGCCGTGCGCCCCCGGCGTCGACTTCACGGCGAGCGCGGACAGTTCCTCCAGGTCCGCGACGCCCAGCATCTCTGCGGTGCCGCGCAGCACCCGCACGGCGTTCATCGTGTGGACCACCGGCAGATGCAGTCCTGTGGCGTCCGCGAGCGAGGTGATCATCCCGCCCGCGTCGACCAGTGCCTCGTGGTGCACCGCCATCACCGACCCCGACGCCCCGAGCGACACCACGGCATCGCCCTGCTGTACGCCGAGCCCGAAGGCGGCCGCCATCGTCTCACCGGTCCCGGCAGAGATCAGCAGCCCCTCGGGCGTCGTCCCCGCCGGCTCGGCGGGCCCGATCACCTCGGGCAGCATCACCTGGTGCCCCAGGGCCAGTTCGACCAGGTCCGGGCGGTACGCGCCGGTCGCCGCCGACCAGTAGCCGGTGCCGGACGCCCCGCCGCGGTCCGTGGTACGCCGCCCCGGGCGGCCGAGGAGCTGCCACACCAGCCAGTCGGGGGCCTGCATGAGAGCGGCCACGTGCCGCGCCGCCTCCGGCTCGGTCCTGGCCAGCCAGCGCAGCTTCGTCACGGGCTGCGCGGACTGCGGTACGCATCCCACGGCGTGCGCCCAGGCCTCGCGGCCGCCGAGAGCGTCGATCAGGTCGACGGCGGCCACCTGCGCCCGCCGGTCGTTGCCGACGAGCGCGGGCCGCACCGTGTTGCCGTGCTGGTCCAGTGGTACGAGCGCGTTCTGCTGCGCGGAGACGCCGATGGCCTGCACGCCTTCGAGCAGCCCCCCGCCCGCGGCCTCGCCGAGGGAGAGCAGCCAGGCCTGCGGATCGACGTCGACCGGCCGCCCGCCGCCCTCGGCGCTCTCCAGTGGATGCGGGGCATACCCCTGCTTGAGTACGGCGCCCGTGTCCGTGTCACAGACCACAATGCGCGTGAAATCGGGCGAACTGTCCAACCCTGCGACTATCCCCATGCCTGGAATTCTGCCGCACCGCTGAACGTCTCCCGTACTGCGGCGGGAATCAGGGCTAGGTGTTGCTCGTGCCCCAGTCGTCCTCACCGGGGCTCTGTCCGCGCTCGCGCACCGACCGCACCCGGTCGGCCACCGAGTCGGGCATCCGGTCCCCGACCTTCTCGGAGACCGTGTGGAAGGCCTTGCCCGCCACCTCGCGCCCCTGCTGGCTCGCGGACTCGACGGTGTTGCGCACGGCCGGGTTCTGCGCGATCTCGCGGGCGGACTTCTTCAGCTTCTCGTAGCGCTCGCGTCCGGCCCGGGTACCGAGTACGTACCCGAGGGCCAGTCCCGCCACGAATGTGAGCCGGTACCGCATGGCTGCCACCCTTCCCTTGCGTCGGCATCGCACGTCTGTTCGCTCGTCTGTCGCTGGTCTGTCGCTGTCTGTCGCCGGTCTGTCGCTCGTCCACTGATCGGCTGAGAGGTACCGATTGGCGGAGCACCCCCCTGCTTGCGCTAATGTATGTGTCGCAGCGACCGCCCGCCGCCCGGAGAGTTCCCAGGCAGGTGCGTTCGATGCAACGAGACGATCCCCTGTAGCTCAATTGGCAGAGCAGCCGGCTGTTAACCGGCAGGTTACTGGTTCGAGTCCAGTCGGGGGAGCTCGGTCTCCTGTAGCTCAATTGGCAGAGCAGCCGGCTGTTAACCGGCAGGTTACTGGTTCGAGTCCAGTCGGGAGAGCTGTACGGAAGGACCCCTGAGACACGTCTCCGGGGTCCTTTTCCGTGCCGGTGGAACCACGCGGGCAGCCCTGCGGTCCTCATGGTCGAGCGATGCGACAGCGATGCCGACCATCCGAAGCAAGAGATCGTATGAGCGGCTATGCTGCGGCAGACGGCGCGCACAAATGTGCGCGACGCGCCGTTAGGGGCGGTAGCTCAGCCGGTTAGAGCAGCGGACTCATAATCCGTCGGCCGTGGGTTCGAGTCCCACCCGCCCCACCACGGCGTCAGGGCGCAGGAACGATTCCACCTGCGTCAACTGTGCGCCCG